>CAJLXA010000026.1 GCA_905210485.1 uncultured Eubacteriales bacterium | reverse complement strand
CTCTTTATAAGCCCCACCCGTTGCATAGACATATACCGATTCATCATAGTTATATTTTTTTACAAGTTTCTCATATTCTCTTTGAAATTCTAATAGGCTTGATTTTTTATTAGCGCAGTATAAGTATCTGCTTTTAATATATTGGACAAGATTTCTTCTGATTTTTGGTTTTTGTTTTGAATAACTGTTTATTCTCTTTCTTAATTTATCAAACTTATTAAAATGCTTTTTACGATCCGCTTCATTAGAAGGCATTCCCTCCAACGGGAATATATCAACATAAACTCCCATATTCTCAAGCGGCAAACAACCATACTCTATCAATACAGTCTCACTATCAACAACCTTTGCAAAATTGTAATAATAGTTTTCCTGTCCTGCTGACAGAATCCGGTACTTTCCTTTTTTTTGGCTTAATAATTCGGCAAATTTATCATAATCAGGGCGAGGCATATAAATATCAATATCATCGTCCCACGGAATGAACCCTTTATGCCTGACAGCCCCCAAAAGAGTGCCGCCGCACAAACAATATCGGAGATTATTCTCTTTACAAACATCAGCTATGTATGACAATATATCAAGTTCTATTTCCTTAATTTCTTCCAAACCTATTTTTTTCATTTTTGTCCTCTCTTCATCAAACGCGAAATCAACGATTTTATAGTTTTCTTATAAAATATAAAATATACCGATAAAGCGGTAACCGCTACTACTGCCGAAGTGATTATTGCAAATATAAACCACATTTGCAAATTTTCTATCCGGGAATAATCCAAAAGCAAATTGCATACCACAATAGATACCGACGCCACCAGTATACTTGCACATAACATTTTGACTGCCTTGCTTACAGGTCTTAATAACACATTTTTTGAAAGAAAAAGAACCTCAAAAATGTATCTTGTCAGCATACCTATGACTGTACCGATAGCTACCCCCAAAATTCCCATTCGTGCAACTAACACCAAAATTAACGATATAACAAGATTGATAATACATTCAAAAATGGCACCCGGTTGTGTTTCTTTATACTTGTTTGCATTGGTTGACACGGTACTGTAAATACAACGAAAACAATATATTGCCTCCGCGATGATGAGAACGTAACCGAAAGTCGGTTGTATATAATTCATATCGGTCATGTCAGCAGTATAGATTCTTATAAATGGGATTAGTAAAAGTGCCGTTATGGTGTATAATACTGTTGCCAAGCCACCTTGTATCAGTTCAAACTGATTAACTGTTTTATTAATCTGTTTCTCATCTTTTAACTCAATAAGATTGCCTAAACCTGCTGCCGCACCGGTAGAAATTGAAGTAATTATTTTTTCTATTCCCAAAATGATTGCACCATAAATATTATACACAGATACCATAGCGGTACCGATAAATACTGTCAAAATTGCAGTATCCGTATTTGTATGTATATAATACGCAAAATGATGAACCATGCCGTTCCAGCGCTGATTTAGCGCCGTTTTATCGGGTTGCACCTTCTTATTCAATTTGTAATGTTTTTTCACATACAATGTGTAAAACAAGGGACGTAATAAGCCAATTACACACATCGACAAATAAATTAGACGAATATCGGCTTTAAGACTCACCCAAAAAAGCGATACGATAATATTGGTGATTGTGTATACTATACTGACAATATAACTTATTCTTATTTTCTGATCAGCAGAAAGCAAAGATGAATACGGAAGAGAGACAAAATATTCACCAAAAGTGCTTATGCTCAAAATTAAAATCAAAGAAATAATATACGGCTTTGATATGTCCGTTTTGGCAATCAACGGATAGAATGCACAAAGTGCAATCACATAAAAAACAAATATGACACCTATTTTACGATAGAAACGCTTTTGCTCATTTATTATTCCCGAAACACCGTCCATGTCACCGGTTGAAAGCGGTCTATACAATGAGGTTCTGAATATACTCCCAACACCTGCTTCTAACAAAGAGATGTAGGTCAAAAATTGAGTGATTGACGAGACCAACCCGTTAACATCTGAACCGTATACGGGAACAATCAGCCTCGGCAGTATCAGACCTTTCGCAAATACTACAATTTGCAGTATCAGCGAAAATACAACATTGAGCATTGCGTTTTTTGTGCGACCGTGAGTCATTGTTTCCTTACCTTTTGCAATATTGCTTCATACACATTTATCGGCAACAGCAATTTCTTTTTGAAGCAGAATATCATGAATTTGTTTTTCCATCCCTTTATTTTCACGCTTCGTAAAATCTCTGCAAACAATGGATCATTCAGATATTTTTGCATATTTCTTTTTTTATTGCCATACGATTCTTCTCGATTGTACTTAAACTCGTTATTTTTGGCCAGAATCAGAAGATATACTGCATATTCGTTGATTTGACTTCCGGCTTGCCATCCTGTTTGCTCTTCAATAGATTTCAAATATACAATCAGGTTCCTAATTTTTTCGTACAAATTTCTATCGTATACATGCGTCATTGAATTCAGATTTTGTCTATACATATATCCGGTATAGTTCAAAATGCTGACAGATTCGGCTTTTAAAAGTGCCGGATAGGTGGCTGCTACATCCTCGCCAAGAGATATTTCGTCCGGAATACTTTTATATACCGTTTCAGCAATGCTTTTTTTGAAACACTTTGACCAAACAGAAGGATGTATATAAAATGAAAAGAACGGTTTTCTCGAAAGCATTTGAGGATATACCTCTTTTTGCAGTTCACTCTTGCTATAAATTCTGTTTGTTCCCGACTGAAGTATTGCTACGATTCTGTGCTCATTGTAATATGATGAATAACCCGTACAAATCACATCGACATTTTGGCGGCAAAACTCTCGCTCGTATGTTTCAAGCAGGTCCATGGAAACAAAATCGTCTCCATCAACGAAGCAAACATATTCTCCTTGTGCGACTTCAAGTCCTGCTTTTCTTGCGCTGACCACGCCCCCGTTTTTCTTATGAATCACTTTAACTCTGTCGTCTTTTTGGGCATATTCATCGCAAATTATCGGACAATTATCCGGGGAACCATCATCAACCAAAATCAATTCAAAATCTTTATTTGTTTGTACAAGAATGCTCTCAATGCACAGCGGAAGATATTTTTCGACCTTGTAAATCGGCACTATTACGCTATACATTTTACATTCACCCCGCTTTCAAATTGCTACGTTTACTTGCAACATTAATATTCAAACCTAACCATATAAGCATACAATAAAAAGAAAATTCGTTTATTGTAAAACAACCGAGAACGCCAACCATTATTAAGAATACAAAAAGTAACAAATAATTTATAATCCGCTTTTCCCCATTATACTTTTTGCATTTGAATATTGAGATTATCATAAGCAAATAGAGCATACTTCCCAGTACACCGACCAAAAACACCGATTCTATATAAGTATTATGAGGACCTCCAACCGAGAGATATTTCGTCCCTATTCCATCTCCAAAGAAAAAGGTCAATGGTGAACGATTTAAATACTCAAAATAACTTCCCCATATTTTGAAGCGTCCCGTTGAAATATCCCCCTCGAACAATCTACTAAGCATTATATCCATGTAACCGATCCGCTTTAGCCACGTTACAACACCTGTTCCTAATGTAAGTAACGATGCCAATGCAATCATAATCATTTTGGGGGATCTCAGCATATATACTATGGATATAATCCCCACTATTACTGCCGACAATAAAAACATTTTACTGTAGGATTGAAATCCAAACACAATCAGGGAAACAAGTAGCGTCCACATGAGTATCTTGTTACCTGTCTTATTCATTAGCAGAATCATGCAAAGGACGATTGCAAATATAACTGACATAGAATAAAAATTCGGGTCATAATTCAATCCCGTAAATCTGTATGTCAAACCGGCACTGTTATACAATGTATATTCAGTTTTAAAATATTCCGATAATTGCGGTAGAGAATTACGAAAAGTCCCTAAGATTGAACTGCCGATAACGCCCAATGTAAAGGCCATAATATGATTCTTAAAATCGTTAACCTTGATTACCCTTACAAAAAAGTAAAACAAGATCATTCCCATAATCATTTTTATTGCAGTTGTATAGTTATTCCCCATTCCTACTATTAGATATGCGGAAAAAAGGCATATAAAAAGCAATTGCGTCACAGTGAAAGTTCTGATCCGAAATATCAATATTATACCTGCCGCAATCATTACATATGCAAAGAAAGAAGTCGCGGAAGGATCAAGCTTATATATTACAGTAAATGAGATACTGAAGAGCAAATGATAATAAATATTATTAATATCTTTCGTGAAGCATATCAGTATAGTAAATGCTGCCGTAAGCACATAGATAAATCTGTTAATCCATACCCCACCACATATACCCAAAAACAGAATTATGCACTGTAAAAACATAGTTCTGCTAAATCCAAAAATTTCTTTGTCTTTCTTGCACATTTACCGCAGTTCCTCGTACTTCCCCTATTCGTTTGCCAAACAAGATAGCTGTTCTATCTGTATTTCATTTGTCATCAACGTTTCTTTTCGTGTTTTTCTCTTCTTTAAATTCATCAATATTTTTTCCAGCTCATCGAAGGTCTCGCTTATTACCCCTCCATTGCACGCAACCATCTCGCGCGCAGAGGTGGTGTTAGTGGATATTATAGGCAAGCCCAAAATATTAGCCTCGTCAAAAACCATTGGTGCGGCTTCATGCAATGACGGCACCAACAAATAATCGGCATTCAGCATATATTGATACGGATTTTGCTGTTCGCCAAGGAAGATTATTTGTTCCCCCATACAATAATTCTTCACTTTTTTTCCCAATGCATTTCTTTGAGGACCATCACCGATAATATAATAATTGATATTCTTCCTTCCTGTGGCATAAAGGGCATCAATAGCTTTATCTATTCCTTTTTCAGGAGATAGCCGCGCTACTGTCAACAGATTGACTTTGTCTTCCTCATATACATGTGGCTTTTGATTTGCAAGTTTAACAATGCTGAAATCATAGAAATTTCTCAATGTAAATACTTTGTTTGGTGACATATGACTACCATCTAAAAATCTTTTTCTTACAGAATCCGAACAGCAGGCAATTCTGTCAAACTCAGAATATCGGTTGTTGTTTTGCGCGGAAATTGTTCCGGAATTAAGATAGTCACAATGAACAAGACATATTTTCTGTTTTGCAATCGTCTTGTCCAACACAAAATCTGCACAACCGTTTGCAAAGTATTTATACTTAAACAAATGTGAGTATGAAATTACAAGATCGTAGCCTTTAATTTTTCTTTGAAACAAGCCCAATATCTTCATTGCACTTTTTCTTGAAAAAATGGATGCGTGCTTCACCAATATGGATTTTAAGCAAAACAAAAACGGATACTTTGTCAACTCAGCTTTTGTCAACCCCAACATTCGATAGCATCTATTTGGTGTTATAATATTAATGTCCTCGGGAACCTCCTTTAGTAACGCACCGCTCTTGCTGAAAAGTAATAACGTAATATCATAACTGCTATGTACCTCTTTTAGCAAATTCACAAGTGATTTTTGAATACCGCCCATATCCAAATTGTTATTTACAATCAGTATTTTTTTCATCGATCTAATTCCATATACAATTTAACAAGTCGTCTTTCCATTTCAGCCCAACTATATTGCTCTTTGTAAAGCGTTTTCATTCGCTCACTCATAGAAGACCACTCTTCTTTTTCATTTATCAGTTCGTTTAATCCTCTGGATAAACTTTCTTCATCAAATTCAATCAAACAACCGATACAGTTACTCTCGATAATTTCATCAAAGCCCGTGTTCCGAGCCATGACGACTGGTTTGCCCAACATTAACGACTCGTAGAATTTGTTTGGTGCGGCAAATTTATGATTTGGGACTTTCGGATCATAGATTGCTGTCATAATGTCGCAAGCTTGCTCTAATGACAATGTTTTATCGTAAGGCAACTTTCCATAATAAAAGATGCGTTCGCATTTTTTTGCTGCTTCAACAACCTCATTTTCCATAATTCCAAAACCGCCAATGTGAAATTCAAATCTGTCATCTTGTTCTACAAATTTAATAATCTCTCGTAAAAATCTTGATCCCGCCAGAATTCCGACATAAACTATCTTGCAACGCTCACTGTTTCCGAGTTCACCAAAACTATCGTCAATTTGATTAACAGGTTTCGGTGTGTTATGAATGATTTCCAGTTTTTTAGGCTTAGTTCCTTTGATTTGCTCACGTCTTTTTTCGGTGCAAATAATCGTTGCATCGGCATTATTGATTATTGCAAATTCCGCTTTTTTTACTTTTGATTTCAAAAATTCACTGGGGACATTATGCGAATCAATATAGAAATCAAGTATGTGATATATTAGTTGCTTGTTGTATTTTTTGGCAATTCTATTTGCTATAAAACCCGTATCAAAATCAAAGGAATGAATTATATCGTATTCATTCTTATGTTTTTTCAACCATTTATATAATCTGCTTTGAAATTTAGTCAAGGGCACAAGATTTTTTCTAATACCACCATTAAATATTGCAGGAATGCCAAACCTAACAATCTTTACAACACCATGTTCAAGTGCCAACGCTTCATTTCTCTCCGCTATATTGCTACCCCTATCCCATCCTATAATAGCAACTTCATATCCATTGGCAATTAAAGTATTTGCCGCCTTCTCTACAGGAGGATCGGGGGATACCGGATTTGAACGCAACAAAACAACTCGCTTTTTCATCTTATTCTCCTAATACTTCAGCGTAAATATTTCTCATCTCTTTCTCTACTTCCGAAACGTCAAATTTTTCAATTCTCATCTTATTAAACCGGCTCATGTCTTCACGCACATTTTTGTTCCAGTAAAGTAATTTGATTGTTTCCGCAAAGCCGTCCACATCTGACGGTTTGCAGAGAAACCCACCCTTGTTCTCTATTATCAGGTCGCTATTTCCTCTGATTTTACTAACTACACAAGGCAAACCGCTCGCCATTGCCTCCATAATAGAACGCGAAAGTCCCTCACGAAATGATGGCATAACAAAACAGTCAGCAGCTTCGTACAACTCCTTTACGTCGCTTCTGTAACCCAAGAACCGTACATTGTTGTGCAAGTCTGCTTTATCGGCTTGGTTTTGAAGGTCAGACCTTTTCTCACCAACGCCGCAAAGAATGTAGTAAAGATTCTCGTTTTTTAACTTTTCCATTGCGGAAATAATTGCACTATTATTTTTGTTCGCATTTAATTCGCCTACTGAAATCAACAAAAAAGCGTCAAGCGAAATACTTAATTCAATTCGTTTTTTTGCCCACAGTGGAAAATAGTCAAGCAAGGATTGAATATACTCATTAAGAGTTACCGCTCCATTCGATTTTTGTTCATATTTTTTCCTGATTTCTCCATTGACGGTTTCAATGCTGAATTTCTGTATCGTGATGAGATTATTTCTGCCCATCGTTTTACGCAAAATCTTATCACTTGCCAAGAGTTTCAACTTCTCAGCATATGCAGATACGTCGGTCGGTTCACACAGAAAACCTCCCCCTGTGCCATCAAGCAAATCTGTATTTCCTCTGATTCTACTTGCGATACAAGGAAGTCCCGAGGCCATGGCTTCCATCATAGAACGAGGAAGTCCCTCCTGCTTCGTTGTAAACAGAAAAACGTCTGCAGCGTTAAGTAGCTCCTTGATGTCTGAACGGAAACCAAGAAAATGTACCTGTTTTGCAATGCCTAAGTTATCTGCAAGCGCCTTGAGTCTTTCTTCCTCAGGACCTTTGCCGCAGATAAAATACTGTAAGGCAGGCTCACTCGCTTCGGCAACCGCACGGATCGCAGTGTCATAATTCTTTCGATCTATCAGGTCTCCCATGGAAATAAGTGCAACATCATTTTCAGAAAGCCCTAATTCCCTTCTTTTATTTTCACGATCATTTTCGGTAAGATTGTATTGAGCTACATCAATGCCCACTCCGGGGACGTAATAAACTTTACCATGATTTCTTAATTTGAATTTCTTTTTGGCAAACTCAAAGTCCTCTTTATTGATTGTAATCACAGCGTCGGTATAGCGCGCAAGCCATTTTTCTATAGGATAATACAAAAGCCAATTCTTTTTAGGCGCACCCTTGTAAAAATGAAAACCGTGTGCCTGATAGATAATCTTTTTTACCTTACACTTCTTGCCTGCCAAGCGACCGAGGATGCCGCCTGTCGGGGTATTGCAATGTATATAATCAATATTTTCTTGTTTGATAAACGCAATAAGTTCTCTGTATGCAGTCCAATTTGTTCTTGCAAACGGATTCCTTGAAATCGGGACACTCTTAATTTTTATATCGTAGGCTTTTTCATCGATTGCAATCTGTGACGGATCCGCATCCTGCCAATTCGCGGCTTGATAAAAATCTATATTCAAGCTATGGGCAACTGTAATACTTGCAGTAACAAACGTTGTTATTCTGTTTGAGATATTGGAAATAAACAATATCTTGCTCATTTATTAACCTCCTGTGGCACTCCTTCTTCCGCAACCTCAACCTTGACAGGCTCATTATTTGTATACACGTTTTCTTTTTTCAAAACTGTTGCGATCGTTTTAAAAATAATCTTTATATCAAGCCAAAGAGAAACGTTGTGCGCATACCATGCATCATAAAGCCTTTTTTCTCTTACGCTAATACTGTTTCGATAATATGCTTGCGTATATCCGCTGATTCCGGGGCGAACAAGCATTTTATCTTTTTCATCTTCTTCATATGTATCTTTGGACTCCACATCGCCCGCGCGAGGGCCGATGAGACTCATATGTCCGAGTAACACATTGAAGCACTGTGGCAACTCATCGATGCTTGTTTCACGGATAAAACGGCCAACACGGGTCACACGGCTATCGCTCTGTGAATTGTATGTGCTACCATCATCATTTCTAAAGTCGGGAGCGTTTACTTTCATAGAACGAAATTTAAGCATATTGAATTCCTTGAAGCCTTTTCCAAGCCGGCGAGACTTATAAAAAACCGGCCCTCCGTCTTCAATTTTTATAGCTATCGCAACAGGAATGGTTACCAGTAAAATAAAGGGAATGATAATAATGCAGAGTAATATATCTATCAGGCGTTTCAAAACAATTTGATACAAACCTTTATATTTCTTCTTTTCTTTGCTGCTTTCGTAAATCTCTTCTACACTTGCATCACTTTCGTGCCTGCCCATATCTCTCACCTCAATCTAACGTAAAAATAGTCTTTCCTATCAGTTCCCATACTTCTTTTGCTTTTTTTATAGCCGTTTCAACATTATCTGCTCTTGCAACAATATAACCGCAACCATCAAGATTGGTGTGGTATTCTTTAACCGTCTGACCGACCTCTAAATGATGATAAATTTTAACTCCGTATTCTTTTTCAAGCTTCTCAAAATCGGGGAGTTGTTTTACTACTCCGTTTCCGAAAGCAAGCAAACGGGTAGCAACGGCGCTCTTTTGACGAGGTGTCAGGTCAATCTCATCACCGACGGCATTGCGAATCATATTCGCCATATAATCAATACCTGTTCCGTACGGGATGATGCACGGCCCTATCATATTGCCGCCCATTCTCGCACCGATGTCGATAATATGTATCTTTCCTTCGGCAGTAATAAGCATATCCATATTGACAGAACCGAAATTTATACCAAGCGCCTTGATCGCATTTTCAACGCATTGCTTTGCTCTTTCTTCTACTTCTTTTGGCAAGTCTGTCGGAACGGCATGCCCGAGTTCGGCATAATACGGAGGATTTGTCATCCACTTCCGCATAATGCCAAGAACATATACCTTTCCGTTTGCAACAAGCGTTTCTGCGCCATATTCTTTACCGACGATAAAAGTTTCTATTTCGGCTCGGTGTGTAATTGATGCCGCAACGGCATTTTTGCAGGCGCCGGAAAACTGCGATTTTTCATCTACACGCGCGGCACCCCTGCTGCCCGAACCGTCGCAGGGCTTGACCATAACGGGAAACGATAATTTTTCACACAAAGCATTCGTGTCTGTGTTTTCATTCACCTCATACGCTTGCTCCGTATCGTCAACCCTTGCTTCAAACAACCGCTTGCGCACCCGGTACTTGTTTTTTATCAACTTTGCGACCTCATAATCAAGTCCGCCAAGATTCATTTCTTTTGCTATATAAGCGGCCGTTAAAACACCGTAATCGGTTGCGGCTGTCAGAACACCGTTGATATTTTCATTTTGCGCATAAGCAAGGCATGCCTTTTCATCCACAATATTGATGACTTCATGCTTATCTGCAAATTGAAAGCCGATTGCATTCGGATCGGCATCTACCGCCAGTGTTTCATATCCCATGCTTCTTGCTTTTTTTATGACAAAACTCTGCAAAAAACCCGCACCGATAATCAGTACTTTCTTCATAAATCCCTAAATCTCTTTTCGCATTTTCAACTCATTATATTTCAATGTCTCCGTTGCGCCATAGACTGTATATCCCCTGTGTTCATGAAAATTCTTTGCGTGCTCACTTTTGTCATAAACCTCGCAAATAACTTCCGTACAGCCGCTTTCTTTTGCCAAACGTTCAATCTCTGTCAAACAATAACTCCCGATTCCCGCTCCGGAAAACGCAGGGGCGGTTGCTAACTTTTGAAACAAAAATGATTGTTTCGTTTTCCGTGTTTGAAATGTCGCCACAGGTGTTTTTTCGTTATACACCAAATAAATATCGTTTTTCAAGGCACATAGTGCAACGATTACATAATTTTTGATGTGAGAATTGTTCCAATGGTGCAAATCATACTTTTTGGCCATGTCTTTGCCACATTCATAAAGAATGTCGGACACTGTTTTAAGTTTCGCAATATTACATCTACTCAACTTGCGTACCGAATACAATTCTCGCACCTCCGATTATTTTACATACTCTTTCAATATCTCGACGTATTTCTCTATCACATACGCCACATCCTCATCCGTAAGACAAGTATGCAGCGGCAGGGTTATCTCATTCGCGAAATGCGCATAGGCGTTCGGATAATTTTTGATATCAAATCCCAGTTTTTTATACGCCATGTGCATCGGAAGAGGCTTATAGTGAACGTTGCATGCAACACCCCGTTCTGCCATCTTTATGATAATTTCGTTTCTCTGCTCAAGCGTAATGCCCGGTACGCGAGTTATATAAAGATGCCCCGATGATTCATGTTCGGCATTGTAATGGTCAAGCGTTTCTACACCAAGCGGCTTAAGCGCGGCGTCATATTTCCCGATGATTTCTTTTCTTCTGGCCAACATTGCGGGATAGCGCTCAAACTGTGCAAGTCCGATTGCCGCAACCACGTCTGTCATATTGCATTTGTACCATGTGCCTACAATATCGTATTCCCATGCGCCCAGTTTTGTTTTAGCGAGAGCGTCTTTTGATTGTCCGTGCAGACTGAGAAGTTGCAACTGATGATAAATATCTTCATTGCTGATGCCGTTAATCGTGCGCCATGTCAGTGCGCCGCCTTCTGCAGTGGTGAAATTCTTGACTGCATGGAAACTGAAACTTGAAAAATCGGCAATGCTGCCAACCATTTGACCATGCCGTTTTGCGCCAAAAGCATGTGCTGTATCCGCACACACGGCGATTCTGCCGATAGCCTTCTGAATCTCATTTGACGGTCTGAACAGATTCTTCTTACGTTCAACAATATCAAAAATACGGTCATAGTCACAAGGCACACCGCCGAGGTCAACCGGGATTATGACCTTGGTTCTTTCGTTAACGGCGGCTTCCACTGCGTCGTAATCCATTTCAAGACTGTTTTCCTGCGAATCAATCATGACGATTTTCGCACCAACGTGATCAATGACAGAGGCGGATGCCGTATATGTATAAGCCGGCACGATAACTTCGTCGCCTTTGCCGACGCCAAGTATACGAAGCGCCATTTCGGCACAGGCAGTCTGGGAATTTAAACAAACGCATTTTTCCGTGCCTATCCATTCGGCGATCTTTTTTTCAAGTTTCTTTGTTCTGGGGCCTGTGGTAATCCAGCCGGAACGAAGAGCCTCGGCAACTTCGTTTATTTCAGCCTCCGAAATATCGGGAGGAGAAAACGGAATCATTCTTGTACGATCTGTCATGTGACCTTCACCTCTTACTTATAACATTCAAATCATAATCGTCTCATATTCGCCACCGAACCATATTGTCCCGCGCCGAGAATCAGAAGATTATTATTCATTCAACACCCGTATATCAAAACAAAATTTAAAGGAGCACATCAACATACAAAAGACGTACCCCCTTTTAATGATTCAATATAATACTATATAATTATAATACTATAAGAATACGTATTTGTCAATAAAAATTTACAAATTGCAACGAATTTCAATGATGCCGCATACGTCGCTTTCGTTTCACGACAAGAAACGGGGCGGCACATGGCTATGCGTTGTAAACGAGCCCCTGTTTTCCGGAAATTATGTCATCGTTTGCCTCCGAATCCACTATAATATTAGGAATAAAATGGGAATTATTTTTATTATACCCTCACGCTGTCGGATTGTCAATATACAAAACAGGAAGTTCGTTTTTTGATAAGATTGCACAAATATTTGTCGCCTTATCTGTAAATTTATCCGATTTTCCCGTAAAACGTTTTTCCCGACGCCGATCCATCCGAAAGTCGAAAAAACACCGGGCGAACATAGCGTTCGCCCGGCGTTTTCTGCCGATAATTTCGGGATGATATCTCTGCCGCTTTATTCTTCCGTTTCTTCGATTCCGGCCTTGCGTGCGGTAATGGCGCGGATAACTTCCGGCGGGAATTTAAACCGCCGGTCATACGTCAGAAGTCCGTTCTGTTCCTGTTCAACATCGGTCAACTGTGTGTAACAGAAACCGGAAACATGCGGACAATCGAGGAGAACGTCTACAAGCCCTTTATAGCGGGCAACAAATTCTTCCGCGGTTTTCGGCGCATTGCCGTAACACCATGCCTTATCCGAAAGCGACCAACCGATTCCGCCGAATTCGCTGACCATGAAACATTTTTCGGGGTCATATTTCTGACGGCGCGCCGTTTCCGCATTGATTCTTTCGGGATATACCGTGCCGTCCTTTCCGAATTGTTCCGCGAATTCCGCAGGATCCTGACTGTAAGCGTGCACGTCGAAAATATCGGTTTCCACATGATAATTGCCGCTCGTATCAATGCACGGACGCGTTACGTCCACCACTTTCGTCACACGGTAAACCGTTCTGATCAGTTCATCGCATTGCTTTCGTCCGTCAACGTCCCATGTTTCATTGAACGGACACCACCCGATAATGCACGGATGACTGAAATCCCTCTCCACCTCTTCAAGCCATTCGGGAAGCACCGCGTCAAGTATGTCGTAACGACTGATATCCAGCCCCCAACCGGGAAATTCGCCGAAGACAAGATAACCGAGCGTGTCGGCATGATACAGATAGCGCGGTTCAAAAATCTTTTCATGCGCGCGGGAACCGTTGAAACCGAGCGCAATGCTATCGAGAATATCCTGTTTCAGACGTGCGTCGGACGGCGCGGTATAAATGCCGTCGGGATAATACCCCTGGTCGAGAATATACCGGCCGAAAAACCGTTTTCCGTTCAGTTTCATACCGTTTTTATCCCAACCGATCTCCCGCAGGCCAAAATAGGACGTCACGTCATCACCGCCGGAAAGCGAAAGCGTAAGGTCGTAAAGACGGCCGTTGCCAATCTCCCACAGATGTTTTTCCGTCAGCGGTACCGTCACCGTAACATTTTCGCCGTGAATAACGGCCTCGGCCGTACCTACCGTTTTGCCTTTATACATAGCGACGATACGCATGTTTTCGCCGATAGCCGCCGCTGTTACTTTGATGTCAAGCGTTACCGCCGGAGCGGAAATATTCGGATACTGGCGCATCGAAAGGATATGCCCCGCCGGCACCGCCTCCAGCCACACGCTCTGCCAGATACCCGTAACGCGCGTATAAAAACATCCCGCCGAGTAAAGGCGTGCGCTCTGCTTTCCGATCGGTTGACGACGGGAACGCGGATCGTCTTCCGCATAGATCACAAAGCTGTTTTCTCCTGAGATCAGTTTGTCCGTAACATCGAAAGAAAACGGTGTGTAGCCGCCGCGATGGCAGCCGACGGCAATGCCGTTCACAAATACGGTCGACGCGTAGTCGCAGGCGTCGACATGCAGTATGACGCGTTTGTTTTTGAAGTCTTCCGGCATCGCAACGCTTTTACGATACCATACCGCGTTTATAAAATCGGTATTTCCTATGCCGGAAAGTGTGCTTTCCGGGCAATACGGAACGGTAATTTTTCCGGAAAGATTTGATTTTTTGTAAACTTCTCTTTCCATTCCGCTTCTTGTGTTGTCCGTTTCAAATTCCCATGTTCCGTTCAGTGAAAGATAGCTGTCGCGTCTCAATTGAGGACGCGGATATTCGGTTCTGAGGTCTGCCATAAGCCGTCTCCTTTAAATAATTTCCGTCATCATATTTTTACACCGACAATAAAGCATGCATCGGTTCATGGTTTCATTGTACCCTGTCGCAACGTTTTTTTCAATGCTTTTTTCTTTCGGCGATTGACTTTTCCTATCATTTATGGTATAATATTCCCGATATAAAAAAGTGTCCGGGAACCGGACGGTACGAGAAAGGCGATACTTTATCATGACGATTACCCGCATCAAAGCGCTCTGGCCGGAACGCGTCGGCTTCCGGCTGAAGCGCGAAGACGTAAAAGACGAATATATTTTCCTGCATTTTCTGACGCCCGCCGAAGTGGAAATAGACGGGAAGCCGGTGACGATTACGCCCGACGATTTCTATATCGTGGCACCGCACAGCGCACAGGCGCTGTATGTCAACGAAGTCCCGCTCCTGCACAACTGGTTTCATATGAAAGATTCCTTTCCGGGCGAGGGCGAAGCGCTTCTCCGGAAATACGGTCTTGAGACCAACACCGTATATTCGCTTTCGGACGGCACGCCTCTCACGCGTCTGATCCAGTCCCTTGAAATCGAACGGTATGCGAACCGGCCGTACGGTGAGGAAGCCGTTTCCCTGCTTACCGAAGAGGTGTTTCTCACTGCTTCCCGCAACCGCCGCGTATTCTCTCCTTTCACAGATAATCCGCTCTATCCGAAATTCGTCGAACTGCGTGAAAGCATGATGCTCCGGTATGACAAACCGCTTTTCGTGGAAGATCTGGCCGCAAGCGTATCGCTCAGTCCTTCCCGCTTCCACAAACTCTATCACGACTTTTTCGGCGTTTCCCCGATGCAGGATCTGATCCGTACGCGGATCGAACACGCCGAGCACCTTCTTATGCAACAATCCCTCTCCGTTCTCGAGGTTTCGGAAGCGCTCGGATACGAAAGCGTTTACCACTTTATCCGCCAATTCAAAAAACTCACCGGCACGACGCCGGGGCAATACGCCTCGAAACAGCAATAAAAAAGAAAGCGGCAGGACCGAAGTCCCTCCGCTTTCTTTTTGTCGCCGTCAGACGACCTTGATATTGTAGAACAAAAATTCCATTCGCGCGTCCGGAAAATGCCGGTCAAGAAAGCCGGCGAGAGCGCTCGTCGCGGCGATTCCTTTTGCGCGCGCCGCATAGCGGAGCAAAGAAAGCACCGTTACCACGCCGTCAAAGCACATGAATACAAAAAGCGCCCATGTGACGGTGCGGAATACTTTACGCGGAATCTTAAGCAGGATGAGCGACACCACAGGATAGATCCACCATGTGAAAACAACGCCGAGGAATCCCCACATGACGGAATAAAACAGGCATATCCGTCCGTGTATGTTCAGGAAAAAGTTACTGTAATCCCACGAACGCGTATGAAACAGCACTTCCTGCAAATAGGAAAACAGATATTCGACAAACGATCCGGCAAGCATACCGAAAAAGAAAAGCCGGAAGAAAGATTTATGTCTTAACGGATGAAGGGCAATAATCAGCGCCACCGCGCCGATGCCGTAAATCAGGTTAAACGGCCCGTACACCATCGACACGCGAAGATCCAGTTTACCGCTTACAAGAAGTCCCCAGACCATTTCGATCACCGTGCCGAATACACTGCCGACGGCAAAAAACCAAAAGAGTTTATAAAAGCCGATGCCGGCAGACAACGCGTGACTTTCGCGCTCCCGCTTGTCGAGAAGCGTACAAAGGTCATCGTGCAGAAGTTTTCCCTTTTGCTGTTTTCCGGGAACCTTGCCGTCTGTCTCGTTCAATGTGACCGTTTCCTCCGGATTCTGATTTGAAGAAAGCATGATCGTCTCCGATTCGTTTATTTTTTAACAGAAATTATCGTATTGACAGGCAGGTTTTTATTTGCTATAATTATAACTATAATTATACGGGCACGCGCTTTGACAGACCCGCGCACAGCGCCCGTTACTATCATACCATATCCGCCGAAAAATGTCAACCTTTGTCGTTTTTCCGCCGTCATGCCGCCCCGCCGCGGGCTTATGACGCAGTATGCCCCGCACCGCGCGGCACTATACACATATAAGAATCCGAGGTGAATTTCCTTTCTTATGAAATTACATACCGTCAAAGTTCCGCACCGTAAGAACACGAAATCTTTCCGCGCCGTCGCCATGCCGACGCCCGCGCTTGTCACCCTGCCGACCGTCATGCATATCGGCGCCCCCGCAAAACCGATTGTCAAGCCGGGAGACAGCGTTGCCATCGGTCAGCCTGTCGCGGAGCCGGGCGGCGTGATTTCCTCTTTTGTTCACGCGCCTGTATCCGGAACGGTAAAAAGCGTGTCCCGCATACGCCTGGCAAACGGTGCGCTCACCGATGCGATTACCATCGCGTCGGACGGCGAAAACCGTTACTATACCGGCCTCGTTCCGCCGGAAGTCACCGATTTCCAGAGTTTCACGGACGCCGTACGCGCGTCCGGCGTCGTAGGTCTCGGCGGCGCGGGATTTCCGACCATGATAAAACTCTCGCCGAAAAATCTTGCCGCGCTCGACACCGTTATCGTAAACGGAGCGGAATGCGAACCGTATATCACGTCGGACACCCGTACCATGCTGGATCGCACAAACGATATTGCGGACGGCGTTTCGCTTCTGCGCCGTTTTCTCGGAGCAAAACGCGTCATTATCGCGGTGGAAGACAATAAGCCCGAATGTATTCAGAAACTGAAAACCTATTTTCCGGACGAAAAGACGGAAATTGCGGTTCTTCCCTCCCGCTACCCACAAGGAAGCGAAAAGGTGCTGATCTATAACATTCTCGGACGTACCGTGGCCGAGGGGAAACTGCCGATTGATGTCGGCGTCATCGTGCTCAACTGCACAACGCTCGCCGTGGTTGCCAACTACATAAAAACCGGCATGCCGCTGATCCAGAAATGCGTCACCGTGGATGGAGACGCCGTCATGCACCCGATGAACGTCCTTGTGCCGATCGGCACGCCCGTTGCCGATGTTTTCGCTTTTACCGGCGGATTCAAACAACCGCCCGCAAAAATTCTGTACGGCGGGCCGATGATGGGCATCACCATGCCCGACACTTCCGCGCCCGTCCTGAAAAACACAAACGCGCTGATTGCGCTTTCGGAACGTTCCGCAAAACTCACGGAACCATCCGCCTGTATCCGATGCGGCCGCTGTGTTTCGCACTGCCCCATGAATCTTATGCCGCCGATGATTGCCGCGGCCTACAAAAAACGGGACGGCGACGCCCTGTGCGAACTGAAAGTCAACCTTTGCATGGAATGCGGTTGTTGCGCCTATGTGTGCCCGGCGCACCGCCCGATCGTACAGACGAACAAACTGGCAAAACGCCTCGCGGCCGACGCCGCCAAATCCGCGAAAGGAGCCGGTAAAAAATGAAACTCATTCTGTCACAGGGGCCGCATATCGAAAGCGATATGACCACGCCGCGCATTATGCTGAACGTTCTCGTGGCGCTTTTCCCCGCGGTGATTGCCTCCTGTATTCTTTTTTCCATGCGCGCGCTTCTCGTTATTGTCGTATCGGTTGCCGCCGCAGTTCTTTCCGAACACCTCTTCTGCCTCCTGACAAAGAAAAAATCAACGGTGTCCGATCTGTCTGCCGCCGTCACCGGCCTGATACTCGCGCTGAACCTGCCGTACACCATGCCGATCTGGCAGGTGGTCTTCGGCGACATCGTCGCCATTGCGTTCGTGAAAATGCTGTTCGGCGGTATCGGTCAGAATTTTGCCAACCCTGCCGCCACTGCCCGCGTCATACTTCTCACCTGTTTTTCCGAAACCGGCGTGGCTACGGCGACGCGGTTCATGACTCCGGCCGTGGACGGCGTAACATCGCCGACGCCGCTCGCCCTTCTTGCCAAAAACGACATGGAGGCGCTCCCCTCGATCACCGACATGCTTCTCGGAAACCGGGGCGGCGCGCTCGGTGAGACCTGTTGCATTGCGCTTCTTATCGGCTTTGTTTACCTGCTCTGCCGCCGCATCGTTTCGGCGGAAGCGCCTCTCGCCTTCATCGGCACGGTCTTTGTCTTCACATTGATCGTCAAAGGCAGCGCCGTCTTCGCCCTGTACTCCGTCCTGTCCGGCGGCCTGTTTATCGGTGCGTTTTTCATGGCCACCGATTATGCCACAACGCCGCTTTCGCGGATCGGCAAACTCGTATTCGGCATAGGATGCGGCATTATCACGACCGTCATACGTCTTTTCTGCAATTATCCCGAGGGCGTTTCGTTTTCCATACTGCTGATGAACATTCTTGTTCCGTTCATCGACAAATTCACGCGCCCTCATGCATTCGGAGGTAAGAAAAAATGAAAAACTCCGCTGTCCGCTCGGTTATCACCCTTGCCTTAATCTGCCTTGCCGCCTCTCTCCTTCTCTCGCTTACAAACGCCTTTACCAAAGGCGAGATCGAACGTGCCGAAGCCGCCGCCGAAGAGGAAGCTTTGCGCGCGGTCATGCCCGGCGCCGACGGTTTCTCTCTGCTCGGCGACACGGCGAACCTGCCCGCCACCGTGACCGCGGTCTACCGCGACAACGGCCATACGGGTTATGTCTTCCGGCTTGAAACTTCCGGCTTCTCGTCCGGCCTCCGTATCCTCTGCGCCATCGGGAACGACGGTAAGATCATCGCGGTAAAAACGCTGTCCTCAAACGAAACGGACGGCTACGGTAAAGTCTGTGAAACGGCGGAATACGAAGGTCGATATGCCGGCAAAGACGAAACGCTTTCCGGCGTTGACGCCATTTCCGGCGCAACAAAAACCACAAACGGCTATACCGGCGCCATACGTGACGCTTTCACCGCATTTGCCGCTTTGCAAAACAAGGAGGAACAATAATGAAAACCAACGGTAAACTTTCTCTCGTTCTGCGCGGGATCCTGAAAGAAAACCCGGTGCTTGTTCTTGTCCTCGGCACCTGCCCGACGCTCGCCATGACCACCTCGGTCAAAAGCGCGCTCGGCATGGGTCTTGCCGCGCTGTTTGTTCTCGTCTGTTCCAACACCGTCATTTCGGCGCTCCGCAAGTGCATCCCCGATACCGTGCGTATCCCCGCTTACATCGTCATCATCGCCTGCTTCGTCACAGTAGTCAAAATGCTTCTTCACGCGTATATGCCGGATCTTTACGCGGCGCTCGGTACGTTTCTTGATCTGATCGTCGTCAACTGCATCATTCTCGGCCGCGCCGAAATGTTTGCTTCCAAAAACGGCGTTCTGGATTCGGCGCTTGACGGTCTCGGCATGGGTCTCGGCTTCACCTGTACGCTCTTTGTCATGGCCACGGTACGGGAAGTCTTCGGAAACGGCAGTTTCTTCGGAATCGAAATTCCGGTACTTTCCGCCTACCGTATTCCGATCCTCACCAAAACCGCCGGCGGCTTCTTCGTCTTCGGCGCTCTGATGGCACTGACCGTCTTTCTCTCGCACGGCAAGGCGCCGAAGAAAAAAGAATTTTCCTGCGACGGCTGCCCCTCGGCCGGCGTATGTCTCGGCCGGTGTGCCGCCGACACGACAAAGGAGGAAGATATCTGATGATGAATTACCTTATCGTTCTGTTTGCCTGTGTTTTCGTCAACAACTGTGTGTTCAATCAGGTATACGGTATCTGCCCTTTTCTCGGCGTATCGAAAAAGACCTCGCAGGCTTTCGGCATGGGTATCGCCGTAACTTTCGTTATGACCGCGGCAACGGCCGTCACTTACCCCATCCGTTATTTCCTGCTTGCCCGTTTCTCGCTTGATTACCTTGAAACCATCGTGTTCATTCTTGTCATCGCGGCTCTCGTACAGTTCCTTGAAACGGCGATGAAAAAATACATACCCGCGCTTCACCGTTCGCTCGGCATTTATCTGCCGCTTATCACGACCAACTGCGCGGTTCTCGGCGTCACCGTCGACAATATCGCCGCTTCTTATAATTTTCTCACCTCCGTCTTTGCCGCCGCGGGAAGCGGTCTCGGCTTTCTCCTGGCGATGATTCTCTTCTCCGGCGTCCGTTCGCGTACCGAAAATGCCGACGCCCCCGCCTCATGGAAAGGACTTCCGCTGACGCTCGCGGCGGCCGCCATCGTCTCCCTGTCGTTCAAAGGCTTTGAAGGACTGATCGCTATTCCTCCGAAAACGGAGGCGCCTTCGCTTTACCGCGACGGTACGGTTGCGGCCGTCACCGGCGAAAATATCGGGGCGCAGATCGCCATTGCCGTTCTGATCGTCACGCTGCTCGGCCTCCTTGCGGCCGCGCTTCTCGCGCTTTCTTCCCGCTTTATGGCGGTCAAAGAAGACGAACGTCTCCCCGCCGTCCGCGGCGCTCTGCCCGGCGCCAACTGCGGTGCCTGCGGTTTTGCCGGCTGTGACGGTTATGCCAAAGCGCTCCTCGGCGAAGACGCGCCGGCCACCAACCGTTGCGTTCCCGGCGGAGCCGCTGTGGCTTCCGCACTGTCGAAGATTCTCGGCCGCGAATGTGCCGAGGTCGAAAGCCGCGTTGCCGTTGTTTCCTGCGACGGAAATTGCGGCGTTGCGCCGCTTCATAACCGCTATGTCGGCATTCCCTCCTGCGCCGCCGCCAAAATGTTTTACGGCGGACCGTCCGCCTGTGCTTACGGGTGTATCGGATACGGCGACTGTGCCGCCGTCTGCCCGCAGAACGCCGTATGTATCGAAGACGGCGTGGCACACATCGACACCCGTTCCTGCGTGGGATGCGGCCTGTGTAAAGACGCATGCCCTCAGGGGATCATACGGTTGATGCCCGACAAAGAACGCGTGGCCGTTATTTGTTCAAGCCACGCTCCCGGCGCCGTAACGCGCCGCGAATGTACGAACGGCTGTATCGGCTGTAAGAAATGTGAAAAAGTCTGCCCGAAAGGCGCGGTCAAAGTAACGGATAATCTTGCGCGTATTGACTATAATCTCTGTATAGCCTGCCGTGCCTGCACGGAGGCCTGTCCGACCGGCGCCATCATTTATGCCGATCTTTCCGGCTATCACCGTCTGAAACGCGGAACACCGCAAGCCTGACGCGTTTTATTAAAGCAACCGTTCTCCGGAACAGCGAACGCCGATAAAAGGAGTCCACATGAACGAAAATCCGAAAAAAGCCGTCATCTGCGATTTGATTCTGATTTTTCTCTGTATTCTCCTCTCTGTCGGCGTTCTGTTTCTTACATGGCAATCAAAAGGCGACGACGGCAACGCCGTAACAGTTTCCGTAAACGGCCGTGTGACCGCCGTATATCCGCTTGATAAAGACGGCGTTTACCCGATCGAAAGTCCGTACGGTCACCTGACGCTGACGATAGAAAACGGACAGGCCTTTATCTCGGAATCCGACTGCCCCGACGGCACCTGCCGCCGGATGGGAAAAATAAAACAAACCGGCGACACGCTGATTTGTCTTCCGGCACGCGTCCTTATACGCGTCGGAGGGCAAAACGGGGAGGTGGACGCCGTTGTCTGACAAAACACGCCGCACCGTCCTCCTGTCCCTGTTTCTCGCCTTTTCTCTGATCTGTTCCTATATTGAAAGCTGTATTCCTTTCTTTCCGATGATACCGGGCGCAAAACTCGGACTCTCCAACCTTGTCACGCTTTTTCTTCTGTATCGCGCCCGTTTCCGCGACGCGGCCGCCGGAACGATATTGCGGATCTTTCTTTCCGCGTTTCTCTTCTCCGGCCCTGTCAGCATCTTTTACGGTCTGTGCGGCGCGGTTCTTTCGCTTGGCGGTATGATGCTTCTGAAGAATACGCGCTTTTTCTCTCCCGTCGGCGTCAGCGCCGCGGGCGGTATGCTCCACAACATCGGTCAGACATTTGCGGCCGTTCTGGTTTTTCGCAGTACGGCGCCCCTATTCTATCTTTCCTACCTTATGCTGTCCGGCGTTATAGCCGGCACGCTTATCGGCATCGTTGTTTCCCTGATAATCAAGAATACGTCCGCTTCTTTTATGCAGGATAAAGAAAAACGGAAAGGGAGCGAATAATGAAATTATGTAAATCATTGTTGACATATCTTCTGATTGCTTCTGCGTTTCTGCCGCTCGTCTCCTGCGCCGAAAGCAGAAAAAAATATACGAAAACCGTATACGATTACTTCGATACCGTTATCACCGTGACCGGTTATGCCGACCGGGAATCCGATTTTACGGAAGCCGCCGATCTGGTTTCCGGAATACTTGCGGAATATCACCGGGTCTCCGACGCTTATACTCCCGGCGGTGACGACACACTCTACGCATTGAATCTCGCCGCCGGTCAATATCCCGTCGCCGTCGGCGCCGAACTTTTTTCGCTCCTCTCGTTTGCGCGCGACATGTGCATCGCGACGGACGGCGCCATGAATCCCATGCTCGGAGGCGCGGTGTTTCTTTGGCAGGAAGCCATGCGCGATACGCAGAACGGCGATCCGCACATTCCGGACGCGGCGGCACTGGAAGACGCCCGTCAGCACAGCGACATCGCTTCGCTTGTTCTCGACCCGGAAAACGGCACGGCTTTTATCCGTGACGGTGCCGCAAAAGCGGAACTCGGCGCCGTTGCAAAGGGATACGCTGTAGAAAAGGCCGCGGCGGCATTGACCGCCGCCGGGTACGACGGCTATATCATTGATGCCGGCGGCAATATCCGTACCGTCGGCAGAAAACCGGGAAACGCCTCTTTCATCATCGGCGTTCGTTCCCCTTTCGGCGGAAACTATATAGCCACGCTCCCTCTCTGCGACGCGGCCTGCGTCACAAGCGGTTCCTATATCCGTACTTTCACGGTAGACAATCAGGAGTATCACCATCTTCTTGATCCCGACACCGCCATGCCCGCCCGTCGCTATGTTTCCGTTTCGGTAACGGCCGCGGACAGCGGCATTGCCGACGCCCTTTCAACCGCGCTGTTCGTGCTACCGTATGAAGACGGCCTTCCCCTCATCCGGCAATACAATGCCTCCGCACTCTATATATTCCCCGACGGCCGCATCGTCGCTACCGACGGTTCTCCGTTCTCGGTCAACGAATCACAATGATTTTCCCGTCCCTGTCGGACAGTAAATATAAAACGAAGGAGATCCTATGAAAAACGCAGAAACCGCACTTCCGAACCGAAAAAAAGGGCGGCGGAAATGGTATATTCTATCCGCCGTAATTGCCGCTCTCCTTATCGGACTTATCCTTTTTCTCATTTTCGGCGTCCGCAAAACCATCTACCCCGAAGTGAAACCGACCGATGAGGAAAAGACCGTCGTCATGAAACTCGGCGACCATGAGGTATCCTACGACCTTTACCGGTATTTTTTCCTCGGTTGCAAAAACCTGATTTCCGGCGGTGACGACGCCTATTTCGACGGTATGGACAGTGCCGAGGCTTTCCGCCTGATCGACGGGCAGGCGCGAAAAGAACTGGCCGATTTCTTTGCCGCGTTCGATATGGCAAAAGAAATCGGCGTCGACCTTGACGGAAAGGATTTTTCAAAAACATACCGCCGCCTTCTCGCCATCAGCATGACCGGCGGCGAATTTGACGGCACAACCTACGCCGGATATAAAGACGAAAAGACCTATCGGCAGGCACTGAAAGAAAACGGCATGAATGACGCAAGTTTCCGTCTCTCCGTCCGTTCCTATGCGGCGGAATACGCGGCGGCCGTTGCCTATAACGCCTCCGTACAATATAAAAAAGAGGACGTAAACGCGTTCTTCCTCGGCGAAGACGGCGCCTGCATCACATTCGCATACATTCCGTTTCTGAACGGCGAGACCGCGGCTGACACCCAAAGAAGAGTGGACACGGCATACGCCGCGCTTTTGCAGAAAAAAGACGCCGGCCTTGACGAATATACCAATCTCTGCATACAGTATACGGGCGGTTGGATTCATCCGGAGTCCATCAAAAGAGGATTCTGCATCGGACGTTACGACATAAAAGGCGATTACAGCAGTCTTGCAAAAACCGCTTTTTCTCTGAAAGAAGGAGAAATCGGCGAACCGGTCGCCACTCCCGACGGCTACTATATTGTAAGACGTTTGCCTCTGGACGAGGAAAAACTTGCGGCGTTCGATTATGACGAACTGGCCACCTCCTATGTAGCCAACTGCTTTTATCGCCGCCTTACCGAAATAGGAAACGCCCTGCAGGACGCCTGCCAAACGACCGATTTTTATGCGGGTCTGACAATAGACAATGTACGTTATACAGCAGACTGAATGTACCTTTACCGTATATGACGCGGCCGGCAAACGCGTCTACGGAAATCCGTCCCCGAAAGAAACGTCCCGCCAATGCCGTATACCCGTTCTCGGCGTTCCCTACACGGTAACGGCTTCCGGCGAAGCGCCGAAAACGGCGCCGGACATTCTATCTCTCCTCGCATATTTCACCGACCGCTACAGCCTCCGAAAAGAGGTCGTCACCTTTCAGATAATGTCCGGTTTTGTTGAAAAACTACTGGAAAAACAGAAAATTTTCCGTCCGTTCTGCGCCGATTTCCGTGAAGCCTCCGTTGCGCCCCTATGCTTTACGCCGACGTCCTTTTGTACCGTACTTTCCCTGCTGGCGCGTACGCTGACGACCGTTTCACAGAAAATACGTCCTTTTTCCTATACGGAAGAAGATTCCCTGATCCTCGGTTTTTCCGTCCCTCTCTCCTCTCCGGCAGAAAAGAGACAATCTCTTCCCAACGACGTGGCAAACCGACTGTCCCTCCCGCCCTTTCTCTGCCGTTATATGTTGCAGGCCGCTATCGCCGGCGGATTTGATCTTACTTTTACAGCCGAAGACCGCGAAGCCTATCTGTCCGTCGTATTGCCGTTTTACAAGGCCCGGACCTATACGCTCTATCAGGAACCGCCGTTTCCGGTACCGCCGTTCGGCGAACGTTACCGTGACCCTTTGTTGCTTGCAAGGCTTTTTTGCAACCTTATGATCCCGCTGAAAGTCATGGCACGCACCTCTGCCGTCGTATAAACATGAAAATCGCATAAATGTCGCTTTTGGTTGACATTTTATGCGATATGCAAACAAAAAGAAGCGACCTTTTGCCGTGTGCCGATAAGACAGTAATTTGAGAAAACTACAAAATCGGCAGCTGCTAGGTAGGATTGGACAGCAAAACAGGCGGCACTCAGCTTCGGTTGGGTGCTGCCTGTTTTTGTACATCTGAGGGTTGAAAATTGCTTGTTTTCCCCTCTGTGTGGCTTTGTTCAAAAGTGAGCATATCTGGCTTCATTTATTCACATAGATTAAGTTTGAAACATGAAAAAGGCCACATTTCAACATATTGATTATACGGATCAGAGAATCACTTTACGATGAAGTCATTATACATAGCAGCATAAATTTTTGCTTGAATAAGCATCACTATTTTACATGCAGGAAAAGTGACCCAAACGGAGCGAATAAACCGATTATACTAATTCTCTGAAATATGCCACATTATCTTGAAAAAGCAGAAGAAAATGAGTATAATATAATGTGTACACACTATTCAGGGATACCCAATTAGAGCTATGGAGGAAAAATGAAGCTATCATCCTTTTTTCACTTCGCTGCTTTTGGCATAAAGACGATTCTGCTTAGAAAGAAATCACCAATCCTTGGAACTGTAATCCTAACAGACAAATGCAATTTGCATTGCAAGCACTGTTCCGTCAACAATATTACAGCAATCGTCCATCCATATGAACAGATCTGGCAAGAAATGCAGCGGCTATATGACATGGGAGTTCGCATTTTGTTCTTCTGCGGTGGCGAAACATTTCTTTGGAAAGATGGCGAACGCACTCTCAGAGATTTGGTTATAGAAGCAAAGAACATGGGTTTTCTCATCGTCAACGTAGTTACGAACGGAACGTTTCCCATTGATCTCCCAGAAGCAGATTTGATTCTTTTGAGCTTGGACGGAGATAAGCAGCGCCATAATGAAGTTCGTGGTGACACCTACGACACTATCATGAAGAACATCAGCAATGCTACCGCAGACAATATCTGTTTCTATATGGCAATCAATCAAATCAACAAAGATCATGTACGAGATGTCTGTCTAACGGCTCGTGACACTAAAAATGTCCGTGCAGTATCATTCAATTTCCATACACCATATCCTGACACAAAAAAATTAGCTCTGACTAAAGAGGAAAAAGCCAAGTGCTGTGATACGATAACTCAAATGATGAAAGAAGGCGCACCTGTATTCAACCTAAAAAGTGCGTTTCCATATCTTATTGAAAATCGTTTTCCTACGCCTTGCCATCAGTGCGTAGTGATGGAAAACGGAAAGTTGTCTACTTGCGGGCGCTGTATAGATGTTCCTGGCCTTTGCGACCAATGCGGATACTTTTTTGTTGCTGAATATACGCTTCTGTTCAGAGGCAATCCCAAAATAATCATTGAGATGCTTCATACATACTTGAAGTATATTTAGGAGTAATATGAGCTTCATTACAGGTTTAACGAGAATGTGGCTTACACGGACAGCGAAGCCATTTACGTTCAAAAATGGATATGACCAGATATTGCCGTATGCAGAATGTGAAAACCTTGGGCTGTATGTTCATATCCCTTTTTGCAAAAGTATCTGCAACTTTTGCCCTTATTGCAAAGTGCGGTATTCTGCTGAATTGTGTGATAGGTACATAGATTCTTTGATTCAAGAAATACACATTGTGGGCAGCCAACATGCGGAGCATAGAAAAGCAACCAGCCTATACTTCGGTGGTGGGACACCTGCACTCGCAGCCAACCGTATAAAAGAAATCGTTAATGCATTGAGTGAGCACTTTATTATCACAGAGGGGATTGGACTGGAACTTCATCCCGATAATGTGAATGTGGAAACGCTGCAAATGTTGAAAGATGCAGGTGTAACAAAAATCAGCATCGGCATTCAATCATTCTGCGATAAGTATCAGAAGATTCTTGGCAGAAAGAAAATTGATACCGCAGAAATGATGTCTGCGTTGTCTGCCGTTTCTTTTGAAACTGTTTCCATGGACTTTATCTTTGCGCTGCCTGGACAAACCTACGATGATTTGAAGTCGGATATTGATACTGCTTTTTTATTGGGGGCAAATCACGTTGCCATATACCCATTCATTGATTTCACTTTTACAGAAAGTCCCGTTACTGCAATGCCTAAAAAAGATAAACGAGAGTTGCTGGATGCCATTACTCAATACTGTTTAGGAAAAGGATACTCTCGAAATTCTATCTGGACTTTCTCAAGTGGAACGGATGCAAACTACTCATCCATGACCAGAGATAATTTCCTCGGATTCGGTTGCTCTGCTACGAGTCTATTCAAAGAGCAATTCAAAATCAATACTTTTGATGTAGATTCCTACTGTGAAAGAATTCGTTCCGGGAACCTCGCCACATCATTGACAATTCGCTTTACCAAGCGGCAACGGATGGTTTATTGGCTATTTTGGACAGCATACAGCACGAGAGTAACTGCCGAAGATTTTGAAAAATTCTTTGGTGTGTCATTGAAAAAAATGTATGGATTCGAGCTTTGGGTTGCCAAACAATTAGGGCTTGTCAAGGAACACAACGGCACTTATGAAATGACGCTAAAAGGTGCCTTCTACTATCATTACTATGAGAATTTTTACACGCTATCTTATATCGACAAGATGTGGGGTATCATGCGAAAAGAAGCATTTCCCGAACAGATTGAACTGTAAAAGAACGGAGATCGCTCAATGCCAGACAACAGGAATCGTAAGCGACCGATACAGGTCAAATTCTTCGTAGATGAAAAAGAACTCAGCTTGATAAAGGCGAGGATGGCGCAGCTTGGTATAGAGAATATGAGCGCTTACCTTCGGAAAATGGCGATCGACGGATATGCAGCAAAACCGGATTTGCCTGAACGCCGTGAACCCAAAAATCCATGACTCACTTTCCGAAGATAGATTGATATTCAGCTCCGCAGGAGCGTAGCCAATTTCTTAGAAATCGTTAAAGGGTTTGGGATGTTTCCCAACAAGATTTTGCAAAAGGTCAGCAAGGCTGAAGTTTTGCAAAACGCACGAGTGGGTACCGCCGTGCATTGCTTGCCGGAATGGCAAGCTCCGGTGTGGGTACTCACCGGATTTGCTTGCTATTCTGCAAGGA
>CAJLXA010000025.1 GCA_905210485.1 uncultured Eubacteriales bacterium | reverse complement strand
ATGCGGATGATCAGCTTTATAAGACGGCGGCGCTTTATGGCTTGGCGACGAAAACCGGCATCGACCTGCCGAGCGAAGCCGTCGGTATCTTTCACGAGAAAGATAAACTCGGCACAACCGAACTGGCCACCGCTTCGTTCGGGCAACGATTCAAAGTTTCCCCGATCGCACAGTTGCGCGCCGTCGCCGCCGTGGCAAACGGCGGATACCTCGTCACGCCGCACGTCTTCGCCTATGCCACCGACGCAAACGGCAATGTGACGGAAAGTTATGAAGACAAAGAAAAAACGCGTATTCTTTCCGAAGAGACCTGCAAAACTTTACGTGAAATTCTGGAAAAAGGCGTTTCGGGCAACGGCGGCGCCAAAAACGCCTATGTCGCAGGATATGAAATCGCCGCCAAAACAGGCACAAGCGAAAAATTCGACATTCTCGACCAGAACGGGCGTTCTTATCTGCGCATCGGTTCCTGCGTTGCCTTTTCTCCTGCCTATAATCCGGAGATTGCCATTATTCTCATTGTCGACGAGCCGTCCACAAACAATAAGTACGGCAGTATGACCGCCGCCCCTTACGTTTCGGCATTCATGGAAAACATATTGCCCTATCTCGGTTATGTCCCGTCGTACCTGGAAAGCGAAGAAACCGTATCCGTCGGCAACTATGAAAATCTCACGGTCGCCGATGCCAAAAAAGCGCTGAACGACGCAAAACTTGAATACACAGTGATCGGCAACGGCAAACAGGTGATAAAACAGGTGCCCGATCCGGGAAGCGATCTTTACCGCGCATACGGAAAAGTCATTTTGTATACGGACGGCGAAACGCCGGAAAACGTCACTGTCCCGGCACTTATCGGCCTGACGGCAAGCGAAGCCGCCAAAGTACTACTCGACCGCGGTCTTAACGTTGCCTTTACGGGCGCGATGAATTATACGGTCGGCGAAGGCGCCGTTGTCACCTGGCAATCACTGCCGCGCGGAACTTCCGTAAAAAAAGGAACCGTCATCACCATCACGGTTCTTCACAAAAACGATACCGATTAGGAGGCACCGATGTATCTTTCCGATCTGCTGAAATACGGAGAATATGAATCCGCCTGTTCTCCGGCATCCGTTATATTTACCGAAATCACGAGCGACACGCGTAAAGCCGCGGACGGTTGTCTTTTTGTCGCTCTGCCGGGAAGACGGCACAATGCCCTGTCGATGCTTTCCGCGTCGGGCATCCGGCCGGCGGCCGTTATTCTGAAAGAAAACGAAGCGTTTCCATCGGCACTACTCGGAATTCCCGCCTTTTTCGTTCCGTCGCCGCATAAAACGCTGGCCTATCTTTACAGTCGCTTTTACGGTTCCCCTGAAAAGCATCTTACCGTCATCGGCGTGACGGGTACGGCCGGAAAAAGTTCGACATCCGAAATCCTCTATCATATCCTGCGTGAAAACGGCATACACACCGGCCTTATCGGCACGGTTCACTGTCTTGCGGACGACGTTCCCTGCGAGGACGGCGATTGTCTCACCATGACGACGCCCGAACCGGCTTCGCTTTATAAAATGCTGGCCGCCATGCGCGACCGCGGCGTGACGCATGTCGTTATGGAGGTTTCGTCGCAGGCACTGGATCAGGCACGGACGGCGCCGATACATTTTGCCGTCGCCGTTTTTACCAACCTGTCGCCGGAGCATCTGGATTATCACGGCTCTATGGAAAATTATTTTCTTGCCAAGGCACGTCTTTTCGCCGTAGCGGACACCGCCGTGCTGAATGTGGACGATCCGGCAGGACGGCGTATGGCGCTTTACGCCCGCGGGAAAGTGGTCCGCGTCGGTATTCTTGAAAAAGGCGACTATAACGCCGTCGATCTCTCGTTCGGCCGTCGGGCGGATTACACGGTTCTTTCTTCCGACATGGCGTTTCCCGTATCCGTTCCTCTTCCCGGCGCCTTTTCGGTTTACAATTCTCTGCTTGCCGCCGTGGCGGCGCTTATGCTTGACATACCGCCGGCCGTTATACATAAAGCGCTTTCCGGTATGGGAATGATACGCGGAAGAATGGAAACAATAGATACGGATTACGGTTTTTCGGTCATGATAGATTATGCGCATACCGAGGAAGCGCTGAGAAGTCTGCTCCGTGCCGCGCGGCCGTTGACGGAAAAACGCCTGATTCTGCTTTTCGGTTGCGGCGGCGACCGGGACAGACATAAGCGCGCGGCCATGGGACACATCGCCGAAAAGAATGCCGATCTCACCATTCTTACCGCGGATAACAGTCGAAGCGAGAACACGGAAACCATCATCGGCGAAATTCTCGGCGGTATTACCGACAAAAGCAAAACCATTGCGATACCGTCGCGGAAAGACGCCATTGAATATGCCTTGTCAATCGCGGAAAAAGGCGATCTCGTTCTGCTTGTCGGCAAAGGCCACGAAACCTATGAAATTACACAGGACGGTATCAGGGATTTTGACGAACGCAACATCGTTCACGACTATTTTGCCCACAGAAACGAGGAAAAAACATGAGAATCACGCTTTCAAAGCCGCTGAAATCCGCCGACGCCGTCCGCCTGTTTCCGGCGGAATACCGTCCGGGAAGCGGTCTTGACGCCGCGGCTCTTACGACGGATTCCCGCGAAGTGCGCCCCGGTGATCTTTTTCTCGCCATTCCGGGTAAAAATGCAAACGGCGCCTCATTTATTGATGAGGCAATGGCGCGCGGCGCTTCCGGCGTTCTTATCGACGACTGTCGTCTGTCGGTCGTGACGCGTCTCGCACATCTTCACAGGCTTTCGCACAAGGCAAAAATCATAGCCGTTACCGGAAGCGTCGGAAAAACAAGCACCAAAGAATGTCTTTTCTCACTGCTTTCGCAAAAATACCGCGTATTCAAGACGCAGGGGAATGAAAACAACGAACTCGGCGTACCGCTGACATTGCTTTCCGCAAAGGAAGACGACGAAATCGGCATTGTCGAACTCGGCATGCGCGCCGCGGGAGAAATTTCCGCACTTTCCAAATGCGTACTTCCCGACATCGGCGTGATTACCGTCATCGGACGTTCCCACATCGAAACGCTCGGAAGCACGGAAAATATATGCCGCGCCAAGTTTGAAATCCTCGACGGTATGACGGAAAACGGCCGGCTTTTTCTCGGTGAAAAAGTTGTGCCGCCGGACGGCCTGTCTCCCCTGTGTCCCGTAACTGCCCTTTCGGGTTACGGCACAAAACCGCCTTGCTATTTCGGCATACGCCCGACGGAAAGCGGCAGTTTTTTCACGGTTCGTACGGAAAATGCCGTATATGAAGATCTGTTTTTGCCGCTTTACGGCAACCATCATGTAAAAAATGCGGCGCTTGCGCTTCTTGTCGGCGAAGCGCTCGGACTCTCCGCTTATGAAATCCGAAAAGGACTTGCCGCCTGCTGTCAGACGCCGATGCGCACGGCGCTCGAAAAGCGGGACGGCATTTACGTCATCAACGATTGTTACAACGCGTCTCCGGAATCCATGGCCGCCGCCGCCGAAGCCGCCGACGTTCTGAAAAATCTGAAAGGTACGCACCCGGGTGCGCGGGCATTTGCCCTGCTCGGCGATATGCTTGAACTCGGCGATGACAGCATCAGCGCGCACCGCGAAGTGGGCGCTTTGTTCGGAAGTCTGCCGATCGGCGGTATCTATGCTTTCGGGAAATACGCCTTTGACATTCTCAGCGGAGCCAAAGAACAGGGGTTCCGCGGAACGCTTTCCGAAGATCCTTACGGACTTGCAGAAATACTGAAAAGCGGTGACATTTTGCTTGTCAAGGCGTCACGCGGTATGAAAGCGGAACTTCTTACCGACGATATTCTGAAAAAAAGAAAGGAAAAAGAATGATGTCTCCTGTTTTCGGTTTCTTTCTTCCGCTTCTGGCCACCGTACTTCTGACGGCGGGCGGAACGCGCCTTCTTTATCCCTATCTGACAAAGAAAAAATGCGGCCAGACCATTCTTATGATCGGCCCCCGTTGGCATAAAAACAAAGAAGGTACGCCCACAATGGGCGGCATCGTCTTTCTTGTCGTCACGTTGACGGCAGGGTGCGTACTTTCTGTCGTCATCACCCGGAACACGGAACCAAAGGAAAGATATTCTCTTTTATCCGTCCTGTTTTTTGCCGTCGGAAACGCGCTGATCGGTTTTGTTGACGATATGGCCAAATTCCGTAAAAAGCAGAACGAAGGTTTGCGCCCCGGCCAGAAAATCGTACTGCAAACGCTTGTCGGCGGTATATTTCTCTTTTTTATGACGCGGTTTTCCGATAACGGCACGATTATCAGAATCCCGTTTACCACGTTTTCCTACGATGTCGGCGTATTCTATTACGCGGTTTCCCTTTTTCTGATACTCGGCATTGTCAACTGTACCAATCTTTCGGACGGTGTTGACGGGCTTTGCGCGTCAACTTCTGCCGTCACCGGTTTTTTCTTTGCCTTCGCCGCCTATTTTCTCGAAAAAAATTCCCTTCTCGCATTGTCTGTCATCATCGTCGGAACCGCCGTCGGATTTTTATTCTATAATGCGCATCCCGCGCGTATTTTCATGGGAGATACGGGTTCTCTCTTTTTCGGTGCCATGATTGCCGGCGGCGCTTTTCTTATCGGCAATCCGCTGATTCTTCTTCCGCTGGCGCTTGTTCCCGAAATTGAGGGAATATCCGACGTTTTGCAGGTTATGTTCTACAAACTGACGCATAAACGCATCTTCCGTATGGCGCCGCTGCACCATCACTTTGAGGCGTCGGGATTCAGTGAAAACAGTATTGTTTTATTGTTCAGCGTCATTTCCCTTGTCGGCGCGCTTCTGGGGTCATTTGACCTGTGGCTCGCACGGTAAAGGCCACGGCCGCGCAAGATAAAAAAGAAAAAGGATTTCTGAAGCGTATTCTGGCGACCGACGGCGCGGATATGCCCGCCGGTAAAACCGATAAACTGTTTGTTCTGCTTGTGATCCTGCTTTTGTTTGCAGGTTCCGTCATGGTTTTCAGCGCGAGCCGCGCTTACGCCGACACGCATTTCGGCGACAAAAACTATTTCGTCCGATTACAGCTTCTTTTTGCGGTATTCGGAATCACGGCCATGTATATCACATCGCGCCTCCCCCTATCTTTTTACAAAAAAATAGCGTTTCCGGGCTACATTGTCACCGCCGTACTGCTTTTGCTTGTACTTCTGATCGGCACTTCGGCCGGCGGCGCCAAACGCTGGCTTTCCCTCGGTCCGTTTTCTTTTCAACCGTCCGAAGTCGCCAAAACCATATTGATCCTCACGCTTTCGCGCTATTTTTCCGAACATCACACAGAGGTACTGACCTATTCCAACCGCGGACGCGCGTTCCGCTACGGTATTCTTTTTCCCTGCCTGATACTTTTGCCGTACTGCGGACTGATAATGTTGCAAAAACACTTTTCCTGCATCATCATTCTGGGGTGTCTCACGGTCATCATGATGTTTGCCGCCGGAAGCGACATCCGCCGTATCGCCGTTTTTTCCGTACCGGCCATTGCGGGCGTCGGCGCTTTCGCATGGTTCACCGAATATACGCGGAGACGTATTCTGATATGGTTCAATCCGGAAAAATTTCCGACAGACGGCGGCTGGCAGACGTTGCAGGGACTTATGGCCATCGGCTCCGGCGGATTTTTCGGACTCGGACTGGGAAACAGCCGCCTGAAATACAGTTATGTTTCCGAACCGCAGAATGATTTCATTTTTACGATCGTATGCGAAGAACTCGGGTTCATCGGCGCTTTTCTCATCATACTTCTGTTCTTTCTTTTCGTCATGCGCGGCATAAAAATCGGACTGAACAACACCGACGCGTTCGCACGGCTCACGGCCGTCGGCCTCGTATCAAAAGTGGGTGTACAGGTTCTTCTGAATCTCGGCGTTATTACCAATCTCTTGCCGAATACCGGCATTTCACTGCCGTTTTTCAGTTACGGCGGCTCATCGCTCGTCATGCTGATGGCAGAAATGGGAATTGTCCTTTCGGTGTCCCGCACTTCTCTTTACAGGAGGTAAAAATGAAATATCTGCTTGCCTGCGGAGGAACGGCAGGTCATATCGTTCCCGCACTCGCCATAGCCGAAATGATAAAAGAAAGCGACCGCCGTGCCGTCATTGCCTTCCTCGGCACGCCGAAAGGAATGGAAAACGAACTTGTCGGCAAAGCGGGCTACCCGCTGTATCATGTCCCCGTATGCGGCCTCTGCCGTAGTTTATCTCTGAAAAACATCAAAACCATTTATCTTGCCATGCGTGCGCCCGGTCGCGCCGGGCGTATCATAAAGGATTTCCGGCCGGATATTGTCATCGGAACCGGCGGATATGTTTCCTATCCGGCGGCGGTGGCGGCGCACCGAATGAAAATTCCCGTCATTCTGCATGAATCCAACGCCTGCCCCGGTCTCAGTATCCGTATGTCCGAACGTTTCACCGATCGCATACTTCTTCATTTTGACGAAGCGAAGCAATATCTGAAACACCCGGAAAAGGCGGTATCGGTCGGAATGCCGGTGCTCCGCGGCTTTAACCGGTCACGTTCCGAAGCACGACGCGCGCTCGGTCTCGGCGCGCACGACCTTTTCGTCCTTTCCTTCGGCGGCAGTCTCGGTGCGGAAAAACTGAACGAGGCCGTCGCGGACTATCTTACCCATTGCCGTGATCCGCACCTTCGCTGGTATCATGCGTCGGGAAAAAGACATTATGACGAAATGCGCCGGTTATGGGAAAACGCCGCATTGCCCGGAAATTACAAACTACTCCCCTATATTGCCAATATGCCCGATCTGCTTCCGGCGGCCGACATTGCCGTCTGCCGTTCCGGCGCTTCGACGTTGGCGGAACTCGCGGCGGCCGGCGTACCCGCCATACTGATTCCGTCGCCGCATGTAACCGATAATCATCAGTATAAGAACGCAAGTGCGCTTGGGCATAAAAAAGCCGCCGTCATTCTCGAAGAAAAGGATCTCACGCCGGAAACATTTCGGAAAACCGTTGATACGCTTCTGCAAAACAAGTCGCAGAGGCTTCTGCTTGCAAATAATATCAAAAAATTTCACTGTGACGATACGGCCGACGCCATAAAACATGAAATTCTGACATTGCTTGCAAAGAAGTAAATTTCCGGCAGAATATGTGAACAAACTGTAAACAATGCAAAAAGGCTCTTGCTTGTCCGCGCGTGTTATAGTATTATAATATATATAATACTTGAAAAGGACAGTTGTGCCGGTTCGGCACACAATACGGGAAACAACCATGACACAAAATCAAGTTTTCGATTCTGCAAACGGTCAACCCTGCGGTGTGAACATCAAGGTCGTCGGTGTCGGCGGCGGCGGTGGAAACGCCGTAAACCGCATGATTGAAACCAATATCCGCGGCGTGGAGTTCATCGCCGTCAATACGGATCGTCAGGCGCTTGCCAACTCCTGCGCTTCCAAGAAAATCATTATCGGCGAAAAAGTAACCAAAGGCTTCGGCGCCGGTGCAAACCCGAAAATGGGTCATGACGCCGCCGAAGAAAGCGAAAAAGAAATAGAAGATGCCATCAAAGACGCGGACATGGTGTTCGTTACCACAGGTATGGGCGGCGGTACAGGTACCGGCGCGGCTCCTGTTGTGGCCAAGATCGCCCATGACCTCGGCATACTTACCGTCGGTATTGTCACAAAACCTTTTGCCTTTGAAGGCCGCAAACGTATGATTCAGGCGGAAGCGGGTATTGAAGAACTGAAGCAATACGTCGATTCCCTGATCATTATTCCGAATGAACGGCTGAAACAGGTAGCCGATTCCCGCATTACCCTTGCCAATGCCTTTGAAAAAGCCGACGACGTTCTCCGCCACGGCGTACAAAGCGTTTCCGAACTCATCAATGTTCCCGGCTTCGTCAACCTCGACTTTGCCGACGTGACGTCCGTTATGAAAGACGCCGGATTTGCCCATATGGGCGTCGGTTCCGCCAAAGGCGCCGACAAAGCGCAGATTGCCGCTACCGCCGCCATTTCCTCCCCTCTTCTCGAAACCTCGATTGCCGGTGCAACCGGTATTCTCGTGAGTATCACCGCTTCCCCCGACATCGGACTCGAAGAAGTTTCCATTGCTTCCACTATGATTCAGGAAGAAGCACACCCCGACGCCAACATTATCTGGGGCGCCAACTTCGACATTTCTCTTGAAGACGAAATGCGCGTTACGATTATTGCGACCGGCTTCGATCAGACTGCCGCGCCGGAACTTCCCGGCACCGCTTCTGCGCAGGATGCCGCTCCCGCACCCAAGATGGAAGAATCGGAAAAAAATCCCGAAGTCATCACCTCCCGCAGCGGCGGTGAATTCATCTCCGATTCCGATTTTGATGACCTTATGTCCATTCTCCGCAAGAAAAAGAACGGTTAAGTTCTGTAATATCGGACAAAAAATGCGCCTTTTCCGGGCGCATTTTTTCATTTTTGCGATTGTTCCGGAAAAACCTCCGATTCCCTTTTTTCATATACTGTAAAAAAATAGTTCGGAGGCACTATGGTTACATCATTCCGTTTTCGGAAAAAGAGGAAACATATCCCGGTAAAACGTTGCCTTTTTCTACTGATTGTCATTTCCCTTGCCATAACGTTATTTCTCAACATCGAACTGTCGCCCGCTATTACAAAATTAGCGGAGCGGGAAACGGAAACCTATTTTACGACCCTGCTTTCGCGGACCGTAAACGAAAAAATGTGCGAAATCGGCTGTAAATACACCGATTTTATACATATCACATATAAAGACGACGGAACGGTCTCATCGCTTGAAACCGACCATATCTCCTGTAATTTTGTCTGCACGGAAATTGCCGTTTCCGCTTTAAAAAATGTTTCGGCCAGCGAATACCGTTCGGTCTCGATTCCCGCCGGCAACCTGACGGGATTACCGATGTTTTCCGGCAAAGGTCCCGTTTGCAACGTGAACCTGTTGCTTGCAAACGGATTCAGCGCGCATCTGGAAAGCACATTCACGGAAGCCGGCATCAACCAGACCATTCACCGTATCACGATCGTCATGAAAGTCCGCGTTACCCTTCTTGTGCCGGGACGTGAAACGGATTTTGAAATCCGTCACAGTTTTCCGCTTGCGGAAACCATTATTCTCGGCGCCGTTCCCGATGCATACACAAAGATCCACCGTCTCACCGACGATATTACCGAAACGGAGATCGACGATATTTATGACTTCGGCGCCGCCGCAGACTGACACTTGTATTTTCTTTTACATTATGCTACAATATTCTACAGGAATCTGTCCGGCTTCCTGCCGTTCCGACGCCGCTTTTCAGCCAGAGGTGAAAAAACTATGGATAAAAAACTGTCGCACATTGCGGAAAAGATCAGATCACGCCGCGCGGAACTCGGCATGACGCAAAAAGAACTGGCGGGGTCCTTTGTTACGCGCAACATGCTCAGCCGTATTGAAAACGGCGTTGCCCTGCCGTCCGTGGAAACGCTTCTCTATCTTTCCGAAAAACTGGCCGTCGATCCGGGGTATCTTCTTTCTCCCGAAGCCGACAAAGAAGCGGCCGCACGCACCGCCGTGCTCCCGGAAATGCGCCGCTTATTCCGGAACGGCGCCTATGCCGCCTGTCTTGCGTGTTTTCATACATATTGCGGCGAACCGAACGACGAAATGGCTTTCATGCTTGCCTACGCCGCCCTTCATGAAACATATACCGCCATTCACAACGGAAATTTTGATACGGCGCAAAAACATATCGCGGATGCGGAACGCTTTGCCGATAAAACCGTATATCCCACCGTGGCGCTTCGCGCGGAACTTGCGCTTTGCCGCGCTATCGCCTGCAATGTTCAGTCACCGCGCCTGGAACTGAACGAAAAAGAATACCTTTCGCTTGTGGAAACCGCCGTCGGTACCGAACTGTATATGTACCTTACCGATAAAACTGATTTCCCCTACAAAAACGATAAATACAAACGTCATACGGAAGCGCGCGCCGCCCTGCGCCAAAACCGGTATAAAGAAGCTCTTTCCATACTGACGGAGCTTGAAAATGGAAAAAACGACGCCGACGTCACGGCCTTTTTCCTCTTTCGTCTTTATTCCGATCTTGAAACCGCTTATCGGGAACTCCGTTATTTTGAAAATGCCTATCGCTATTCTTCCAAAAGGATCGCCCTGCTTTCGGCATTTCATTCTTGACACCACGCCTTCCGTGTGCTATACTGTGTATAATGAATTTGGAAAGGAAAGTCTCTTCCGGGAGACGGAAATCCGCATATGCCTTTCGATGAAAAAGAAACGCCGATGTCTCTTCCCACTGCGGAAGAATTGCATCATCAGAACGAAGAAAATACGAGCGACGCGCTGACGCAATTACTCGCTCTTTTCGACGACGGAACCTTTACCGAACTATGTTCATTCGTCAAACGATGCCCTGCCGAGGCTGAAAACGATATTGCCGCACCGCCCGAAGGCGTGATATGCGGTTACGGCTCTGTCGACGGCGCTCTCGTTTTCGCTTTTGCGCAGGACAGCACGCGCCTTGACGGCGCTGTCGACACCCGCCACGCGGAAAAGATCGAGGCGCTGTATGCGGCGGCTCTGCGTGCGGCGGCGCCTGTTGTTGGCATTTTTGACTCCCGCGGCGCCGACATCCGCGCCGGAATTTCCGGCCTCGCGGCTTACGGACATATTGCAGCTGCCGTAACGCGCGCTTCCGGGAAAATACCGCAGATCGCCGTTATACTCGGCGAATGTCGCGGTCTACTTTCCGCCATTGCCTCCGCTTTCGATTTTCTGATTGAAGATAAAAATACAAATTTCGGAACCGACGACAAAGACGCGCCCCCGCTTTGGGCCTATTCTTCGGATTCCCGTTTCGGCGGGACGTCATATGCGCGCGAACTTCTCTCCTATCTGCCGTCCAATGCCGAAACCGGCGTTATCCCGCAGGAATCCGCAGACAGCCTCAACCGTCGTATTGTTCCCCCCGAAGACTCCGAGGACACCAAAGCATTGCTTACCGCCCTTGCCGACAACGGCATGTTGCTGGAAGTCTTTCCGTTCTTTGCGAAAGAAGTTATTACGGTATTCACCGTGCTCGGCGGCGTAAAATGCGGTATTATCGCTTCCGCCCCCGCGGTCAACAAAGGACGTCTAACGCCGTCCGGCGTGGAAAAAATGACCCGCTTCGTGGGTTTTTGCGGTCGTTTCGGTATCCCCGTCATATCCCTTGTCCATTCGGCCGGCCTTGTTTCTCCCACGTCCGGCGACGCGTCGTTTTCGGAAGTGCTCGGTCGCTTCATGAACGAATACACGGCCGCGGCCGTTCCAAAAATCACCGTTATTACCGGTAAAGCCATCGGCGCTTCCGATATACTGTTCGGTTCCCGCTCTTTCGGTGCAGATCTGGTTTACGCATTGGAAACCGCCGAAATCGGTCCTTTGCCTACCGCCTCGGCCGTCGCCTTTGCATGGAACGACCGCATTTCGGCCGCCGTCAGCCGTGACAGCCTTGAAAAAGAATGGCGCGTGCGGCTGTCCTCACCGCTTGCCGCCGCCGCCATCGGCGAAGTCGATGATATTATCGCACTGCCGGAAATGCGTAAAAGATTGGCCTCCGCCCTGCTTATGCTGGCAATGGACGGCACCGCCCTGTACCGTAAAAGAAAGGCAGGCACACCGTAATGTATTTCCTTTTGTTTTCAAAGGCCAACGCCGATGACGCCATGCTACTTTCCACCATTGCGCTGTGCGCCGTCTTTATTCTTTTAATCACTTTTGTTACTTTTTTCTATATCTCCCACAGAAGAACGCAAACGCAAACACACAATAAAATCCGTATTCCCGCCATGCAGGAAACGGTGAAACCGCAAAGACGCGATCGCGGCGACGCCGACGCGTCGGAACAGGCGGCCGTTATTGCCGCCGCCATTGCCATATGTACGGAAAACAACAAAAACGCGCAATACCGCGTCGTCTCATACAAAAGAATCCGATAACAGTCGAGGTGCTTTATGCGTAAATTCAACATTACCCTGAACGGAAAAACCTATGAAGTGCTTGTCGAGGAAGTCGATCCCGACAGCGCGCCGATTCCCGTAAAAACAGAGACCAAATCCGATATCAATGCCTTTTCGGACGTCGGTTCCGTGCGGATATATGCGCCGGTTTCCGGCACGATCGTCAATATTGCGGTCGCCGTCGGCGATACCGTGAAAAAAGGCGATGTGATCTGCACGCTTGAAGCCATGAAAGTGGAAAGTATCATCACAGCGCCGGCTGACGGAAAGATCGTGACCGTGAATGTTCTGAAAGGAATTCAGGTGACGGGTGGCTGTCTTCTCGCCACCATGAATTGACGGTGATGCAGTATGGCTAAAGTCAGACTCACCGATTCGACATTCTGCGCCGGCGCCGCCGCGCTGGCCGTCGATTCCATAAGAAACGATATGCTCCTGCCGGTTCTTCAGCAACTCGACGGGATCGGTCTTAATGCCATTGAAGCATTCGGCGGCACTATGTTTGAAAGTTGCGTGTCCACGGTGTTTGAAGACCCATGGGAACGACTGCGTCTTACACGCTCCGCCCTCAAAAAAACGCCGCTTCAGATGGATTTTTACGGGCAGAACGCCCTTGGTTACAAAAACTTTCCCGATGACACCGTAGAGTATTTCATAAAAAAGGCTATTGACAACGGCGTTGATATTATCTCGGCAACCGACCCCCTGAACGACATGCGCAACCTGGAATCCACCCTGCGCGCGGCTGCACGCGGCAATGTCAAGGTCATTGCGGGCATCGCCTGCATGCCGGACGCCTCCATGACAAGCGACGTTTTTGTCCTGTATGCCAAGCAATTGGAGGAGATGGGCGCATCGGCCGTTTCCGTGCGCGACTATGCCGGAACACTCCGTCCGTATGACGCTTACCAACTTATCAAAGCATTGAAAGGCGCACTTTCTCCCTCAACCGAGGTGCACCTGCGCACTTTCTGTCTCTCCGGCATCGGTATGCTGACGGCGCTGAAAGCGGCGGAAGCCGGCGTCGATGTCATCGACACGGCACTCTCGCCCTTTGCCATGGGCGCTTCCCTGCCCGCGACCGAAGCGCTGGTCGCCACTTTCGACGGCACGCCGTACACCACCGACCTGCCGCTTGAAGCTTTCGGGAAAGCAGTGGAAAAGCTCACCGCCATCCGTCTCTATCTGGAAAAAGAGCATAAGATTTCTCCGCGCACACAAATGACGGACAGCGAAAACTTCCGGCATATGTTGCCGGCCAACCTCGCCTCCTCGTTTGACGCCAATCTGAAAAACGCCAGAATCGAAAACCGCCGCGCCGAAGTCTGCGCGGAAATTGAAAAGATCCGCTCCGAAACCGGTATGCCGCCGCTTCTCTCCCCGATTGCCGATATTCTGGTGGCACAGGCGATTCTGAACGTGCTCTCCGATAAACGTTACACCACTCTGACGCGTGAATTCCGCGCGTTGGTACACGGCGAATACGGGCGTACACCGGCCGATATTGCTCCCACATTTCGCAACAGCATTTGCGGTACGCCGACCGGTATTGATTTCCGCCCCGCCGACCACATGGAGCCTCTGATCGAGAAAATCCGCGACAAAGTGGCGCCTTATGCGGAGCAGGAAGAAGACGTTCTCACCTACGCCATGTTTGACAAGCGCGCAACCGATTTCTTTGAAGCACGGAAAATCCGCAAATATAATCTGGATAAATATGCGGATTTCCAGAATAAAATCCACAATATCTGATGAAACATCGCAAGAAAAATACAAAAGGACGCGTTCGGGGAACTTCACACCCGAACGCGTCCTTTTCCGTTTTCCATCACGGAATCATATGTACAGCAACAGCGCCACAAGCGGCATGGTCACAACCGAGAGAACAGTCGTGACGGCAACGAGTTTTCCCGCATATACGGCGTTGTCATCGAACATTTCGGCAAACATGCCGGTCGCCGTAGCGGCAGGTGCGGCGGCAGACAAAAGCAGTACCGTGGTTGCGGTCAGATCGTCATAAATGCCGAAGATCGCAAACAGTTTTACCATACCGAAGGTCATTGCCGGTAAAATCAGCATACGGAGCGCAATATACGGATAAAGATAGCAGTCGCGGAATGCCGTACGGAAATCCACCTCCGCCAAACGCAGTCCGATCAGAAGCATGGACAAGGGGGCGACCGTTCCCTTCAGCGCGACAAGAATATCCCTGACCACGCCCGCGATAAGCATTTCACCGTTCAGCCAGCGATTGAGCGGCGTAAAGAACAAAAGGAGTCCGAACACGGTGGCAATAACGGCGGGATTCAGAAAGATCTTCTTCGGCGACATATATTTTTTGTCGCCGGAATAGATGTAGCACCCCACGGACCAGCAAAAGAAATTGAAAACTATTACATAAATCGACGCATAAATGCCGACATTCGGATCCATATCCCGATAAAGCGCTTCAAGAAGCGGAATCCCCATATATCCCGCATTGGTAAAGATGGTGGCAAATTGCAGCACCCGTTTCACCGTGGCGGGAGATTTCCGGTAAACAACAAAAGCCAGAACAGTATACATAATGTGCGCCAGAACCGAAAACAGAAGCACAAATCCCGCGCGGATCAGAATATCAGTGCTGAAATCGCAGTCATACGCCATAATAATCAGCGCCGGTTGCGCCACATACAAAATAATGGAGGCCAGTCCCTTGCCGAGTTTCTCCGGCGCAAGCCCGCATTTTGCCAGAATAAATCCGGGAACCACCAGAAAGAGGAGCATAAGCACCTTGGAAACGAGAACTTCTATACTGATCATAACATCACCTTTATTGTCCGAATATAACGCAGAATATAACAATTATAAACCTTTTTCCGTATTTTTGCAATACAATCGGTGAAAATTTCTGCCTTCTTCCCGAACGATCGCCTTTCCCCGTAACGACATAGACTGTCTTTTCACCGTGCTTTTTGGAATTTTCAGGTTTATATATAAATAATTATGTAGAAAAATCGGAAAACTTAAAAAAAGCTATTGACAATCGAAGCGACCGGTGATATAATAAAACTACCTCTGCGAAGAGGTTTTTTTCGTGTTGCCCGCTGGGATCGGTCGCACGCTTCTTCGGGGAGGGAGGTACACGGCTTTCAGCCGAGACAAGCATACGCTTAAATTTAATAGGGAGGTGCCGATATGAGAGTCAAAATTACACTGGCATGCAGTGAGTGCAAGCAGAGAAATTATGACACAAAGAAAAACAAAAAGAACGATCCGGACAGACTTGAAATGAACAAGTATTGCCGTTTCTGCCGCAAGCACACTTTGCACAAAGAAACCAAGTAATTCATTGAAAGGAATAAAAGGTATGGCAGAGATCAACGAAAATGCAGAAGTAAACGAAAGCGAAAACAACGAAGAAGTTGTTGCTTCCGCTACCAATGCAAAGTCCGAAAAGGTCAAAAAACAGAAAAACGCGCCGGAAAAGCCGAACTTTTTCGTCCGCGCCGGAAAAAGAATCGCAAAGTTTTTCCGCGATACCATGAGCGAACTCAAAAAAGTGGTCTGGACTCCGAAAAACGAGCTTAGAAAAAGCACGATCATCGTTGTTGTGGCCGTTGTGGTGTTCGCCGCGGTCATCGGCGTTATTGATGCCGCAGGAGCTTCTCTTGTGGAACTTCTCGCCGGTCTTATCAAATAAGCGGGAGAACAGTAATGAGCGATTTTGACGAACTCAATTTAGGTCCCAGATGGTACGTAATCCACACTTATTCGGGTTACGAAAACAAAGTAAAAGCGAGCATTGAAAAGATCGTTGAAAACCGCGGCCTCGGCCATTTGATATACGATTTAAGGATTCCTGTGGAAACCACGGTCGTTACCAATGAAAAAGGCGAGCAAAAAACCGTGGAATCCAAGATATTCCCAAGCTACGTTCTTGTCAAAATGACAATGACCGACGAAAGTTGGCATGCCGTCCGCAATGTCAGCGGCGTCACAGGCTTTGTCGGCCCCGGATCAAAACCGGTTCCCCTCACTGACGAAGAAGTCGAATCCTTCAATGTTGAAGTACGTTCCGACGACATCGGCTTTAAGGTCGGGGACAAAGTGTCTGTTGTTTCGGGTACGTTTGCCGGTTACAGCGGTACGCTTCAGGAGATCAGCGAAGACAAAAAGCAGGTCACCGTTCTTGCGTCCACCGGCCGCCGCGATATCCCGATCATCGTCTACACGCGCGACGTAAAACTCGCCGAATAAAAAAGACTATACCCTTCTTCCCTTTTATGGGAAAATCCGTGGGAGGGAGAAAAATCTTCTATTCTCCCGTATCATACCACATATGGAGGTTTATTTACTATGGCAAAGAAAATTACCGGTTATATTAAATTGCAACTTCCCGCAGGCAAAGCTACTCCGCAGCCGCCTGTAGGTCCCGCACTCGGTCAGTACGGCGTTTCGATTCCTAACTTCACAAAGGAATTCAACGAAAGAACCAAAAACGATATGGGTCTTATTATCCCTGTCGTCATCACCGTATATGCAGATCGTTCTTTCACCTTTATCACGAAAACTCCTCCCGCAGCTGTTCTTATCAAGAAAGCCTGCGGCATTGATACCGCTTCCGCTACCCCGAACAAGGTAAAGGTTGCCACCATCACCAAGGCGCAGATCACGGAGATCGCCACCACCAAAATGCCCGACCTCAACGCAGGTTCCATCGAAGCCGCCGCCAGCATGATCGCCGGCACTGCACGCAGCATGGGCATCACCGTGGTTGACTAAGGAGGAGACAAAACATGAAAATGGGTAAGAAATATAAAGCAAACGTTGCTCTCGTTGAAAAAGCGAAACTCTATGATACCGATGAAGCTATGGCGCTTGTATGCAAGACCGCTACCGCTAAATTCGATGAAACCGTTGAAGTTCACGTCCGTCTCGGCGTTGACTCCCGTCATGCCGATCAGCAGGTTCGCGGCGCTATCGTTCTTCCGAACGGCACCGGCAAAACCGTAAGAACGCTCGTGTTCGCCCGCGGCGACAAGGCCAAGGCCGCTCTCGAAGCCGGCGCAGATTATGTCGGCGCCGAAGAATTCGTCACCAAGATCCAGAGCGAAAACTGGTTTGATTTCGATGTGGTTATTGCAACGCCTGACATGATGGGTGTTATCGGCCGCCTCGGTAAAGTTCTCGGTCCTAAGGGCCTTATGCCTAACCCGAAGGCCGGCACCGTTACTCCTGACGCTGCCAAAGCCGTTAAAGAAGCCAAGGCCGGTAAGATTGAATACCGTCTTGACAAAACCAACATCATTCACTGCCCTATCGGCAAAGCCTCTTTCGGCGCCGATAAACTCGGTGAAAACTTCAATGCGCTTATGGGCGCTATCATCAAGGCAAAACCGTCCGCCGCAAAAGGCCAGTACATCAAGAGTTGCGTTGTTGCTTCCACGATGGGCCCCGGCGTTAAGGTAAACGCCAACAAACTCGGCTGATAGAATACAACTGAAAACGCATCCCGAAAGGTTTAATCGCCTTTCGGGTATTTTATCATCGGCTATGAAAGGAAAAAACATGCTGACAAAACACACGTATACAACGTCTCACGGATTCACACTCCGCTATTTCCTCTACACGCCGGAAAATGCTTCGCCGGACATGCCGCTTTTCACCTTCCTTCACGGCGCAGGAGAGTTTGGGAACACCGAAGAAGAGTTGGACGTCATTCTTCGCAACGGTCTTCCGCGTCATATTGTAAGCGGCGCGCTTTCACTTCCATCCTATGCCATTTTCCCGCAAGCGCCGAAAGGATATGTGTGGAGTGATCTTGTCATTTTTCTGACCGAACTCATTCTCCATGTTGCCGACGAACTCAAATCCGATAAAAAGCGTCTGTATCTGCACGGTCTTTCGATGGGCGGATACGGCACATGGTCGATGGCCGTTGCCAATCCGAACCTATTCGCCGCCATTGCGCCCGTATGCGGCGGCGGTCTTTCATGGGCAGCACGTACACTGCTCACAAATCTGCCGATTCACGCCTATCACGGCGACGTCGACTCGGTGGTTCCTGTCCGCAATTCCGTGGATATGGTAGATGAAATCAATCGTTTCGGCGGTCATGCAACGCTCACGCTGTTTCACGGCGTCGACCACAATTCGTGGGATCCCGCCTATTTTGAAACCGATATGCTTTCGTGGCTCTATCAAAACCGACGTGATGAAGACGGATACGCCGGAAGAAATTAAATACATAAGAGAAAAGACGGCCTTGGCCGTCTTTTCTTTTATAAATCAATTTGCTTTGTAACTGTCTTTCAGACCGACAATGCGATTATAGGTGTTCTCGTTTTTCGTATCCTTTACAAAGTATCCCGTACGAACGAACTGGAACCGATCGCCCGGTTTCGCATCGGCGAGGGAGGGTTCTATTTTGCAATCGGTCAATGTCTGCACGGAATCCGTATTCAGATAATCACCGTAGGTCTTTCCTTCGGGAATATCGTTGACGTTTTCGATTGTGAAGAGATGATCATACAGTTTCACCGTCGTGCTGATTGCATTGGCAGCGGAAAGCCAATGAATCGTTCCCTTCACCTTTCGTCCGTCAACAGGATTTCCTGCTCCCGTTTCCATATCGGCCGTACAACGGATTTCTTTCAGCGATCCATCGGGATTCTTGACAATTTCTTCGCAACGTACGATATAGGCACCCATTAGACGCACTTCGCCGCCGGGTTTCATACGGAAAAACTTCGGAGGCGGTACTTCCGCGAAATCGTCCGCATCAATATACAATTCACGGGTAAACGGAACCTTGCGTGTGCCGGCTTCGGGATTCTGCGGGTTGTTCGGCAAAGTAAAGTACTCTGTCTTACCGATCGGGTAATTGACAATAACCACTTTTACGGGATGCAATACGGCCACACGGCGCGGTGCCGTCGTATTCAGTTCTTCGCGGATGCAGTGTTCCAGAAGTTCATAATCCACAACGCTGTACGCTTTGGCGATACCGGCGCGCGCGACAAAATCAAAAATAGCAGACGGCGTATAGCCGCGGCGGCGCAAACCACAGATGGTAGGCATACGCGGATCGTCCCAACCGTCCACAAGTCCGGTTTCCACCAGATTGCGGAGATAGCGCTTACTCATGACCGTATAGGTAACGTTAAGACGGGCAAACTCGCGCTGTTTCGGCTTTTTCTCAAAGCCGATATTGTCCACGACCCATTCATACAGCGGGCGGTGATTCTCAAATTCCAAAGAACAGAGAGAATGGGTGATTCCCTCCAAAGCGTCCTGAATCGGGTGCGCAAAATCATAAAGCGGGTAAATACACCATTTGTTTCCCTGCCGATGATGCGACGTGTGGACAATACGGTAAATGGCAGGGTCGCGCATGTTGATATTCGGAGAAGCCATGTCGATCTTGGCGCGCAAAGTCTTGGCGCCGTCCGGGAATTCCCCGTTTTTCATACGGGTAAACAGATCGAGGTTTTCCTCCACGCTTCTGTTGCGGTAAGGACTGTCCTTACCCGGCTCGGTCAGCGTTCCGCGGTATTCGCGCATTTCATCGGCAGAAAGATCACAGACATAGGCCTTGCCGTCTTTTATCAGTTTGCATGCGTATTCATAGCATTTATCAAAATAATCCGATCCGTAAAAAATACCGCCGTTCGGTTCCGCGCCAAGCCATTTCAGATCTTCATAAATGGAATTGACATATTCGGTATCTTCCTTCGACGGGTTTGTATCGTCGTAACGAAGATTGAAGAGACCGCCGTATTTTTTAGCCGTTTCATAGTTGATATAAATAGCCTTGGCACTGCCGATATGCAGATAGCCGTTCGGCTCAGGCGGAAACCGCGTATGAATCTTAAGTTCGGGATTTTGACGCAGGTCTTCGTCGATAATATCATGAATAAAGTTCTGTTTGATTTCTTCCATATTTTTTCTTCCTCGCAGAATCAGAATTACATTGAATGGCATAAAACAAATGCTTCACCGTGCCCGGGATACAGCGTCAATCCCTCCGACAAGGCTCGGAATCTTTTCAGTGAGCATTGCATGGCCGCTTCATCTCCGCCGGGGAAATCGGTGCGACCATAGGCGCCGCCGTCGAAAAGGAGATCCCCCGTAACGGCAAAATTTTCGGAAAAACAGACGATGGATCCCGGCGTATGACCGGGCATTTCGGATATCCGCAGTTGCTCACGGCCGACCGCCACAGTATCCCCCTCCGATAAAAGATATTCTGCCGGAGAATATGTCTTGTTTTCGTTCAAAAATCGTTGATATAAATTCAGTGACGCATCAAGCAGAAAAGGAGCGTCCGCCCGTCCGATATACACGGGAACATGATACGTGGCGCGGTACTCATCGAGACACAACATGTGATCAAAATGACCATGTGACAATATGACGCCGCAAAGAGGTCGCTCCGATCCGCAACGCGAAACGAAAGCATCGGGAGGCATCGAAGGATCAATAAGAACCCCCGCCGTTTCTTTATCATCGGTAATGTAGTACATATTTGACGGGTAACCGTATGAAAAGAACGGTGTGATTTTCATGAATATTTATCCTCCTCACACATAAAATCTTAACGGAGACCTTTTTCGTTTTTCAGCGCCGCAAGGTCGCGGAACACGACCCGATTGTGCTTTGCACAATCGTACTGCTGTATTACCCAACCAGAAAAAATGCGTGCTCGCACAGGCATTTTTGCGCCGGACATCAAGGAATGCAGGCGGCGTTTTCAGCGCCGCAGGGTCGCGGAACGTGACCCGATTGTGCTTCGCACAATCGTACTGCATGTATTATACCACAACTTCCGCCGATTGTCTATACAATTTCCGCATTGTAATAAAATTTTTATACGGTCAAAGCGGTGTCGCAACGCATAAACTGAAAGAGAAAGGAGGATACCTATGAGAAAAATCACCGTAGCACTTGGCACATCCACCACGGCTATGAAAGCCAAACGCCTGCTGCGAGCGGAGGGCGTCCAACTTTCTGTCACAAAACTTTCGTCGACGACCGAGAACGGCTGTCAGTACGGGATCGTCATCGACGAGAGAGATTTATTGACAAGCGCAGCAGTACTGCGCCGCAACGATATTTCCTATACGGTGAAAAGCCGATGATCTATTTTGATAATGCCGCCACAAGTTTTCCGAAACCCGCTTCCGTATGGAAAGAAACCGCACGCGGCTTCCGTATCTACGGCGGCACCCCGGGCCGTAGCTCGCATAGGCTCTCTCTTGCCGCCGCGGAAAAAATCTATGACACACGCGTTTTGCTTGCGGAGTTTTTTGGTTTCCCCGCCCCGGAAAACATTATTTTCACTTTGAATGCCACCTATGCGCTGAATATGGCCATCAAGACCGCCGTACGTCCCGGCATGCATGTCCTTATCAGTAACCGCGAACACAATGCGGTTTTCCGTCCTATTCATCGTCTGTACCTCGATAAATGTCTTACTTACGACATTTTCGATGCCGCTCTTCCCCCATCGCAGGCACTCGGACATCTTATAAAAAAAGAAACGGGCATGCTCATTCTGAACCATGTTTCCAATGTCAGCGGCGATGTTGCGGATGCCGCCGCCTACGCTGCATACTGCAAAGAGCACGGACTGTATATGATTCTCGACGCATCGCAAAGTGCGGGACATATTCCTTTTTCTTACCGACAAATTCCCGCCGACGCGATATGCGCACCATCACACAAAGGACTTTTCGGAATTCAGGGAGCAGGATTTCTTTATCTGTCTTCCGCGGACGAACGGCCGACATTTGTGGAGGGCGGCAGCGGCAGCAATTCCCTCGACGCGACCATGCCGACATCGCTGCCGGAACGATATGAAGCCGGAACAATGCCGACGCCCGCCATAGCTTCGCTTGCGGAAGGCGTCAACTTTCTTATGAAAACCGATATAGCGGAGATACACGAGAAAGAGGCGCTTCTGACGCGACGCGCGTTTGACATTCTGTCCGCTTTTCCCGGCCTTTCGGTATACGGTTCCCGGAACGGCAGCACAGGCGTCATATCCTTTGCCGACAAACAGCGACCGTCTTCCGAAATTGCTTCGTTACTGGACGAAGAAAGCATCTGTACACGCGGCGGCTATCATTGCGCCCCGCTTATGCATCGCACACTCGGTACACCGGACGGCGGCGCCGTGCGTCTCAGTTTCGGTTATTTCAATCGTTTATCCGAACTTGACCGTCTGTATACCGCGCTGAAATCCATTATAAAATAGAAGAAAGCACGCTTTGCGTGCTTTCTTCTATTTTGCTCTCTACGGCTTTTTCTGTGAAATCCGTTCTATAATCCCGCAACGCCATACAAAAGACCCCGACAGATTAAAGGTGATTTTCCTGAAACCTGTCGGGATTTTCGCAAATTATAAGCATATCGCGGACAAAGAAATTTCCGATAGATCGCCGGCATTACGGCGTATCATCGGAAAAAGCGACGGTATCGCCCGCATTGAGCGCAATGACGGCGCCTCCGAGCGGCGAAAGAACAAGCTCGTCCCTGTTTCGTTTTCCGCCGTAAAGAACCCGGCTTTTCTCCGGTAAATGCAGTTTTAAAGCCGTGCCTCTGCGGTTGATGACTGTCAGGAAAGACTTCCCGTTCTCCGCATCGCGCGCAAAAACAAGACGTTCCGACGTCAATGTCAGAAGACGGAATTCACCGTCACGGTATACACGGTAACGGCGGCGCATGGCGCCGATCTGCTTATAGGCCGAAAGAAGCGTTTGATCCTGTTTGTGCCATGGATACGGACGGCGGTTAAAAGGATCCCCGTATCCTTCAAGTCCCGCTTCGTCCCCGTAAAACACAGCAGGGATGCCGGGAACCGTTGCCAGCACGAGATATGCCGCCGTCAGCGCACGTACCGCATAAGAACGTTGCCCGGCGGTCATACGTTTAAGCGCCAGAACGTCGTTCGGCGTGTCGCCGCGTGCGTCGCCGCCGAGCGCCGTCAGAATCCGTTCGGTGTCATGCGTACCCAAAAGATTCATCTGCAAATCGGCAATCTGCTTCGGCGCATTGGCAATAATATCGGTCAGGGCATAACGGAGATCTTCCGTTTCACCGTTTCGGAAATAGGCGATAAGTCCCGTCCGTATCGGATAGTTCATCACGCCGTCAAGTTCTTTGCCGTAGTAATAGGCGCGGCGTTTGCCGTACGCGATCTTTACCGACGCGTCTTCCCACACTTCTCCGTACAAAACGGCATCTTTCCGCACACTGCGTACGGCCTTTTTGATAGCCGCAATGAAATCGTCGCTGAGTTCATCCGCCACGTCGAGACGAAATCCGGCGATTCCGAAACGCATCCATTTCGGGATCACGCCGTTTTCACCTACAAAATAGGCGCGACATTCGGGTCGGTCGGGCTGAATTCGCGGCAAAATATCAATATCCCACCATGATGCATAAGAATCGGGGAAAGACCTGAAATCATACCACGAATAATAGGGGGATTCCTTGGACTGATAAGCGCCGACGGAGGGATAATGGCCGTAACGGTTAAAATACAGGCTGTCGTCGCCCGTGTGATTGAAAACGCCGTCAAGAATAATACGGATCCCGTGTTGCTCCGCATCGCGGATCAAAGCGGACAGATCTTCCTCGTTCCCGAACATTTCGTCAATGGTCATATAGTCGCCCGTATCGTATTTATGATTGGACGCCGCCTTGAAAATCGGTGAAAGGTAAAGACACGAAACGCCCAGTGAAGCGATATACGGCAACTTCTTCCGTATGCCGTCAAGATTGCCACCGAAAAACATATTGTTCTTCAAAGGCGCGCCGGGATAGGCCGGGTACTGCGGAATCCCGTTCTCCCAATCGGGATTCATTTCCGCGCCGGGAGAAACGGGCGTTTCACGGCCGCGATAAAACCGATCGACAAATATATGATAGATCACGCCGCCGTAAAGCCATTTCGGCGTATGGCTGTCTTTTTCGCAGAACAGAAGTTGGAAAGTATACGGATCGTCCTCTCCCGACGGGAAGAATCCCATTTTGTTTTCGTATCCGACGCGGCGGCCGGAGCACTTCCCCGCCACTGACAAAATGTCGATTCTGTAAAAATAAAGTCCGGCAGAAAAATCGGGAACCGTACATTCGTAAATGTCGTTCTCCCGCTCGATCATGCAGAAGATCGCTTCTCTCTCATAAGTTTTTCCGCCGTCGTCGGCAAGAAAAGAAACGCTGACGGCATCGGCGCCGATCTGCCGCGGAATCGTGATCCGGATCACAATTTTCTCGCCTACGGTAAAGGCGTTGCGGGCATACCGACGGCCGCCTTTTTTAAAGGCGGCCGTTTTTCCTGTACAGGCATAGACATGATCTGCCGATATGCGAAGCTCGGATATCATGCTTACCTCCCTACGGGTTTCATTTTCCAGATTTCTTCGGCGTAGGTTTTGATGCTGACGTCGGACGCAAAGCGGCCGGAGTTGGCAATATTGATAAGCGAACTGCGGTTCCATTCTTCTATATTGCGGTAACGCTCCACAGCCGTGTTGGATTCATAACGGTAAGCATCAAAATCGGCAAGGCACATAAACGGATCGGCCACAGTATAACCGCCGTTGATAAGGTAATCGGCGATCGACGAGAAGTCCTGTCCGCCGATCGGACGGTTGAAGCGGTCGATTACACCGCGCAGTACTTCGGAGGCATGATAATACTCACGCGCGTCATAACCGCGGCGCCAGAGTTCTTCCACCTCATAGATATTCAGGCCGAAAATAAACATGTTCTCACGTCCGACCGCTTCAAGAATCTCAACGTTTGCACCGTCGAGCGTTCCCATTGTCAGCGCGCCGTTCATCATAAGTTTCATGTTGCTTGTGCCGCTGGCCTCTTTACCGGCAAGAGAAATCTGCTCGCTGATCTCGGCGGCCGGAATCAGCACTTCCGCCATCGAAACGTTATAGTCTTCCATGAAGACAACTTTGATCTTGTCACGGGTAAGCGGATTCTTTTCGAGTTCTTCGCCGAGGAAATAAATCAGTTTGATAACCTGCTTTGCGAAGTAATAACTCGGTGCGGCTTTGGCGCCGAATATGAATGTCTGCGGCTGAATATCGGCGTTCGGGTTCTCACAGATCTCGTTATAGATAGCCATGATGCGCAAAACATTCAGCAATTGACGTTTATACTCATGAAGACGCTTGATCTGTACATCAAACAGCGAATCCGGGTCAATCACGCGACCCGTTCTCTTCGCGGCCCATTCCGCGAAGCGCGCCTTATTGAAGCGTTTGACATCGCCGAGGCGCTTCAATACTTCCCCGTCGTCCTTGAACGTTTCAAATTTTTTGAGTTCGGACGCGTCCCGATAAAATCCGTCGCCGATACACTCTTTCAAAAGCCCGGAAAGTCCCGGATTGGAATAACAGAGCCAGCGGCGATGAACCACGCCGTTTGTCACGTTGGTGAATTTCCACGGCGTATACTTATAAAAATCATGGAAGACTGTCTTTTTCAGAATATCGCTGTGAAGTGCGGAAACGCCGTTGACAGTATGCGAACCGACAACGCAGAGATTCGCCATGCGCACCTGCCCGTAACCGACCACGGCCATACGGGAAATGCGATCCCAATCGCCGGGATACATGTTCCAGAGGTCTGCGCAAAGCCGACGGTTGATCTCCTCAACGATCTGGAAAATACGCGGGAGTTTCATGCGGAACAGGTCGATCCGCCAACATTCCAGCGCTTCGGGAAGAACCGTGTGGTTTGTATAACTTACGCATTTTGTTACGATATTCCATGCGTCTTCCCAGGAATACGAATACGTGTCCATCAGAATACGCATAAGTTCTGGGATGCAAAGCGCGGGGTGAGTATCGTTTACATGAATGGCGATCTTCTCTTCAAATCCGCGAAGACTGCCGTTTGCGGCAAAATAATCGTTGATGATACTTTGAAGCGAAGCGGAAACAAGGAAATACTGCTGCGTCAGACGAAGAAGTTTACCCTCGTCCTGATTATCCGGCGGATAAAGCTGACGGGTGATTTCTTCGGCTTTCTGCGCGGCGTCCATCGCCTGCATATAAGAGCCCTGCGACACGGCGTTTGATACCGCCGGCACCGAAGCGCGCGCACGCCACAAACGGAGGGTATTCACCGCGTCCGTTTCCGTACCGACAATCATAATGTCATACGGAACGGCGCGCACTTCATCATACTCCGTGTGCACGATCTGAAGATGTCCGTCTTTCCACTTCTCTTTGATCTGTCCGCCGAAGCGCACGGTCACGCTCTTTTCCGGGCGCGGGATCAGCCATGAGCCGCCGTCCTTCTGCCAACTGTCGGGAAGTTCCACCTGCTCGCCGTCCACAAGGCGCTGACGGAAAAATCCGTTCTCATAGCAAAGCGAATAGCCGCCCGCCGCGTAATCGAGAGAGGCCAATGAATCCATAAAACAAGCCGCAAGACGTCCGAGACCGCCGTTTCCGAGACCGGGATCGGTTTCGCAGGCATAGATGTCATCGAACGTAGTACCGTATTCTTCAAGTACCGTGGTCAGCGAGTCGTAAATGCCGAGGTTCATAGCGTTATTGCGAAGCGAACGTCCGATCAGGAATTCCATGCAAAGATAGCACACCTTTTTTGAATCCGAAGCGGCAATGCGCTTTTTGAAGTGATTGCGGTTTTTCGTAATAATATCTTTCATTACGTAAACCACCGCATGGTAAAGCTGCTCGCTCGTTGCTTTCTTCGGATCGGCCACACCGCGCGAAAAGAGCTTGTTTTCAATTGCGTTTTTGAGTTCCGCGGGAGTCATTTTTTCATCTTTCACCATTCTTCCGCGGGTGTTCTGTACCTTGTATGCCATCTTTTAATTTCCTTTTTCACCGCACAACTGTGCATAAATTTTGAGATATTCTTCGGCAGAATTCTTCCACCTGAAATCGGAACGCATTGCCGAACGGCGAAGCGCGTCCCATTCTTTGGGGGCGTCATAATAAAGATGCAAAGCGTCTTTTAATGTAAACAACATGTCGTGCGCATTGAAATTGTCGAATCGGAAACCGTTCGCGTTTTCCTCGCCGTACGGACGGATGCTGTCATGCAGACCGCCGACATTCCGTACAAGCGGCACCGTTCCGTAAGAACAGGCGATCATTTGCGCAAGGCCGCAGGGTTCGCTCTTGGAGGGCATAAGGAAAATATCCGCCGCCGCGTAAATCTGCTTCGACAGCCGTCTGTCAAACTTTATAAGCGCGCGCGCTTTGTCGCCGTGGCGGGCGCTGATGTCCGAAAAAATCCGTTCATAGCGCGCGTCGCCCGTCCCGAGCAGAATAAACTGTACGTCAAGAGACAAAATCTCCTCAAACACACGGATAACGAGATCAACGCCTTTTCCCTCGGTCAGACGTGTGACCATCGCGATAACGGGAACATCGGCCCGCACGGGAAGAGACAGTTCTTTTTGCAGAGCTTCTTTATTCTTATTCTTCCCTTCCGCAAGCGTTTTCAACGTATACGGGAACGCAATATCCTCGGAAGACGGCGAAAACGCCTTGGTGTCAATTCCGTTTATCACGCCGGACATCTTGTTTTCACACATCGCAACCACATTATGCAGGCCGAATGCGAAGAAATCGCGGCGGAGTTCGTTGCGGTAATTGGGGCTGACCGTTGTCACGCTGTCGGCGCAGACCATGGCGCCTTTCAGAAGATTCAGACAACCGTCGTATTCAAGAACGCTCGTATACTTGGTGTCAAGATCAAAAAGATCGCCCATTACCTCTTCGCCGTATTTTCCCTGATACTCGATATTATGGATAGTAAACACGGTTTTCATACCGAAAAGCATCGGATTGTCCGCGTATTTCAGTTTGCTGTAAATCACGGACAAAGCGCTTTGCCAGTCGTTCGCATGAAGAATCTGCGGCACTTTGTTTTCATGCAGGATAAACTCGATCACCGCGTGAGAAAAATAAGCAAAACGTTCCCCGTCGTCAAACGCGCCGTAAAAAGAATCGCGTTTGAAATAGTATTCGTTATCAATGAAATAATAATTGACGCCGGCCTCCGTCAGAAGAAACACGCCGCAATACGCATTACGCCAACTGTGATGGAACCAGAACTCGGAGATCTTTTTCATCTTCGCGCGGTATTCCGGTTTGATTGAAGAATAAAGCGGCAATATCACGCCGACTTCGGAATCTTTGCCGAGGATCCGCTTCACCGATTTCGGAAGCGCCCCCATCACGTCGCCCAGTCCGCCGCTTGCCGCAAAAGGCGCGGCTTCGCTTGCTACATACAGAATTCTCATGGTATCCTCCTCAGATTTTGCGTCCCTTACCGATAAAGAACGGTATGGTCTCATGTCCGGACAGCGTGATGCCGCTGCTGACGGATACATGTTTATCCGCAATAATGCAGTTCAGTGTTGTATTCTCTCCGACTTCCGTGCCGAAAAACAATACGGAATTTTTGACAACGGCGCCTTTCTTTACTTTGACGCCGCGGAAAAGAATGGAGTTCTCCACCGTTCCCTCAATGACGCATCCGTCGGCAATCATGCTGTTCCTGACAACGGCTCCGTCCCTGTACAGAACAGGCGGAGAGTTGTGAACGTTCGTGAAAATCGGACGTTCGGGAATCCCGAGAAGCGAAGCACGGAGAGCGGCGTCTTTCGTCAGCGCGATGCTGTACGTGAAATAATCGCAGAAACTGGATACCGACGCAAAATATCCGAGATGACGGTAAAGGAATATGCGCCTGTCAGATACGCGCGGCATCAGAAGATCGCGGAGAAAACTCTTATAATCGTGTTGTTCTGCGATACGCAGAAGTTCAAGCAGATATGATGTTTTCAAGACAAAAATATTAGCAGAAAGATACGTGTAGCCCGGAACATTTCCATCGCTCATTGTCATGGCCGTTACGCAATCATCGTCGCCGGCTTTCAGCATGAGTTTCGGCGTTTTGGCCGAAAAGCCGTCCTTTACAGGAACCGCAACGACCGTCACATCGGCGTTTTTCTCTTTATGAACGCGCAGAACGTCCTCCAGGTCAATGTTGCAGATAAAGTCGGCGTCGGACAGAATAACATATTCCTTTTTCAACGTTTCAATGTAGCTGTCCGTAATGCTACGCAACGCCTCAAGATGCGAAGAATACAATTTGGCATTGGGCGTATGTGCCGCCTGATACGGCGAAATGAAATTGATACCGCCGCTCCGGCGCGCGAGATCCCAATCCTTGCCGCTTCCTATATGTTCAAGAAGCGAACGGAAGTTGTAGTTTGCCACCACATTGATCTCGGAAATATCGGCATTGACCATATTGGACAATGCAAAATCTATGAGGCGATAACGGCAGGCAAACGGAA
>CAJLXA010000024.1 GCA_905210485.1 uncultured Eubacteriales bacterium | reverse complement strand
GTCGCTACAGCGACCGGGGATTTTATATCATGGCTCAGATGTACAGGAACGCCGATAAGAAAAACACAGTTCCGATAAAAGGCATCGGTGAAGCGTCCGCGCATTTTCTGACGCCGATGCGCTTTTCTCCCATCGGGTTACGCTCTTTCGGAATATCCGCGGATTACTTTGCCGTATTTTTCTTACTGCGATAATGATTGACGATAAACAGAAAGAGAAAGATCACCGTCACGGATATAAGAATATAGATGTTCAGCATATATTCGGTTATAAACATCGACGCACGGAATCCGGCGCCGAAAGCCACAGTGTGAATAAAGTAGAAAAGAGACAAGAACGCACAAAGAAAGACGGTGCTCAGTGATACAAGACAGATCAGATGTTTTTTCATTGTTGACTCCTCCTTACAGATCTTATGCACGCAGATCCGGAAACGCCGCCGTACAGAACCGGCAGACAACACTTCTCCGCGCATTGGCCTTTATGACTTCCTAAATTTATTGTAGCACTGTATTGTGAACGATTTGTGAACGATTGGAATATTTTATGAGAGAACTTATCGACTCAATCCGTTCATTCTTTGTTCATAACGTCGAAAAAACGTGTTCTTCGACGGCGTATCCGCCGTTTTGCATGCGATAGGCACGCGGCGACATGCCGCATACCTTGTGAAAGATACGCGAAAACAGCAAAGGGTCGTCGTACCCGACCGTACGCGCCACGTCTGCCACGGCAAGATCGCTTTCCGCAAGCAGTTCCTTTGCCTTTCCGATGCGCACATAGATCAGGTATTCCTGCGGCGAACGACCCGTATATTTTTTAAATATAGTAGAAAAATAGGTGCGGCTTAATCCGAGATGTTCCGCAACGCCCCCTACCGTAATACGGGAAGCATAGCATTGACGGATATACCGTTCGGCCGATTCGGCATAGTCGCTGCCTGTGTTGAAAAGCCTGTAAGCGCTGTCCGACTGTACGTCGGAATACGGCCGTATGCGGGCAAGAAGCGCATAAAGTGCCGAAAGCAGTTCAAGCTGCCCCGTAATTCCGTCGGCGGCAGGAGCCGATATGCGGTCAAATATCTTTTCACATTCGTCAACCGAAGACAGTGTAAAGATCGCTTTTTCCGCGTCAAGCCCGATCTCGGCCAGTAACGCCGCCGCACCGCCGCCGGAAAACCCGATCCAGAAATATTTCCATGGATCGGTCTTATCCGCGCGATAGGCGGTAACGCGTTCGGGGGAAATCAGGAATCCCTCCCCGGCGGCAAGCGTATAGGCGCGGTTCTCCGCCGAGAATACGCCTTTCCCCGCACGCACAAAATGCAAGAGAAAATGGTCGCGTACCGCCGGGCCGAAACTGTGTCCGGGCGGACAGGTCTCGTAACCGTATTGATATACGGTGATCGACAGGTTCTCCATCGGCTTCACCCATTCATGCAGATTCTCCCGATTCGGTGTGTCACTCATATGTTTTCCTTTCTTTCGGACGTAATTTTGGCGTTTTCCCTTGTTTTGGTTTCCATTGTATACATTATACCATATAAAAAGTACAAAAGTCTATTTACATTTTACACAAAAAAGTCTAAAATAAGGGTACATATGTCGGCGCAAGACAGACGCACGACAAAATAAAGGAGACCGCAAATGAAATACGTCATGATATTCCATGCGAACCTCAACTATGCTTATCTCGATCCCGATAAGTATGAGTTTGTGATCCGCAACAGCTACGAACTTCTGTTCGACACCATGGCCGAGAATTTCCCGAACACGAAATATGTGTTTGAAGCATCCGGCTACACCATTGAACAGATCGCCAAACTGACGCCCGATGTTCTTGAAAAACTGAAAGCCGCGATTAAAAACGGCACCTGCGAATTCATGGGCAGCCCGTACGCGCACCCCATGCTCCCGAACTTCCCCGAAGAAGACGGCACATGGTCGATCAAATTTGCCATGGACGTCTTTGAAAAATACCTCGGTTTCAAGCCGAAGAGCCTCTGGAACCCCGAATGTGGCTGGAGAAGCTACGTTCCGCATCAGGCAATTGCCAACGGCATAAAGAACCTGATCGGCGACTTTGAAGCCTACAGCCGCTCGAAAGATAAGAACGGCAACCCCTGCCGTCCCGAAATCTACGAAAAAGAATTTTCCAAGGATCCGTCCTTCTATTCTTTTGCATTCAAGTATGACCTTGAAGGCTCCGAGCGCGCCATTCACCATCCTTTCAGCCACATCGAAGGCGTGGAAGACGGAAAACTCCGTATGTTCCTCCGCACCGACCGCATTGCACAGTTCGGCGTACGTTACTTCATGGGCATGGAAGGCTATACCTTTGAAAAGTACATGGATCTTATCCGTAAGTATTCCGAGCAGAAACCGGGCGAAAAAGAAGGCGCCGTCATCATCTTCGCCGACGATGCCGAATACATCGGCACGAACGGCTGGTTCCGTCTGAAATATCAGAACAAGCCCGACAATGTCTTTGAAGTCACCCCCGATTCCAAGGCAAAACTGATCCGCCTCGTCACCGAGGTTGAAAAGACCTGCGGCGAATTCATCACTTATGACGAAGCCTGCAACGACATCGAACCGCTCGACGACGTTCTGAATGTCGACGACGATGCCGCATGGCACGGCGCGCGCGCTTCGACATGGGCCGGCACGCCTATGGCCAGCATTCTCCGCCCGTGGCAGGATCTCGTCCGTGAGAAACTGCACGAAAAGAAGAATGAAATGGATCCCGCCATTCTTGAAAAGGCTTGGTTCCACCTCACCAATTCGTACAACTCCGACGGACAGTGGCCGCCGACGCTCCCGAACGCTCCTCACATCATTTATCCGTTCAACTACCGTTACTGCTTTGATAACCTTCTGAAAGCGGAAATGCTGGTTGGCGGCGTCGACAGAAGCCGTCTCACGACCTCTGCCACCGAAACGATGCTGAAAATTCTGACGATCCAGCAGGATCTCGTGCTTGCCAAGGCCGAAACACTTCTGAAAAACGGCACTGCCGACGAAAAGAAGAATGCCAAAGCGGCAAAAGAACTTATTATGGCATCCCGTGACCTCGACTCCGTAAAGAAGTGTGCCGATGACGTTCTTCTTTACCCCGCGGAATATACCGTCCGTGCGGAATCCCTGATCGAAGCCCGTCGTCTCGTCGGCGGCGTCGTTCTGGAACAGGTATAAACAACTATAGAAAAACGGCTCGGTATCGGGCCGTTTTTCGGTAATTTCAGGAGATACTATGGTTTACCGTTATATGTACGCGGCCTATGCCGACGAAGCGGAAACATTCGCCGATATAGGCGGAGACCGTGTCATGACCGTCACGCTTTCCCGCTTCCGCGATATGCTTTTCCTTTATTACGAAACGCACGAAAAAGACCTTGCCCCGGAACAGGTGATAAGCGGCAAAACGCGCCCGTTTCCGGATGGACGTCACTGGTTTTTCATGCCCGACATTTTCCATTACTCCCGTCCGCTGTCCGATGAGCACTGGGAGCGCAGAATTGCCGGAAAACGGCCGTCGCCCCGCCTCAACCGTCTGCGCCGCGAAAAAATGGGAAGTTATATTTTTTATCACCACCAATTGCAGGAAGAACACCCCGGCATGTGTGACAAATACGGCATGATCGGCCTTTTCGACAACTACATTTTCTTTTATCTGGAATTGCCCGAAGAGCCGGAAACCACGCAGTACGCCGGCGAACTTTCCACCGACAATACCCCGATGGATAAATGGAACGAACTGATGACCTCGCACTTCATGCCGTGGGAAGACGTTCCCGTCGAATGGCGTGAAATCGACGTGGTTCTTCATCGCTGATCCTGCATTTTGCGATCTAAAGTTTACATTATATTTGGTTTTCTATACTTCTGAGGAGGTATGATTCTGAAAAAGATCAAAATTTTCACCCAAACGCGCGTTATCGCCGCCACCTTTCTCATCGTGATCCTGCTCGGTGCCGGACTTCTCACGCTCCCCGTCGCCTCGGCCACAGGAACGGTAACGCCGTTTTTCACGGCACTGTTCACCGCGTTTTCGGCAACGACGACGACCGGCCTCACGGTCGTGGACACAGGCGCCTATTATTCCCTGTTCGGACAAGTCGTGATTCTCTTCATGATGCAGATCGGCGGCCTTGGTTTTCTTACGTTTCTCGGCTTTTTTATGCTGACTTTCCGCGGCAAAATGTCTCTGCATGAATGTAATCTTATGATGCGGGCGGCAGGCGTTGTACGCCGGGACAGCATTTCAAGACTGATAAAGCGTATTTTGTCCGTTACCGCCATAGTGGAGGGATTCGGAACGGCGCTTCTCTCCATTCGTTTTATTCCGATGCTCGGATTCGGAAAAGGATTGTTTTATGCCTTTTTCCACACCGTCTCGGCGTTTTCCAATTCGGGAATGGACCTCGGCGGCGCCATCGGGTCTGCCTCGCTCTCCCACTTTGCCGGCGATCCGCTCGTCCTGCTGACGGTTGCTTTCGTAGGACTCGCGGGCGGACTTGGTTTTCTGGCATGGGACGACTTCATTGTGAACGGTATTCATGTGCGCCGCTATTCTTTAAGTTCCAAAATTGCCGTCATTACCACCGGCATCGTGGTTCCCTGCGCTTTTCTTCTGACGCTCGCAACGGAATGGCAGGCGGCTCTTGCCGGAATGTCCGTACCTCAAAAGTTGCTTTGCGGCTTTTTCAATGCCGTAACGCCGCTGACATCGGGTTTTTATGCCGTCTCCCCGGCGTCTTACTCACAGGGCGGCCTTGCGCTGATACATGTGCTTATGCTGATCGGCGGTTCCCCCGGTTCGACGGCCGGCGGTATCAAGACCACCACCATTGCCGTTCTGATTCTCTCCTCTCTTACGCTTGCGCGGCATCACTCCGATGTGGAAGCGCACAAGCGCCGGATCTCCAGCGGATCGGTCATGCTGGCGGGTGCCGTTTTCTTCTATTTTATTGTGATGGCGGCCGTATCCACCGTCCTCATTGCGGCGATCGAGCCGGACACCGTGCCGCTGAGCGCCGTTATGACCGACGTTATCAGCGCGATCACGACCGACGGACTATCCGTCGGCATTACGCCCTCCCTGCTTCCGCTCTCCAAGCTGATCCTCATGTTTCTCATGCTGATCGGTCGTATCGGCGGTATCGCCTTCCTCTATATGCTTTCGGAAGGAAAAAAACGCAACACGGCCTTGCAACGCCCGACGGAAGATATTCTTGTCGGATAACGTAACGCATAAAAATCCATTGTCCTTGTAAGGAGACTGTTATGAAATCTGTACTGATTATCGGCATGGGTCGGTTCGGCAAGAATCTGGCCAAAGAAATGCAAAGACTCGGAAACGATGTCATGATCATCGACCGGGACGCGTCGCTGATTGCCGACCTTGCGCCGATTTTCCCCGACGCACAGGTGGCGGATTGCCGCAGCGAAGCCGCCCTGCGCGCGCTAGGCGTTCAGAACTTTGATATATGCTTTGTCACAACGGCCGGCGACCTTGGTTCCGCGGCCGTGATTACGGCGCTTTTAAAGAAGATGAACGCGCCGCGCATCGTTGTCAAAGCGTCCAACAATCTGGAGGGCGATATTCTCCGCAAAGTCGGCGCCGACGAAGTGATTCAGCCGGAACGCCGCATCGCGGAACGGCTGGCCGTTAAATACAATACCGACAACGTGTTTGATTTTATCGAACTTACCGACGGATACGCGCTTTATGAAATCCCCGTTCTTCCGGCATGGGTCGGAAAAACGCTGATTGAAACTGATGTCCGCCGCAAATATCACCTTAACATCATCGCTCTGAAACGACACGACACGCTGAATCCCACTCCGGACGCCGACGTCCCCTTTATGGACGGCGACCATATCATCGTCGTCGGCCAACGCGGCGATGTGGAAAAAGTGGCCGCAAAGGCCTGAATTCTCCGCTCCGTCGTGCAGTTCCCGTAGAAACAGACCCGGCGCAGAATCCGATGGATTCTGCGCCGCTTTGTTTTCACATGTGCCGGCCGCATACCGTATTCGGGCAGTCAGGCATAACAACAAAAAACGACAGGTTTTTCGCCCTGTCGTTTTTTGTTACGGAAATCTGTTGTTTTGAAATTCCGCTTTCATCTGTCATTCAACAATCAACGGTTTGTAAACCAAAGTGAACATTTTACTTCAAAAATCCGCTGATAATGGTTTCCTCGGCTTCTTTTTCCGTAAGGCCGAGCGTCATCAGTTTCGTCAACTGTTCGCCCGCAATTTTGCCGATTGCGGCTTCATGGATCAGAGAAGCGTCCGGATGGTTCGCGGAAATTTCCGGAATGGCGCTGACCGACGCGTGATCCATAATAATGGCGTCACATTCGGTGTGCCCGTTGCAGGCGGCGTTCCCTGCCACATTGGACAGAAACAACTGATGCGATTCGTCGCGCGCAACCGACCGTGACACGACATGCGTGCCCGCGCCGTCGCCTTTCAGGTCAACTTTGAAATTGGTTTCGGCATGCTGATGGCCGTGCGTCATGATCTTTTCGCCGATGATAAGCGTGGCGTCCTTTTCCAGAACGGCTTCCGTTACACGTTTTGTAGAGTCGATGCCGCGGATCTGGCAGGTGTCCATTTCCATATAAGCGCCGTCTTCAAGATAGGCGATCGTTGTCGGATTCATCAGATTTTCGCCGTTGCCGTCGCCCTCTCCGTAATGCTTTTCAATATATTTCACGCGGGCGTTCTTGCCTACATAAAACGTATGAATACCGCTGTGTTCCGCGGTGCTTTGCCCACCGTTATGGATTCCGCAACCGGCAACGATGGTTACGTCGCACCCCGGGGCAATGTGAAAATCGTTATATACGAGGTCGTGTAGTCCCGATTCCGCGAGAATGACGGGAATATGCACGCTCTCGTTCTTCGTCCCCTCTTTGATATAAATATCAATGCCGGGCTTATCGGTCTTCGGGACGATTTCAATGTGTTCGCTGGAGCGGCGCCCGTATCCTTTTCCATTCAGGCGTATGTTATAAGCGCCCTCCGGAATATCATGAATCCCCGCTACCTTTTCCAGAAGATCCATCTGAATCTTATCAAGTGCCATCGGTCATTCTCCTTTCGTGAAGCGGCAACCCGCTTTGACGTTGAGCAGGGACGGCAGAAGATCGTTTTTGTCGCCCTCGGCCGCTACTTTGCCGTCCGCTATCACCACGATTCTGTCCGCAATGTTCAGAATACGTTCCTGATGCGAAATAATGAGAATCGTGCCTTTGGTGCGTTCGTACATGTTTTCAAACACCTTGATCAGATTCTGAAAACTCCAGAGGTCAATGCCCGCTTCCGGTTCATCAAAGATTGACAACTGCGTCCCGCGGGCGTTGATCATGGCGATCTCTATACGCTTCAGTTCGCCGCCGGACAACGACGCATTCACTTCGCGGTTGATATAATCTTTGGCGCAAAGACCGACCTCGGCAAGATAGGCACAGGCGTCGGACACCGAGATCTTTTTACCCGAAGCAAGAGAGATCAGATCCTTTACCGTAATCCCCTTGAAGCGGACAGGTTGCTGAAATGCAAAACTGATGCCCTTTCTTGCCCGTTCGGTAATGGACAGAGCGGTAATATCCTCGCCGTTATAGAGTATCTGCCCCGATGTCGGCGTAATGATACCCGCAATCACTTTGGCAAGCGTGGATTTGCCGCCGCCGTTCGGCCCGGTGACAGCAACAAAGCGGTCTTTTACCGTCAGGCTGATGTCGTCGAGAATGGTTTTCCCATCGGCGATATAGGTAATGTTTTTCAGTGTCAGCATAGAAAATCCTTTTCTTTTCCCCGGCCGCACCGTTTTTACGTTGCGGCCGCTTTCTTTTTCATCGTTCAGGCAAGCGAAATACGGTCGGAAATGGAGCGTAAGAACATCGCGTGATCCTCGCCGTATGCAATGCACTCTTCTACAAGACGGATCATACGGTCGGACAAACGGGAAATCCCGAATTCGGTGCTTACGGTATCGAGAATCTCCGTGAGATAAACGCTGACCTTGGCCTCAAGCAACGCACGGACAAGCGAAATTACATCGTAATGCGCAAAATCGGTATACCGACGGCGGAGCAGACAGTCAGGGTTCTCGGTATTTTCCACACGGAAACGCTCAAAGTTACAGCATTTCTCGTTTTTGAAATAGTATACGGTATCGGACAGGCGCGTGGATTTGAATCCGGAAAGCGCGATCAGATCGTCCATTGCCGCTTCCACCTTAACGCCCGTACGTTCGATACCGAGCGAGGAGAGACAGCGCCGCACAAGAAAATCGCGTGAGATCGGTTCTTCCGCCGCCACGATTGCCCGCAATCGGGCGATAACGGCGGCATTATTATCACCGGAAGTAACATAGGAAGCATTTTCCGAGAGCTGTTCGATCTTTGCCGCGCGATAGGGACGGCGATAGCGTGCAAACGGATCGCTTTTCCCCTTTTTATCGGCGTTTGTCAGCGTGTCGAGAAGATCTTTCAGTTTTTTCACTTCGCGCTTCGGGTTGTTATAGAAATTCAGAGAGAAGACGCGCGCGACATTCCAGTTTGCCCGTTTCAGCGTCTGCATCTGCAGAATGTCCCGGTCGCGCACTGGATATGTCGGATTGGTGTCGCACAGAATCGCCAGAATAAAGGACTGTTTGTTCCGCGGATCAATAACGGCAACGTCGATTTTGAAATCCGAAGCGCCGACGTGGCACCGGCAGTCGTAACCGCAGGAGCGAAGTTCCTCCATGATGTAACGGCCGATACCGTCGCGGCGCGTTTTCATATCGGTATTCTTCACCGCCAGGGAAATACGTCCCTTTTCCGCAAATTCAAGGAAGGATTTCAGTCCGAGTACCCCTCGTGCGCCGGTGCGCGATGCGTCGATCATCGCCGACGTCATGGACGAATAAATGATCATCTCTTCGCGGGCACGCGAGACGGCGACATTCAGCCGGCGCCAACCGCCGTACTGATTCAAGGGGCCGAAGTTGAGAGAGATCTTTCCGTTCTTGTCGGGGCCGTAACATACCGAAAACAGTATGACGTCGCGTTCGTCGCCCTGAACATTTTCAAGGTTCTTCACGAACAGCGGCTCGTCACGGTCGAAGGCCGCGCTTTCGAGATTTTCTTTTGAAAGGCGTTCGCCGAGGCGTTTTTCGATATAATCCTGCTGTGCCGTACCGAACGTCACAATGCCGATACTGGAATTTTTCAGCGTGCTGTCCGAAAGGCGGCGCACAACCTCTTCAATCAATGCCTCCGCCTCTTTTTTGTTGCACTTGGTCACGCCGCGGTCATACACGCCGTCCGGCACAAGCGAAAGACGCACTTTGCTTTCCAATGCGTCGGGAGACGGAAACGTGGAAAGGCGGTTTTCGTAATACATCGCGTTGGAGAAGGCAATCAGGCTTTCGTGCTTACTGCGGTAGTGCCACGTCAGATGCCGTTCGGGCAATCCGAGCGCCAGCCATTCCGCAAGGATACTTTCAAGATCGTCATTTTCCGCCTCTTCGTCATCACTGCGGCCGACATTGAAGAAGGCGGTCGGCGGAAGCTGATTTTCGTCGCCGACAATAATGGCGCTTTTCGCGCGGGCACAGGATGGAACCGCTTCACAGGTAGGCATCTGCGACGCTTCGTCGAAAATCACGAGATCGAAAAGTTCGGTATCCGCTTCCAGATAGCGGGAAACCGAAATCGGGTTCATCAATAAGCAGGGCGCCGTAACGCGGAGCAAAGACGGAATACGGCGGAAAAGTTCCTGAAGCGTCACGCCGCGCATCTGTTTTGACATGCGTTTCAGCGTCAGAAGTTCGATGGACAGCGGCCCTTCCGTATAAACGGTGGGCAGAGCGGCAATCAGACGGCGGCGGATACGCTCGGTGTCCGCACGGTCGTAAGCGTCCGACATCACGCGGAATTTCTCGATCGTATCTTCCAGAACGCCGGCAGAAAACCGGGACAGAACCGGGTCGGCGGGTATACCCGTTTCAAGGAAATTGCGGTACACATTTTTTTCAAAAGAGGACACCAGATTGTCGGGGGTCAGGCGACCGCTCTCCAGAAGATCGGTGAGGAAAGAAAGACCGCAGTTTTTCAGTTCCTCCGCGGTTTTGCGATACGTGCAGAAAGACGGCAGAATATCAATATTTTCAATAAGCGCCGCCGATTTTTCGGTATAATAGCGGAGTATATCTTCCGTTCCTTCCCGATCGTTCGGCGCGAGAAGCGCGGCGTTCGCCTCTTTCACGGCAAGCAGAAAACTGTCTATCGAGCGGCAGAAACCGCGCATAATTCCGTCGGCGTATCCCGTGGCGATCATGGCGGCCGCGGCGTTGAACGCTTCGGCATTGTAATCCATGAACACGGAAGCCGTCAATGTGTGCAGATTGTAAAGCGGTTCGATAAACGCCTTATATTTCTTGCGGTTCAGCGTTCCGTTGCGATCGCAGACCTCGCGCGCAAAATGCGGGCAGGCGGCAATCACGCCCATATCGCGGGTAATATGCGTGATAAGTTCAATATCGCGCAATTCGTATTCGGCGGTCATTTTTTCGCGCGCCACACGGCGGAGTTTCTTCAGGACGGAGGACAGCACCGCCGAATTACGGTAATTTTCACCGTATATCTCGATCTCGTTTTCAATATTGGGATATTCTTTCTCAATATCCACCGGCGCCTTGTAACGCTTGTCGTATTCCGCAAGGAAACGGTCAAGCCGGCGGGCGGCGGCATAGAAAGACGTGATCTCTTCTTCGCCGTTGCCGAAATATCCCGCATACGCTTTTTCCGAGAAAAATGCGGCAATGCGACGAAGTCCGGCAAGTTTTTCGCGGTTCAGAAGGCTGACCTTCTGACGAACCGCGGCGAGGAACAGCGTCAGATAGCGGCGCAGGTTTTTCTCTTCCGTCATGACGATCTCGGACACCGCCGTGATGCGGGCGCGCGTCACTTCGTCGCAGGAGGTAAGCCCCACGCCGGCAAACGGCGACCCGTGAATACCGCCGCACTCCCGTGCGGCCGCCGCGGCGCGCGTCAGAAGCGCCTTATAGTTTTCCACTTTTTCGCGTGTAAGTCCGTCGTAGAAACTGCTTTCAATATCGAAAAGTTCCGGCGCATTTTTATATCGCATACAGCCGAGGATCGCTTCATATATCGAAATGCCGAGGCGGCGTTTTTTATGGAGCGCCTGTATCGGCGCACGGAGACTTTCGCGCAATGCGCAGAGTTCCTCGTCGGAATCGGTTTCGGCCGTTTCCTCAAAATTTTCACGGAGAGAAAGCGTGCTCTCCAGTTTTTTTACGATCTCGTACTTATCGTTTTTCGCCGTGTTGAGCGAAAGGCAGAAATCCGCAAGGCCGATGGAAGAAAGGCGGCGTTCGACAACGTCGAGCGCGGCCTGCTTTTCGGCAACGAAAAGGACGCGTTTTCCGTTATACAGCGCATTGGCGATGATATTGGTGATTGTCTGCGATTTGCCCGTTCCGGGAGGGCCGTGCAAGACGAACGAAGCGCCGGCGGCCGCCTCTGCCAATGCGGCAAACTGCGACCCGTCCGCGACAAGCGGCGTCAGAATCTCATGCGGAGCGCAGTCGTCCTCATCCTTGACAGCGGCGGGAGGCGGCAACATGTTTTTCCCGGTCAGAAGGCTCTGTATCAGCGGATTTTTTTCATAGACGGACATATGCTTTCTGACGTCGTTCCACATGGCATAGCGCATAAAGGAGAACGCCGAAAGATAAACATTGCCGTAAACCGTGAAGCCGCTCTCTTTTGCCGTAGCGGCCGAGACGGCGGAAAAAATATTGCGGATCGGCAGTTTTTCTTCCGTATCAAGGCCGCGGATATCAATGCCGTATTCCATTTTGAGATATTCGAGAAGCGTGGTGTTCGGGGAATATCCGTCATCGGTGGGACGGAGACGATACCCTTTACCGCCGCCGGCCTTGACAAGCGTCACCGGTAAAAGCACAAGCGGCGCATAATGGATTTCTTTTTCGTCTTTTTCGTGATAGCCGAGAAAACCGATGGCAAGATAAAGGACGGGCGCGCCGCACTCCTCTTCGGCGGCGCGGCTGTTGCGCACCAGCGTGCGCAGTGCCTCGGACACGTCGTCGCGTTTTCCGATGGCGCGCAGAATCCCGTTTTTCAGTTCGATACGCGCAAGTTCCGCCTCTGTTTCGGAGGTTTCCGGGGTGGAAAATTCGGGTGTGCGGAGAAGCGTTTCAAATCGTTCGCTGGTTTCGGGATAAACGGCAATTTCCGCCTCCGTCATCTCCGCAAACATATCGGTTAGCGACTGCACATCGGGCATATACAACTGCACGGCATTTTTGGTACGGAACGACAGAAGCGCGTTCTTCATCGAGAGGTCGAGCAGACGGCGTTCCCACAATTTGTTTTTCGGAATGTTGTCCAGGTGCAGATCCCGATGCTCCATGAGACTTTCGGGCGCGGCATCAAACGCGTCCTTTTCATAAAGCAATTTGCCCTTGGCACGCATAGGAAGGGGTAAAATATGCGATATGCGGGCACGATGAATGTCCAGCGCATAGAGGTAAGCGCCGGTCGCCGTATTCTTTGCCGCATTTTTCTCGGAAGTAACATAATTGACGTTCTTACCGTTATACATATCATGAACGTCAAAGAAAGTCATACTGTTCATGGCCGCAATATGCGTACCGATAAAATGCATGTCGTCGGAAACGATGTCCACTTGCGACGCGTCATGAAGCCATACGCCGCAGGCAACCTCATTTTCGCCGATCAGAATCAATGGATAAAGTCCCGCCGCCTCATAACAAGCCGCGGTAAACAGGGCGAGATCCACGGCCGATACCGCGCCGCCCGACAACGGATCGGCGGCGATGCCGACGGGAAAAGGCGCCGTCATATCCAGCGGAAGCGGCGTGTAATACTGTTTCTTGACGGCCACATATATGGCTGCCGCAAACAGGCGTACCGTATTTTTTGACGTATCGGTATATCCTTGGACGGCAGGGGCGTTCCCGTCCCACTTTTTTACCTGACGGTTGGCGTCGGCAATGATTTTCTGGCAGTCGGGATGGCGCGGCCGGACAAAACCGGCAATGTTTTCAAGGTTACCGGAAAGTCCCTCGGCATATTGAAACGGCAATGCCGTAAAAGTCACGCTGTCTTCGGCAATCAGATTGTTTTCAAGATACATGCCGACCGTCAGCGTCACAACGGTGGGGACGGCAACGGCCGAAAGAGCCGTCGGGGACAAAAGCGCATCGCTCTCCAGTTCCACCGAAGACTGATACGGAATTTCATCTATCTTTTTTTCCGTCATCACCACAAGGCCGCAGTCGTCGTGCAGACGCACCGTGAGGTCGGTTACCGAATCGTCGCCCGTGTTCTGAAGCAAAAGGGCGGAAAAAAGCGGACGATGGTAATAAAAATCCGCATATGAGTAACAGTCGCGGACAGAAAGAGACAGAGAAAGTGTGTCCTTGACCGTTTTCAGAATACTTTTTTTGATCGCCATATGTTACTCCGTTTCCCGCCGGTCGGCGGAAATTCTTTTTCAAATACATATTTTACACTATAGTATAACATAAAAATCACCCAAGTGCAAGTTTTTTCCGAATATTCCGCCATATGGAATTTTTATGGACGAAAAAGCCGTTTCGACGGCGGCGATCGTTTTTACGGAGAACATACGGCGAAAACAAAATACGGTTTCACCGAAAAAAGCATAAAGCGGAGCGCGTTGCGCCCCGCTTTATGCTTAATTGTAAATCAAGATTTACATTTTTCTTTAATTTCCCGCGTCGTCTGCCGGACATTCAAAAACACCGGCCTCATACGGTCTCAGCGGAAGCGTCAGCCGGTTTTCATATCCGCCATGCTCCGTATGCTCGGCTTTAACGGCGAACGGCGTTCCGTCGCCGGTCGTGGTAAACACGCGCGTATAAGCGCCGCTCCGCGGAACGCCGAGCGTGTACGCGCTGTGTTCCGTAGGCGTGAAGGACGTAATAAACAGAAGATCATGCTCTTTTCCTGCGGGATCGCGCCGCAGAAATGCGAATACACCGTGTTCTCTGTCGTCACGGACAAGAAACACGAAAGAATCCTCACTTTCGTCCTTATGCAAAACGGAATATCGGCGATAGAGACCGAGAAGCGCCCTGAAACCGTCATACAGTTGTTTATGACCGTTTTTCTCCGCAAGCGTGAAATCGAGACTTCCCCGATAATCCCACTCCGCGGTTTCGCCGACGTCCTGCCCCATAAACAACAGTTTTTTGCCGGGAAAACCGATAAAAAACGTATAATAGGAAAGAAGCGCGCCGAATGAATCCATACGGTTTCCCGGCATTTTACCGAGCAGAGATTTTTTACCGTACACCACTTCGTCATGCGAAAGCGAAAGAATATAGTGTTCGCTGAACGCGTAATCCGCGATATGCGCCATTTCGGCATGATGGTAATAACGATAAAGCGGATCGGCGGTCATATAACGAAGCGTATCGTTCATGAATCCCATGTTCCATTTCAGCCCGAATCCGAGTCCGCCGGCCGTCACATGACGTGTGATCCCCGGAATTCCGGACGAATCTTCCGCAATCAGAAACCGTCCCGTGCGCGTTTCGACGATACTGTTCAGATGGCGGAAAAATGCGGCGCTTTCATAATTCAGGTTACCGCCGTCCTTGTTCGGTCGCCATTCCGCACGCGAAAAATCATTATACAGCATGGCGGCAACGGCGTCCACGCGCAAGGCGTCGATATGATATTCCGTCAGGAAGAACAGCGCCGAAGCAATGAGAAAATTCGACACTTCATAACGGCCGAGGTCAAAAGCAAGCGTTCCCCATTCGGGATACTCGGCGCGCAAAGGATCGGCGTATTCATAAAGCGGCGTGCCGTCGAAACGATACAATCCGTGTTTGTCTTTCGGAAAGTGAGCCGGGACCCAGTCGAGAATAACGCCGATTCCGGCGCGATGAAAAATATCGACCATTTCCATAAATTCACGCGGTGTACCGTAACGCGCTGTCGGGGAAAAATAACCCGTGACCTGATATCCCCACGACGGATCATAGGGATATTCGCATATCCCCATCAGTTCCACATGCGTATAGCCCGTCCGGTGAACATGGTCGCGTATGGAGACGGCAAGCGTGCGATAATCCGCAAATCCGTCTTCCCCGTTTTCTTTCTTTTTCATAAAAGAGCCGAGATGAACTTCATACACCGCCATCGGCGAAGAAAGATAGTTCTCGCGGTCTCTTTTGGCGATATATTCCGCGTCCCCCCATGTATAAGACGAAAGATCGCAGACTACCGATGTCACGGCAGGACGAAGCGAAGCGCCGAACGCAAACGGATCGGCCTTTTCGGTATACGAACCGTCCGCGCCGAGCACACCGTAAAGATAGCGGTCGCCGGCACGCGCACCTTTCACGAATCTGACAAAAACGCCGCTGTCTCCGCTTCGCCGCATCGGGTCTTTTCCGGGATCAAATCCGTTAAAATCGCCGATGACCGACACGCTGACCGCATGCGGCGCCCACACGGCAAAATAAACGCCCTCGTCGCCGTCCTTACGCGCAGGATGGGCGCCGAGTTTGCAAAAAAGTTCATAGTGCGTACCGTTATGAAAAAAATACGCGTCCTGTTCGAGAAACCACTCCATATATGCAGCCTTCTTTGTGTTTTTTTCGGTAGTTTTCCCGCATTTCCGTAATTCATACCGTTAAGATACGTCTTATCCGTGTATTCGATATAAAGATAAAAAATCAAATGTAATCCCGTATAAACAGACCGTTTTTCACCGGCGCCCGGTTTTATTCAATGCGTACCCGTCGTTTTATGAAAAACCGTATAAACCTATATTCCTTTTTATATGAAGACATAAAAAAAAGCGGCGCAACCGCACATACGGTTGCGCCGCACGGCTTCTACGCCGTTCTTTCACACAAAATCAAAATATCAGATAAAAAGACAACTATTGTTTGCATTTCAATCCTTTGGCTGTTCAAACTGACTTTGATACAAAGTTGCATAAAATCCGTTTTCACGCAAAAGGCTTTCGTGCGTCCCCTTTTCAATAATATTGCCGTCTTTCATCACGAGAATAAGATCGGCCTCGCGGATCGTGGACAGGCGGTGCGCTACGATAAAGGAAGTGCGTCCCCGCATCAGCGTTGCAAACGCCGACTGAATCGCGGCTTCGGTACGCGTGTCGATCGACGACGTGGCCTCGTCAAGAATCAGAATCGGCGGAAGCGAAAGCATGATGCGCGCAATGCACAGAAGTTGCTTCTGCCCCTGGGACAGCATACCGCCGTCATCGCCGATTACGGTGTCATATCCGTTTTCAAGGCGGCGTATAAAGCCGTGCGCATGGGCGGCCTTTGCCGCCGAAACAATCTCCTCTTCCGTAGCGTCCGGCCGCGCAAGAGCGATGTTTTCACGCACCGTGGCATGTTTCAGCCAGGATTCCTGCAATACCATGCCGTAGTTCTCTCGCAGGCTGCTGCGCGTTACGGAGCGGATATCCTGCCCGTCCACGGTAACGGCGCCGCCGTCCACATCGTAAAACCGCATGAGGAGGTTGATGAGCGTTGTTTTTCCGCAGCCGGTCGGACCGACGATGGCCACCCGCATGCCCGGTTTTGCGGAAACGGAAACATCGGTGATAAGCGGTCTTTCCGGCGTATAGGCAAAATATACGTGGTCAAGCGTCACCGCTCCTTTGACGTCGGAAAGCACCGCGGCATTTTCCGCGTCGGGAAGTTCCGGCTCCGCTTCGGAAAGTTCAAACAGACGTTCCGCACAGGCGAAAGCGTTCTGCAATTCGGTAACAACGCCCGCAATTTCATTAAACGGCTTCGTATACTGATTGGCATAACTCAGAAAACTGGCGAGCGCGCCGACCGTGATGGCGCCGCCGAGAAAACTGAATTTACCGATGGCAACCATGGCGCCGAACAGCGCGACAAGCGCATAGACGATGCCGTTGATAAAACGGGTCGACGGATTGGTAAGCGAAGAAAAGAATGTGGCGCGCAGGGAGGAAACGCGGAGTTTTTCGCCGATCTCGTCAAACCGTTCCGTAACGGTGTCTTCGCGCCCGAATGCCCGGACAAGTTTCTGATTGCCGATAATTTCATTCATATACGCGGTCTGCCGGCCGCGGATTGTGCTCTGCTCGATAAACATACGGTGGGTATGCGACGCAATGAATTTGGCAACAAAAAGCGAAAGCGGCGTAACCACAATGACGATAACGGCGATGACCGGCTGAATCCGTATCATCAGAATCAGCGTGCCGATAATGGTGACGACGCCGGTAAAAAGTTGCGTGAAGCCGACAAGAAGGCCGTCCGCGAACGTATCGGCGTCGGAAATCACGCGGTTCACCGTATCGCCGACCTGATGGGTGTCAAGGTAGGAAAGCGGCAGTTTTTGTATACGGTGGAAAGCGTCGCGCCGCACGTTATGCACAACGCCGAACGACAGCCGGTTGTTGCAGAGGCTCATAAGCCACTGCGCCGCCGCGCCGATGAGCGTCAGAATCCCGATCTCAATCAGGAGGCGGACGATCGTATCCATAGCGACTCCGTCCTTAAAGTCCATCGCGTCGATTGCACGGCCGACCAGAATCGGAATACGCAGTGAAGAAAAGACGGTAACCCCCGCGAGGATCAGGGAAATAACAAACACTTTTCTGTAACCGCGAAGATAAAGAAGAACTTTCTTCAGCGTATTGCTCTTTTTTCCGTTTTTACCGTTCATACGGCTTCGTCCTCCTTCTTCGTCTGCGAATCGTAAATTTCTTTGTATACGGGAGACGTACGGAGAAGTTCCTCGTGTGTTCCGACGGCAACCGCATGCCCGTCTTCCAGTACGACAATACGATCCGCATGGGCAATGCTTGCCGTCCGCTGAGAGACAACAAACACCGTCGGCTTATACGGCAGTGCGCGCAATGCCTTGCGGAGACGTGCGTCGGTAGCATAATCGAGGGCCGACGCGCTGTCGTCAAGTATCAATACTTCGGGGCGCCTACAAAGCGCGCGGGCAATACAAAGCCGCTGTTTCTGACCGCCGGAGAAATTCTGACCGTTCTCCTCAACGGCGGCAAGAAGACCGCCCTCTTTCCCGGCCACGATTTCCGCGGCCTGCGCGGCGGAAAGCGCTTCGGCAATATCCTCGTCCGTAGCGTCGGGATTACCGAACAGCATATTGTCGCGGATCGTTCCCGAAAACAGAACCGATTTCTGCGGAACAACCGCAATCTTCCGCCGTAACGTTTCGGACGGAATCTCCTGCACATTCTGTCCGTCGTACAGGACGCATCCGCCTGTTGCGTCATAAAAATGCGGAATTAACGAGACAAGCGAGGTTTTGCCCGAACCCGTACCGCCGATAATGCCCACGGTCTCCCCCGGTTTCGCCGTAAAGGAAATATGCGAAAGCGTATCGGCGGGCGCGCCCGGATAGCGAAAGGACACGTCGGCAAATTCCACGCGGGCGTCGGCTTTTTTCTCCGGCGTCGCATTTTTTTCGGGAACATAATTTTCCGAAGTCAGCACCGCGGAAATACGGCCGGCGGACGCAACGGCGCGCGTGGACGTAATAATGAGGTTGGCGAGTTTCACCAGTTCCACGAGAATCTGCGACATATAGTTATAAAGCGCAACTACCATACCTGAAGTCAGAATACCGGCTTCCACGCGGATAGCGCCGACGTAAATCAGAACGATGATCGCCGCATTGACGATCAGCAGGGTGATCGGGTTCAGGAGCGCCGAAACGCGCCCCGCAAAACGCTGCATATCGCACAACGCGTCGTTTTCATCGTCAAACTCTTTCATCTCACGGTCTTCCATGCGGAAAGCGCGCACCACACGAACGCCGCGCAGATTATCGCGCGTTTTACCGAGAACGCCGTCAAGACGGCGCTGAACCTTTTTATACATCGGGATCGTCAAAAGGAGTATGGCAAATACCGCGATAAACAAAAGCGGGATCATGACCGTGAAAATAAGCGCGCTTTTTACATCGACCGTAAAGGCCATGATCATGGCGCCGAACACAATAAACGGAGAACGGAGAAACAGGCGAAGCACCATGTTGACGCCGGTCTGTACCTGATTCGTATCGCCCGACAAACGCGTAAGCAACGTGGCGGTGCCGTTTTTATCTATATCCGTGTATTGCATTTTCTGAATACGGCAGAACAGGTCGTGCCGGAGATCGGTGGCAACGCCCGTTGCGGCCTTGGCGGCAAAATACTGCGCAATGACCGACGCGCAAAGGCCGACGACCGCCAGTCCCAGAAGGATAGCGGCATACCGCAAGATCAAGGACATATCACCGCTTTCATTGCCGTTTATGCCCTTGTCGATAATGGCCGCGATCACAAGCGGCACGATCAGCTCGAAAGACGCCTCAAGCAATTTGAAAAGAGGCGCGAGAATCGCTTCTTTCCGATAGCGGCGAAGATAAGAAAAAATACGTTTCATAAAAATCCTTTCTCGGTTATTACAATTACAGAATACAGAACAGCCATGCGGCAACGGCGGCGGTGACCGCGTTGGAAATCAGATTGACCGCATCGTTATTCAGAAAACGAATACCGCCCCTGACGGCGGTCGGGTGGTCGCAATGCACCTTTTTTTCGGTTGGTTTGCCGCAAACCGTGCATTGACGGCGGCATTGGAAGCGTGAACCGAGCACGCTGTCAAAGAGAACGCCGGCAAACGGCAATACGCATAAAAGAAGGAATCTCCGACCGGAAAACCGAAGAAAAATCATGGAAAAACCCGCTGTAAGTAAAATACCGACCGCGGCCGAAAGCGTGCCGAGCAGACTGACGGCGCCGGAAAGTCCCCGTACCGCAGGACGGAAAGTGCAGATATCGACAGGCGCTTTTTTCGACAGAACGCCGATGTCGGAGGCAAGACTGTCGCCGAGAGCCTCGGCAACCGCCGCCGTGTATGCAAAGGCGAACGCCGCATTGCCGGTGATGCCGCAAAGCACGGCGGTTACCAATGCCGGAAAGCCGTTGGCAAACACCTGCACGCCGTCCCGCGCGCCGCTTTTTTCATGAAGTCCGTTCGTCAATGCCGCGGTACGCGCACCGACGATCTTACCCGCGACCGATACCAGGGCAAAGGTAAAAAGCAATACGGCAAAACAGGCATATCCGCCGAAATACAGACTTCCGGCGATGATAAAAAACGCCGCGACAGCGCCGCCCGGAGTCAGCGCGCGGACAAGGCGGGTCAAAACGGCAATCACCGCGCCGCAAACGATGCCGAGAATCAACAGTTTCGTTGTCATGCGGTCACCTCCAATAAAAGCGTGGCAACGGCCGTCACGCCGAACAGAATGGAGAAATTGTCAAATCCGTGCCCGACAAGTTCGCAGACCGCCGTGGTGACGCCAATCAGAAGCACCGCATAAAACGGAAGCGCGAACGGTACAAACAGCATGAGCAGATAAGTGCCGGCCATGGCGCCGACGGCGCAGGCGGCCGAACCGACGAGCGATTTTTCTTTACTGATATGCGGGCCGTACTTCCCGAAAAGCGTGCCGAACAATGCGGCGAATCCGTCGCCGAGACTGAGAGCGAAAACCGCAATGCCCGACGGGATCACAAGGACGGGAAACGGGATTGTCAGAAGGAGAAGAAGCGTCATGGCCACCGCATAATACACGGTTCCGGGGTGATTTTCATCCCCCTCCCGTTCGACAAGGGAAAATATCTTATACCGATATGAAAGATAATTGATGATAATGAATGACACGGGCATCACAAGCAGTTCCCACGAGGGGACGTTTTCGGGCAGTATAAAATACCTGTAAAGAATCACCCATGTGTAACCGATGCCGATATGCACCAGTTTTCTTGAAATTTCGGTTTGCAGGGAGAATAACTTCTTTAAAACCGTAACAACGACAAATACGATGACCAGATACCCGTATCCGTAAAGATAACGCATGATTCTCCCTTCCGACAGGCAGCTTGTCCGTATACGCGGAAAAGCGGCGCGCAGTCTTCCCGGAATTCTGCGCCGCTTTTGCACTGCCGACCCGATTATTTTACTATATCCCCGAAAATATGTCAAGAATTCCGCATTGCGTGCGGATAAAGTTATTATTTTGTTAAAACCTTTTAACAGCAAAAAGAGGAAACGGGAAAACGTTTCCTCTTTTACATCGTCACGCGCGCGTCAGGTATCCTTCGCGATACAAAAGTTCGGCGATCAGAACCGCGCCGCCTGCCGCGCCGCGGAGCGTGTTATGGGAGAGACCCACGAATTTGTAGTCAAATGCCGTGTCTTCACGGAGACGGCCGACGGAGATGCCCATACCGCCGTAAAGATCGCGGTCAAGCGCCGCCTGCGGACGGTTGTCTTCTTCAAAATAAGTGATGAACTGTTCGGGCGCGCTCGGCAGACCGAGAATCTGCGGCTTGCCCTTATAATTTTTCCACGCCTCAAGAATTTCTTCTTTCGTCGGTTTGTTCTCGAATTTCACGAACACGGCGGCCGTATGCCCGTCGGTCACGGGAACGCGGATACACTGCGTGGTAATCAGCGGAGCGTCCGCTTTGACGATTGCGCCGTTCTCGACATGACCCCAGACGCGGAGCGGTTCCTGCTCGCTCTTTTCCTCTTCGCCGCCGATATACGGAATGACGTTGTCGATCATTTCCGGCCATTCACGGAAGGTCTTCCCCGCGCCGCTGATTGCCTGATATGTCGTGGCGACGACGAGGGTCGGACGGAAACGGAGAAGCGGCGTCAGCGCGGGAACATACGACTGAATGGAGCAGTTCGGCTTAACGGCAATGAAACCGCGCTTCGTGCCGAGGCGCTTTCTCTGCGCTTCGATGACCGCAAGGTGCGCGTCGTTGATTTCGGGAATCACCATCGGTACGTCGGGAGTCCAGCGGTTGGCGGAGTTATTGGAAACGACGGGAACTTCGGCGCGCGCATAACGCTCTTCAAGCGCGCGGATCTCGTCTTTTTTCATGTCTACGGCGCAGAAAACAAAGTCGACAAGGGATTTTACGGCGTCCACATCGTCGGCGGAAATGACGGTCATATTCTTCACTTCTTCGGGAAGCGGCGTTTTCATCTTCCAGCGGTCGCCGACGGCCTCCGCATAGGTTTTTCCGGCCGAACGGGGACTTGCCACAAGTGCGGCGATCTCAAAATACGGGTGATGCAAAAGAAGCGTGACAAAGCGCTGACCGACCATACCGGTCGCGCCGATAATCCCCACGCGCAGTTTCTGTTCCATGGATAACTACCTCCGAAAGACTTTCTTTATTCAGAATCAATAATATAATATGTATTGTAGCATACCTCTTGCACGCTGTCAAGTGGACGGCGCGGCGAAATTGCCGTTTTTCGTTTTTTTCCGCGGTTCCGGCAGAGAAAAACGACCCGAAGGACGTCGGCTTTTCCTTCGGGTCGTCGATCCGCCGGAGCGGAACTTTATTACTTGCGGATGATCTTGATGGCGGTCGGGAGAATGCCCGTGGATTCGTAAACGATCTCTTTGATCTGGGCAATCTGGCTCGGAAGAAGTTCATCCTCCTGCTTCACGATAACGCTGACGGAATCGTCGGACAGTACGGCGACGCACTGTTCAAAGCCTTTTGCCCTGACAAGCGTTTCGATGTTCGATTCCTTTTCGATGTCCAGCGCAATGCGGGAAATCTCTTTCAGCGCGTCTGTACGCGTGCTCTCCAATGCATCCTCGGATTTCACAACCGTCTGCAGGACTTCCAGCGCTTCATCGCGCGCCTGTTTACGGCTGAGCGCCGCGGAAGTGAAATAGGCCGTGCGGACGTCGGTGACGGTCGTGTCGCCTTTCTGATTGCCATTCGCCACGTCGGAAGTCGGCGTTTTGTTGCCGTCGTCCGCTTTGTTTGCCCCGTTAAAGAAATATAAGTAGTTCAAATAGACGGCGGCGCCGATAATCAGAACCGACAATACGATAATCAGATTGCGCCGTCCGGCTTTGCCGAAAATGCCCTTTTCCCCGAAAAGTTTCAGCCTTGCCATAGTGATGTGCCTCCTTGTGTTTTTTTCTTGGTTCAAATATATGCCGGAGTTTTCCGCGTTATGACGAACTTCCGAAATTTCCTTTTCCGACGTGGATCCGGTTGCTCCCGATACCGAAAAAGGCGGAAAGAATTTCGATCATCTCCTTTTTCACCGCCGGGTCATCGCCGCCTTCGCATAATACGGAAACGCCGTCGACGGCGGGATAATCCACCCGTAAGAGAAGTCCCTTGCCCGAAGAATATACATACTCTTCGGAGCCGTTGTCGCGGCGGTTCTTTGCGTAAACGTACTCTTCTTCACCGGCAAAGTGCAGAATCACCTCGGTGCGCCCCGCGCCGGCAACCTTGGCGCAGTGCGCGCCGGCCTCGGACGAAAGCGCGGTACGGTATGCGGCAAAATCCGCCTCTTCATTTTTTACCTCCGTATCTTTCCGCGATAACCGGGAACCGAACAAAAGAAGAATCGCTCCCGCGAGAAACAGAAAGATCAGCCATTGTTTCTTCTTGATGACGGACAGAAAGCCGCCCGTCGACTTAACTTCCGATATGCAGAATCACCTCAAATTCCTCTGTAAAATTTTCTTTTCCGTAACGTCTTATTCCGGGAAGATCGGCAAACACGGCGTTGCCCGATAACGTAACGGCCACGGATTCCGGCGTAATCCCCTCGGAAAACGTCACCGATACCGACACGTCATCTGCGTCAAGAGAGAATTTCCCGACCAATGCGGTTTTGACGCCTTCGATGAACGCGGCGCGGGATTTCTCCGTCATCCACTCTTCCCCTTCCGCACTGTCATACGCCGTATCCGTATGATCCGAAAACAATTCTTTCACGCTATCCGTGAGATCGCCGCGAAAAAGCGGCGACACCGCAAATAGAATAAGCAGAAGAGACAAAACAAGTTTGACGCTTTTTTCAATTTCCCTGTCCTCCGGCGAAAGAAGCGTCAAAAGCGCGAAAACGCCGGCCGCCGCGAGACAGGCGCTGAGATACGCGCTCATCCGACCGCCACCGCGCATTTCGCAAACACCGTAATCAGAAGAATCAGCGATACCGCGGTAAGCGCAACCGTTGCCAGAAGCATATCGTAGATCCCCGAAAAATCCGCGGCAACGCGTTCGCCCTCTACCGCGCCGATAAGCCGTCCGATACCGCCGGCAACCGAACATACAAGCCGCATGCAGAAAAGTTGCAAAAGCGTCGGGAGCGTAATGAGCAGAACCGTCGCCACGGAAACGCCGCCCGCCGCGGTGCGGATATAGCCGACCGAGGCGGCAACCGTACCGAGCGCGTTCCCGACCGTACCGCCGACAACGGGGATCATGTTGCCGACCGCAAATTTAAGAGATCGCGCCGAAAGCGTATCGGCCGCCGACGAGAGCAAAGTCTGTGCGGACAGCGTAACGCCGAACAGCATAGAAAGAAAAACAAGTATGGTGGTATAGGTTTTTTTCAGGCTTTTCGCAAATGCGGAAAAATCCGCGTTTGTACGCATTTCGCCTATCAGGGTCAACGCGAACAGAAGACGCACAAGCGGCAAAAGCAGATCGCCGGCCAGAATATCGACCAAAGACAGAAAGACCGTAAAACTGCCGCCCGATGAAAGCGCGGCCGCCGTATTGCCGCCGGCCGCATACAGCGCCGTAAAAACCGGGACAAGCGTTTTTGCAAATGCGGCAGTGTCCGTAAGATAATCGGCAACGGACAAAAACGTTTCTTCCGACAGCCGGTAAAAAAAGACGGCCGCGGCGGCGGATATCACGGTACGGATTCCTTTGCGCTCGCCGCCGATATGGACGGCAAGCGACAAAAGAAGCATCATGCCGAGCGCAGAGGAAAATGCGGAAAGAAGCGGCGTCTTTTTTTCCGAAAGCGTATCGAATATAAAGGTAACATAATACTTTACGCCGGAAAGCTTCGTCAGCGTTTCTTCATCGGCATCGGGAATCTCGCTCCTCACGGCATCGGGAAGCGACGAAAGAACCGAAGAAAGGCCGTCCTCCGGTTCCCACGCCTCCCCGGTTACGGAAAACAAACGAAAGCACAGAAACATCAGTATCACGGCAAGTCCGGCTTTTTTTACACATTCACTCCGCATAATGCACCGCCAATTCCAGAATCTCAAGAAACACGGGCAGTCCGATGAGAAGAATCGCCATCCGCCCCGCAAGGGAAACGGCGTCGGCAAGTCCTTTTTCGCCGAGCTCACGGCATATACCGCTACCGATCTCGGTAAGATATCCGAGTCCGATTGCCCGCAGTGCCACGCCGAACATATCGGAAAATCCGTAGCGCGCGGCATAGTCGGACAAAGGTTTGATAAACGTCGAAACGGCTGTTATCACAGTGGCAAACAGGAGTACGCCCGCCGTGATGCCGATAAACGGCGCAAGACGCGCGTTACAACTTTTCAGTATAAAGGCGAGCACCGCGGCCAGAACCCCGATGCCGCAAATCTGCAAAAGATTCAAACGCCGAACACGCTCCGTACCGTCGCAAGGAGCGACGAAATCTCCTGCATCAGAAGAAAGAGTACGAGAACGATACCGGCAATCGAAAGAAGTGTGGCCTGATCTTCACGTCCCGCTTTGCCGAGTATCTGACAGCAAACGGCAATCAGCATACCGATACCCGCTATTTTCAGAATAAGAGCGACTTCCATATTTTTCCCTTCGTAAATTTTATCGGAATCATACCGTATTGATTACATAAAAACAAGTAAAAGAAGAAGCGCGCCGCCGACGGAAAGCGTTCCGTATATACGACTTTTTCTCGGCGCTTCCGACAGACTTTTCTTTTCTCCCGCGGCCATGGCGGCAATCGCTTCGTCGCATCGCCGTATTTCATCGCCGAGGAAACCGCTGCCGAGTTCCGAAAGAAAGCGCGTAAACATGCCGAGGTCGTCGGGAAACAAAACCGCTTTTTCCTCCAGAACATTCGTATTCCATCGGCGGTTCCCTTGACCGTCTTGTGTGAGAAAACCTATTTTTTGTAAATATTCATTGTCAAAATCATGGATAATTGCCGGTATGGGTTTATGATAATCGGCAATGCCGGTACGGATATACTTCAAAAAGGCAAGACATGCCGCATATGCGGACGGCCGCTCCCTTTCATGCCTCACGGAAAAGAAACCGATGTACCCGACGGCAAAAAGGAGAAGCGAAAGACCGAGTATTTTCATATTGCGCCTCCGTCACGACGATTCACGGTATACACCATTCTGCCTTTCTCGCCGGAAAGTCCGACGGCCACCGTAAACAGATCGGCTTCGGCCAATAACCGTACGACGGGGCGCCGCAAAAATCCCGCGTAATCCCCGGCATGAACCGACGCGATGATCGGCACTCCCGCTTTTGCGGATTCGGCAACGGCCGCCGCCTCTTCCGTATCCCCCAGTTCGTCACAGATAATGACTTCGGGGGACAGCGTACGCACGGCAAGACGGATACCGCAGGCTTTCGGATAGCCGCGCAATACATCGAGCAGAGCGCCGCGCCCTTCGTTTTTATCTATATAGAATTCCGACCGTTCGTCTATCAGCGCAACGCGCATGGCCTCTTTGCCGACGGCAAGGCGAAGAGCAAGATCGGTAAGAAGCGTCGTCTTACCGCCGCCCGGCGGCGAATATACGAGCATTCCCTGTTTCCCGTTTTCACGGAATATCTTTTCCGCCGTAGCCCCTGCGTCTTTCACCCGATGATACAGTCGGATCGTCAGCGATGTCACCCGGCGAAGCGCCGTTATTTTCCCGTTCTCCAACACCGCTTCTCCGGCAACGCCCGCACGGCAACCGTTGCCGAGCGCAATATACCCCTGCGTCAATGTATCGCGGTGCGCATATATGGATCCCTCCGAAAGCCGTTTGACCGTCTCCGCCATTTCTTCTTCGGAAACAGCGATGGGCAGCGGAAGATTCTTCCCGTCGAGGACAAGCGAAGACACCCGGTCCGTCCTCATGCGGATTTCGGAGAGCCTGTCATAAAAATCCGTATATCCTTTTCCCACTCTCTCGACGCAGACGGCAAGCGCCGGCGGCAGGCAGGAAAGAATACCGGCCGGCAGTACGCCCGTCATGACACAAGCCATGCGGCCACCGCCGATGACAGAAACAACAGCAGTAAAGAAACCGTCAGCGCTACGGGGATCGTATGACGCGTTTTTTTCACATCGGCGGCCGCAAAATAAACGGCGGTTACGTAAAACACGGTATCCGAACACCCCGCCAGAATCGAAGCGGCAATGCCGACGCGGCTGTCCGCCCCTTCTTTTTCAAAAAGATCGGAAAGAAGCGCGGTTCCGGCGCTTCCGGAAAAAGGACGCACGATGAACAAAGGATACAGCTTTTCGGGGATCGGCAGGAAAAAGAAAACGCGGGAAAGCAGCCGGGACAAAGCGTCTCCCAACCCCGATGCCGAAAACATTCCGACAGCGACCATCAGCAATATAAGCGTCGGTAAAAGTTTCAGCGAGGTGCGGAAACCGTCCCCCGCGCCGCGCATAAAAGCATCAACGGCCGTTTCCTTTTTCAAAAGGAACAACAGCGACGTCAATACGACAAGAAGCGGCAAAAGCGCCGATGAAATCTGTGTCATGACCGTTTCAACCTGCAGATAAGACGTGAAAGTATCACGGAGAAAAGACTTCCCGCAAGACTGCATAAGATAATGGGAATCAGCACCGACGCGGCGTTATGACTGCCGCCCGCCGCGCGCAGGGCGAGAACCGTTGTCGGCAACAGGGAAAGCGGCGCGCACCCCAGAACCGTAAAAGTCACCATATCGTCGCTGGCGCGCTCTTTCGTACCGTTCTGTTTTTGCATGGCTTTCATCGCTCCGGTCGCAAGAGGCGTTGCCGCATTGCCGATACCGAGCATGTTTGCCGCAAGCGCCGCGGCGATCGCCTCACGCGTTTCGGGGTCTTTCGAGGATTCCGGAAACGCCCATCGGAGGAAAGGGGAAAGCAATTTTGACACAAACCCGATCACGCCCGCGCTTTTCCACACCTCCATAAGTCCGCTCCAGAAACACATACTGCCGAGGAGCAATAATGTCAGCGTGACGGCGCGCTCGCAGGCGCCGAAAACAGCGGCGGACAATGCGGGAAGCGTGCCGTTTATCAGACTGTAAAGAAAACTCGGAATGGCTATGGCCGGTATCAGCTTGTGAAGCATAAAATCACCTTTTTATGTATTTTCTTATTTTTTTCGCTACTACCTATTGACATTTTCTGACAATTGTGTTATAATGATATTGTCGAAAGAGGACAAGAATATCGGAGCTCCGTATTTTTTCGACAAAACCGCATAGTTTAAGGCTTATCCGCACCCGAAACGTCGCCGTTTCCGCGGGATCGGCCGAAACGGGCGGTGATTTATGCACTGTTGTTTGTACGCGTGTATGCGTGTGCGCGTGTGTGTATTTTTTAAAGTTATATTCTTCGAAAGGACGCTCCGATTATGTCTATTCCGCATTATAATTTTGTAATGGCAGCCGCTTACAACGTGCTGACAAATAAAAAAGGATGGTAACTCACTATGGCAAAAGAAACTGGTATTTATCGTCGTGTAGACGAACTCGGACGCATCGTCATTCCGAAGAACATGCGTAATGCTCTTTGCATCCGGGACAACGATGAAGTGGAGCTGACCCTGCAGGGCGAAAGCGTCGTCATCGTCAAGAAGAATGAGTCCTGCGTTTTCTGCGGAAGCCGCGACGAACTCATCCGTAACGGCGGAAAGGCAATCTGCCGTCACTGCCTCACCGAAATGAGCAAATCTCTTTGATTCTGTTCTAATCTATTCCCATGAAGCAGAAGTTATGACTGGAGGTCTCTTTTAATGCCCGAGGAAAATTCCAAAAAGACTTCCGAACCAAAAGAAGGGCGCCTGACTGCCTTTCCGTGCAAAACGTGCGGCAACCGCATGGTATTTTCCCCGGATACGCAGGATCTCGTCTGTCCTTACTGCCAAAGCCACTCTCCCATTGACGCTCCGACGATCGTTGCACCGGAATACATATACGATCCCGATAACGATAAATGGGACGCGCCCGACTGGCGCGCATTGGGCAATCGCCCCGTCTCCTGCCCCGCTTGCGGGGCGGAGATGCTCCTCCCTGCGGAAGCCATGACGGCCGACTGCCCTTTTTGCGGCAATCACTATGTCACCGAACTTTCGCTTGACGAGCCGATCATTCCTCCCGAAACCATGACGCCCTTTCTTGTTTCCGAAAAGAAAGCGCGCGACCAGTTTCAGAAATGGGCGGGGCACCGCCTTATGGCGCCTGTCGGCTTTCGCAAGAAACTCTCTGCGATGCCCATGAGCGGCATCTATATCCCGGCATTTACCTACGACACCGACCTTGTGACCGATTTTTCGGGTTCAGGCGGGCGCAGGAGAACAGAATACTACACGGTGAGAGTCAACGGTAAAACGCAGACCCGCAGCCGTACCGTTATCGACTGGTTTCCCTATCACGGCAAATGCGAAGACATGACCGACGGCATTCTGATTCCGGCGTCGAAAAAGGTGGACAGCGCCATGTTCGGCAAAGTTTCGCCCTTTGAAACCAAGAATCTTTATGTCTATAACCCTGCGTATCTTTCCGGCTTTTTTGCCGAACGATATGACGTGGGGCCGTCGGCGGCCTTTGTAAAAGCCAAGAGCGTTGCCGAGTCGCGCATAAAAGAAAAAATTGAAGCTGAGGGCGGTTATGACGTATACCGTAATATGTCTTACAGACATCATTACAAAAAGGTAACATTCAAGCACATTCTGCTTCCCGTATGGTTTGCGTCATATACTTTCCGCAAGAAGAAATACTTTTATCTCGTGAACGGTGAGACCGGCCGTGTGGCGGGTAAAGCGCCCGTTTCGCCGCTGAAAATCGCCGCGGTTGTGGTGGCTATGCTACTGCAGCGCACG
>CAJLXA010000023.1 GCA_905210485.1 uncultured Eubacteriales bacterium | reverse complement strand
AGTTTTCGGATTTGAATCTATGCCCAATTAACAACCGTCAGGGAATTGTAATTGATGGTGAAGGTTCAAAGGTTATTTGCAAAGACTAATTTGAAAATTCCAGTTTACCTAACTGAATAAACTACATAGCCAAACTCTACTCAGCCGAGCGTTTGGCTTATTTTTATGGAAAGGAAGGATGAACGCTATGATTGCAAATCTGACAAGAGGAGCGAAGACCGCTTCTCTCCACCTACCCGCAGATAGATTTCAGATTGCCGGTGTGCTGTCGTACCTCGGTGTCGACAGGCTTGACGATTACGAACTCCTCTGCGAAGGTCAGGATTCCTCGGGTACATAAGCTCGTTTGCAAGCATGGCATTGCACCCCGGAAGATCGCGGTCACTTGCAAGCCCCTGTTTCACCAAGGGAGAGATCTATTCAAAAACAAAATAGCCCGGCTCGATTTTGAAAAAAAGTGTGGTGTGCATCGGTTTTGTAGTGATACCCCCAAAAAGCACTTGCGAAAGCAAGTGCTTTTTCCTTTTTTGAGAGTCCCTCCGGGCGCGAAGTTCATGCCGTCGCGTCGCCGGATTCGGGATTGCCATGCGATTGGTGACAGAAGCGTTCTATGGAGCGGACAACGAGTAATAGAGTGACCGCCGGGAGCAGCCATCGCCCAGCGGTGTTTCTTTCCACCTTGATTGCGTGATTGAAATTGAAAAACGGGATAATTTGTGGTATAATAAAATATCGACAGATTAGAATTCGGGGAGGAGACAGAGTCTTGTTTGAGATAGTCTATACCAATGATACGGATATGCAAAAGGAAACGGATCAATGTTTTTCGGAAATGAAAGGTATAGAAGAACTTATTGCGTTTCAAAATGATTTGTTCGGTATAAATTCAGACGGTGTTTGCTTCGGCGACGCGCAGATTGATGGACTTGAATATCCGTCTTCCCATGATCGCCTTACCGTTTATATCGCTTATTGCTTTGATCCGGCGATGAAACGCCATGCTCATTATGTAATCGATTTTTATGAACCCGAATTGTTCTGTTTTGATATTGAATTTAATACACACTGGATCGATACTGTTGTAATTCAAAAAAACCATGACGGGAAATATAGCATTTCGTTTGGATCGGGTGAGTGCGATTTCCGCTATTCTTATGCGAAAGTGAATCGATTTTGGAAAGATAAAACATAAAGCATTTTTCATGTCGTGGCTATGGATGCGCTTTACGATAGAATAATCACATAAACAAATCCGAATGTGCAAATGCGGAGGGACATAGACTCATGGTCAATAAAAGATATTATGAAAAAACCGGCGGTTTATCTTATCTCTTGCGTGAGCTGAGGAAAAAGATTGGGAAGGAACAGACGGACGTTCTGGTTAATGGCGCCGTAAAACTTTGCAATGAATTATGCGATCAATATAAAGATCTGTCCAAAAAGGAAAAGATACATACCGAACGGGTGATTTTTCCGCGGGCTGCTATTTACCTGCAGATGATTCAATATATCTCATGTGAAGAAGCCATAAGTCTGATAGAAGAGTCTGTAAGAATAGGCGTGGAACCCGATCGGAAACGTTTGCATATTGCAACGAAAATCCCTTTTATCCGACCGCTTTTCTTCAAAATCTTCCGCAAGATGATCGGCACTATGTTCAACGGCGATGCAGGGTTCAGATTCGAGGAAATCGAATACGACAGCAGGCATTACAGGGTCGATGTTCTGCAATGCCCCTATGTGAAGTATTGCGAACTGTTGGGTTGCAAAGAACTGGCAGGCACTTTCTGCTTTAGCGATGACCGTGTTTACGGAGACATGTGCGGCATCACTTTCGAGCGGCAAGGCACGATAGGGCGCGGCAGTGATAAATGCGATTTTTATTTTTACAGAGATTAACGGGGAACACACCGGAAACAGAAGAAACGGTTCATGGCGGAAAAACTCCGGCGGCAGGTTATTCAAAATGATAACTTCCGGTTTGCCGGGAGGCGTTTCGGCATGAAATGTAAAAAGTGATAAGACGGATATGGCCGGCTCCCGCCCTCTTTCGGCGGACGCGGCATATGACGGAGATCCGATAAGAAAGGTTTTCAATCAATGGAATTTCATGAAAAACTGCAGGAACTGAGAAAACAGAAAGGTTTTTCACAGGAGGAACTTGCGGAGGTGCTGTATGTTTCCCGTACGGCCGTTTCAAAATGGGAATCGGGCAGGGGATACCCCAATATGGATTCTATGAAAGCCATATCCCGATATTTCTCGGTATCGCTTGACGAACTTTTATGCGGCGATACCGCGCTTCCGGCAACGGACGAAAACAGACAAAAGAGGGATCGCCGCCGCGGTCTTTTATACGGACTGCTTGACTGTTGCGCGGCGGTGCTTTTCTTTCTTCCGTTCTTTGCGCAAAGAACGGACGGTGTGATCCGGGCGGTGTCTTTACTTGCACTGTCGGGAATTTCTTCATATGTCAGAACAGCGTATTTTGTCATTGTGTCTGCCACGGCGATCTTCGGCGTTCTGACGTTCGCGTTGCAAAACTGTCGCTCGGCATACTGGATAGAAAGCAAAGATAACGTTTCTTTGGGGTTGAGTATTGCAGGGGCGCTCTTTTTCATCGTCGGCCTGCAACCTTATGCGGCGGTTTTCCTGTTTGTATTGCTGTCTTTAAAAGTTTTCCTGCGGATAAAACGGGCATGACACGGATCGTGTCATGCAGGTGACGCATCGGTTCTTTCTTTTTTTCTTCCGGTCGTTTAGAATGTAAAAGGCAGAAGCCAATTCATTCAAAGGATGTGTGATTTATGAAAAAAAGAAATCAAAGACAGATGTGCGTTTCTCTCGGACTCCTTATTGTATTTGTACTGTGGACGGCGGCGGTACGCCTGTTCGACGTGCGGCCAATAGGGCCGAACGGCTCTTCTGTAGGATTTGCGGCGCTGAACGGCGCCGTAAGAGAACTGACGGGCGTACATATGGCGCTTTACACGGTTACGGACTGGCTCTCCCTGATTCCTATTTTCGTCGCCATAGGATTTGCCGCTCTCGGACTTTGGCAACTGATCCGCAGGAAAAGTGTTTTTAAGGTCGATTACAATATTATCGTCCTCGGCGGCTTTTATGTTCTGGTGATGGCAGTCTATCTCTTCTTTGAAGCGGTCGTTGTGAACTACAGACCCGTATTGATCGACGGTTTCCTTGAGGCGTCATACCCGTCTTCAACGACTGTGCTTGTCATGTGCGTGATACCGACGGCCATGATGCAACTGCATCAGCGGATAGGCAATAAAACGGTGCGCGCGGTCGTCCTTGTTGCGCTTGCATTATTTACGGTATTGATGGTTCTCGGAAGACTGATGTCGGGCGTGCACTGGGTCACCGACATTATCGGCGGCATGTTACTGAGCGCAGGACTGGTCATGCTGTATGACGCCGTATGCAAATTCCGCCGTTTTCCTGCATGAAACACTTGCATTTTTCCGACAGATGTGGTAAAATCGGAGCATATCAGTGTGATGAAGGAGAAAAAGATGAACATCGTATGCCTGGACATGGAGGGCGTTCTCGTCCCCGAAATATGGATTGCATTTGCGGAAAAAACCGGTATCCCCGAATTGAGGATTACAACGCGCGAAGAACCCGATTACGATAAATTGATGAAATACCGTCTCGGTATTCTGAAACAGCATAAACTCGGTCTTGCGGAGATCCGCGAGGTCATTGCCGGGATTGATCCGATGCCCGGTGCCAAGGCGTTTCTCGATGAACTTCGTTCTATGACGCAGGTAATCATCTTAAGCGATACGTTTGAACAGTTCGCCATGCCCCTGATGAAGAAACTCGGCTGGCCGACCATTTTCTGCAATACGCTGGAGGTGGCGGAAGACGGCGAGATCGTCGGATATAAAATGCGCGTGGCGCAGTCGAAACTCACTACCGTGAAGGCGCTCCAGTCCATCGGTTACGAGACGATCGCGAGCGGCGACAGTTATAACGACCTCGGCATGATACAGGCAAGCAAGGCCGGATTCCTTTTCAAATCCACCGATAAGATCAAAAAGGATTACCCGGATATTCCCGCCTATGAGGAATACGCCGATCTGCTTTCCGCAATCAGAAAGGCTCTGTAATATCATTCTGACATCGGCGCGGCTTTTTTCGCTTCCGATGCCGGAAAACGGCAAAAGAAACCGCTTATACCGGCGGTTTCTTTTGTTTTTATCCGCGTTTTTCGCGCCCTGCCTTGACAAGTGCCGGGGAGTAGTATATAATAAGGTATTATATTATCAACACCGATTTTTTGGAGGACATATGGCAAACGACAATAAGAAAATGGTTGCGTCCATTACATCCATGGATGTGGACTTCGCGCAATGGTACACCGATATATGCAAAAAGGCCGATCTTGTGGATTATTCAAGCGTCAAAGGGTGCATGATCATCCGTCCTTACGGATACGCCATCTGGGAAAATATGCAAAAAATTCTTGACAGCCGTTTCAAAGCGCTCGGCCACGAGAATATCTATATGCCGCTGTTTATTCCGGAATCTCTTCTGACAAAGGAAAAGGAGCATGTGGAAGGCTTTGCCCCGGAGGTCGCATGGGTCACGCACGGCGGCTCCGAAAAGCTGAACGAACGTCTTTGCGTACGTCCGACGTCGGAAACGCTTTTCTGCGAACACTATCAGAACATCATCAAATCTTACCGCGATCTGCCGAAACTTTATAATCAGTGGTGCAACGTTGTACGTTGGGAAAAAACGACGCGTCCTTTCCTGCGCAGTCGTGAATTTTTGTGGCAGGAAGGGCATACCATGCATGAAACGGCGGAAGAAGCCGTTAAGGAAACCGTGCAGATGCTGAATGTCTATGCGGATTTTCACGAAAACGATCTCGCCATTCCGGTTGTCAAAGGGCGGAAAACGCCGTCCGATAAATTCGCGGGTGCGGAAGATACCTATGCCATTGAGGCGCTGATGCATGACGGCAAGTCGCTTCAGGCCGCAACGTCTCACTATTTCGGCAACGGCTTTGCCAAGGCGTTCGGTATTACGTTTGCCGGACGCGACAACAAACTCGCAACACCGTATCAGACTTCGTGGGGCAGTACGACCCGTATGATCGGCGGCATCATTATGACGCACGGCGACGATAACGGCCTTGTTCTTCCGCCTGCGGTCGCACCGATTCAGGTGGTGATTATTCCCGTTCAGCAGTTTAAACCCGGTGTTCTCGATAAGGCCAACGAAGTGAAAAATATTCTTGCCAATGCAGGATTCCGCGTGAAAGTTGACGACGGAGAACAGTCGCCCGGCTGGAAATTCGCCGAATATGAAATGAAAGGCGTGCCGCTCCGCATTGAGATCGGCCCGCGCGACATTGCGGAAAACAAATGCGTTACCGTTATGCGCCATAACTATGAAAAAGAAGCTGTATCCCTCGACAATATTGCCGAAACGGTAAAAGAAAAACTGCAGACGGTACGCGACGGCATGTACAAAAAAGCATATGATAACCGCGCGCGCCGCACGCATATATGCAAGACGCTGGACGATATTACGGAAGCGCTGAAAGACGGCGACGGATTTATAAAGGCCATGTGGTGCGGAAGCGAGACATGCGAAGACGAAGTAAAGGCCAAGACCGGCGTCGGTTCGCGGTGCATCCCGCTTGACGGCGAACAGGTTTCGGACGTATGCGTTTGTTGCGGTAAACCCGCGAAAGCACTTGTCCTCTGGGCAAAAGCATATTGATCCCGGTACGCCGAACAACGCTTTTTCATAAAGTAAAAACTTTTCCGGCCGGAAGAAGGGAGAAACGATGACATCAGGTCCTCCGATTACATTCCTGAGTCCCAAGGGGCGAAAGATCGTTCTTGACGTCAGGGAAAATTGCCCGTCCGTTACCGATCCCGTGCGCCGCATGGCGGCGGAAGACGCGGTGGAAGGACATGCCGTTGTTTCCGATTACCGCCTTCCTGCGACGGTGGCCGATACGCCCGCCTTTGAAAAAAAGAAAAGCGGTCGCGGCATGAGAATGTCGCTCCTGTTACGACCGGCCGTACACGCGCATAACGCGGTGCTTGTCACCGCGCTTGCCACCGTGGCATTGTGCCGCGCTCTGGAGGCGCATACCACGCATCGCTACAAGATCCGTTGGGCAAACGAAATCTGCCGCGAAAACGGCCGGATTATGGCACGGGTGGAGGCCTCCTGCTCTCTGAAGCCGGACGGCTACCTGCATTACCTGATTCTTGACGTGACGGCCTATCTCTCCGATGCCGAATTCCCGACGCGCCTTTCCGAAATCGTAAGCGAAGTGTTTGACGGGATTGCGCAGGGAACGGTAGGCAGGATTGCTTACGATTTTCTTCGTATATTCTTTCCGCTGTATGAGAATCTCTCCTATGACCGTTCGTTTATCACCGAATATAAGGAGCGGTCGGCGCTTGACGGTCATCATGCCGTTCTTCTGCGCGGCGAAAAGAAGTGCCGTGTTCTTATCCTCGGTATTGACGATGACGCGCGCCTGCTTGTGGAAACGCGCAAGAAAGAAATCGTTCCTGTAATGTCCCGTGCGGAACTGATTCTGCATTGACGTATTTTATGAATAAAAACAAGGAATATGTAAACTCATGTTTACATATTCCTTTCTTTATGATCTTACATAGAAGATACGCCGTCCGGTATGGCTTTCCTTATTCAATAATAGAATTGGTGACAGCCGATTGTGAAAGCATAGGGACGGTTTTGCCCGATCCAGTTTGAAGTGGAGAGCGCCGGTTCATAGAAGTACAAAACACGGTCGTCGAGACTTGTGCCTTCGAGGCAGATCTTTGCGGCCACGACCGAAAGCCAGAACGGCTTTTCATACACGGTTCCGATGGCGGCGGGCGTGAACTGCGTTCCGTATTTGCGGTCAAAGATCACACCGTAAATGGTGTTCGGATATTCGTCCGATTCCACGCGGTTCAGAACCACGTTACCGACGGCGATCTGTCCGAGAAGCGGTTCTCCCTGACTTTCCGCGGAAATGATGCGCGAGAGCCAGTACACGCTGTCCGCGTCATAGAACTTGTCCCCCGAAAGGATCGGCTCATATGTGCCGGTTACGGTTACGCTGCGGTTTGCGGCGTTCCATTCAATGCCGACGCCGAGCGCCTTTGCAAGAGGGCGTACGGGTACATACAGTGTTCCGTTGGAAAGAATAACGGCCGGGTTTTCATTGAACAGATAGCGGCCGTTTGCCGTGAGATAAGTACCTTTATCGGACGCGATGAGATAAAGGCCGTCGGCGGTAAGCGTGGCGGTACGCGTTTTGGCGTTCCAGGAAACGGTGCAGTTGCAAACCGCCGTGGCAAACGCGCGGATCGGAACATATGTAGTGCCGTTAATGAGACGGGCGTCTACGGAGAGGCGGTTTCCCTGATAATAGATCGGCACGGCCGAATAGGCGGTGACGGTAATATTGTCAACACGGGGTGTCGGACGTTCGCTTTTTGCAAAAGCGGGGAGCGTAAACAGCGAAAGAAAGACGAGGATGAGCGCCGCGGCTGTCAGACGGCGTTTCGCGGAATTGTGCGTCGTTTTCAAAACATGCGCCTCCTTTTTGCGATGTGCCTACATTTTACCACAGGAAGAGAAAAGGAGCAATGCATAAAATAAGGCGCGTCACCCGTATTCTGCCTTTGGCGGCAGCATCCTCCTCCGATTCCGCGGGAATTTGCCATAAGGGAGGGAATTTTCCGTGATTTGGAGGAAAAAACGGATACACCCGAACAAAATGGCATATTCTGTGTTCCGCCGGCATAAAGTGTAGCAAAAATAAAAGCGACGGGAGTGCGACAATGGAACCGAAAGAGAGTATATTCGCGGGTGAATTATCCCCGAAGAGTAACACTTATCAAAAGGACTACGCGGGCGACGAGCTGTATACGGAAAGCACGGGAGATTATATCCTCCCCGATTACCAGCCGGAGATCCGCAAAATTCTGCTGTTAAACGCTGAGATCGAGCCGTCGGGGCAGTATGAGAGCGGAGGCCGCGCCACGTTCGGCGGCAGCGTCCGTTATAAAATCGTATATTCCGATGCGGACGGCAAGCCGGCCGCGGTTGAACTCAGCTCCGATTACGATTATGCGGTTGAGGGCGGCGATGCCGCCGCCGGCGCCTGTATAGCGAGCCGCGAATATCTTGTGTCTGTCAATTGCCGGCTGTCCGGGCCGCGCAAACTGAATATCCGCACGCGTGTCGGCGCCCGCGTACATATGATGAAGGACGAAACCGTCGAAACCGATTGCCCGGTTTTTGCGGACGGAGAATCTCCGGAACTTCTGTACAGCACCGCCAAGGTGGGAGAAAGCGTTTTCACCGAAAGCGAAAGTCCCTTTACGCGTGAGATTCCCGTGCCGGACGCCGACGCGGAAAACCTGAAGATTCTGTCCACGCGCGGCGAGATGCTGGTGCGTGAGGCGCGTGCCGAAGAAAACGGTATTCGCGTCCGCGGGGAAATGCTGATGACTTTTCTTCTTACGGACGGAAGCGGTTTCCCGTTTACGGTGACCGATCGCAGTCCGTTTGACGAATTTCTTGAAAAGGATGGCATTTCGTCCGACTGCATGGCCGTTGCGCGCGGCCGTATCGGCGACGCCGAAACCCGTATTGAAAACGACGAAAAAGGCGCATGCATCGTGTGCGACGCCACGGCATATTATGCGGGAGAGGCTTTCCGCAACCTGCCTTTCTCCTATACGGCGGATGCCTATTCGCCGACGGCCGTCCTCGGCGAAACGACAGAGGATCTGCCGGTGCTTGCCTATGATTATGCGACGGTCGGACATTTTACGCTTGACGGCTCGGTTTCCAGAAAGGAAAGCGATACCGAGGACGCGTCGACCGTTGTCGATTGCATCGCCGAAGCGGAAAACACGGCCGTTACCGTCCGTGACGGCACAGCGGTCGTCAGCGGCGATTGCCGCGTGCATATGCTGGTTGCGGCGCAGGACGGAGACAGCGCGCGCTATTCCGCCGCGGAATTCGTTTTTCCGTTCCGCGGAGAATGTGATATGCGCGGCAAGAAGATGCCGGAAGAATGGGATATTGATGTCGGTATCCGCTCCTGCCGCGGCCGCCTTGATCCTGCGGCGCTCGCTTTCGGAGGAGAAGCGGTCTATACGCTGGTCGGCACGAGCCGCACAAAAGTGCATCGTCTTTCGCGTCTCACCGTGAAAGAAAGCCGCGCATGCGAAGCGGTTTCGCGCATTACCGTGACCTATCCCGAAGAAAACGATACGCTCTGGAGCATCGGAAAACGTTATCTCGTACCGATTTCTTCTCTTTGCGAGGTCAATCATATTGACGCCGCGGCAAAAGAAAAACCGAACGATAAGGGCAGCCTCGGAAACATCGGCCGCCTTCTGATCGTAAAATAGGAAAAAAGAGCACCGGAAGGTGCTCTTTTTTCATAAGATATTTTTGAAATCCGATAAAAAATAGGGTCATACATAAAAAGTGCGGTTTCGGGCATACTCCGTAAAAAGATATGCGGAGGAAGCATGGAAATACTTAGCGGGAATTACGATGAAAACGTCCGCTATTTCAAAGAGACGTTGCGGACGCGGGAGAATTTCGACCTGATTTCACGTCGCTTGCTGATCGGTAGCGACGAACTGACTTTTTTCTATATAGACGGTTTTGTAAAAGACGAGGTCATGCAAAAACTGATGCAGTATTTCATCGGCCTCAAGGGAATCGGTACCGGGAGCGACGCGGCGGAAAAATTCGCCGATTCGCAGGTGCCGTATGTGGAAGTCGACGTGGCGTACAAAACAAACGATATAGTGACGTCGGTACTGTCCGGCGCCGTTCTTATGCTGGGATCGACTTTCGGGAATCGCGCCGTCGTCATTGACGCGCGTACCTATCCTGCCCGTTCCACCGAAGAACCGGACAATGACCGCGTGGTGCAGGGAGCGCATGACGGATTTGTGGAGACGCTGATTTTCAATACCGCGCTGATACGCCGCCGTATCCGTGATCCGCGCCTGACAATGCATTATGTGAATATGGGCGGTTCATCGCGCACCGATGTCGTACTGTGCTATATGGACGGCGTTGCCGATCCCGGATATGTTGCCTTTCTGGAAAAAAAGCTGAAAAACGTTACGCCGCAATCGTTGACGCTCGGAATCCAGAACCTTGCGGAGACTCTGATACGGAAGCGCTGGTATAATCCTTTTCCGAAAGTGCGGCTGCTTGAAAGACCGGACGCGGCGGCGTCGGAACTCGTTGAGGGACGCGTCATCATTCTGGCGGATACGTCGCCTCAGGCGATGGTACTGCCGACTTCGGTTTTCGATTTTATGCAGGAGACGGACGACTACTATTCGTCGCCGATTGTCGGTTGTTATCTTCGGGTGATCCGGCATTTTGTATTCTGGCTTTCGCTGTATCTTACGCCGCTCTGGTATCTTCTGATCGGATACGGGGAGGCACTGTCGCCGTGGTTGCATTTTATTTTGCCGGAGAACAGCACCATGCCGATTCTTTTGCAACTTTTCCTTGTGGAACTGGCGATCGACGGACTGAAACTGGCTTCTATGAACACGCCCTCCGTCCTGACCAATTCGCTTTCGGTGATCGGCGGTCTGATTCTCGGAGAATTTGCGGTCGGGATCGGGTGGCTGTCGGAAGAGGTGATCTTCTATATGGCGGTCGTGGCTATTGCCGGGTTCACACAGCAAAGTTATGAGTTGGCCTATTCTTTCAAGTTTATGCGGCTGATGTTGCTCGTACTGACGGCGCTTTTCCGTTTATACGGTTTTATTGCTGGTTTGCTCCTTGTGTTTGTATTCCTCGTGACCAATACCACGCTGAACGGCAAGAGAAATTATCTGTACCCGCTGATCCCTTTCAACGGACGCGCATTTGTCCGGCTTTTCTTCCGCGTGAAAAAGGACAATACCGACGGAAAGAAGAAATAAATCCGAAAAACATCCTCCGATCGCGGGGGATGTTTTGTGTTTCATGCGTTTTTCCTTATGACGCGCCGTCGCGTGAACGAAAAAAGGAGCAAGGCCTGCCTTGCTCCCGTTTTTATTCAGTCGCGGAAATCGAACAGCTCTTTCGGGCGGATCTCCAGAACGTCGCAGATGCGGAACACGACGTCAAGACTGGCGCCGACGTTACCGAGTTCCATCGCGGATACATGCGAGCGATCCACATCGAGGAGTTCGGCCAGCTGAAGTTGCGTCAGTTTCTTTTTCTTACGGTAGAACGCCATGTTCAGTCCCAAGGCCTCGTACTTTTCCTTGTATTCCGTTTTCATCGGTATCGCCTCCGTTCCGTTATTTTAATTGTAGCAGAATCGCCGTGTTTGATAAACCTTGTGTAACACACATAATGACTATTGATACAAGTCAAATATTTTGTTATAATACAAATAGAGGTGTAAAAACGCAAAAGCGCTTACGGGCGCTTTTGTCTCCGCTTGCGCGGACTCTCTTTTTTAACGGCGGCGTTATCCGATACCGGGAAAGGAAAGAAATGCAACTTGCTTTTTTTCTTTCGGTATGGTACAATATTCCCGTAAAATCGCTTCCCGCCTGTGGCCGGGAGCGGCGAGAGGGGGATACCAATGCCGGAAACGGAAAAGCAGTTGAAAAACGCCGTGGAGCCGCTTGTTATATGGTTTTCACGGGTAAAACGGCGCCTGCCGTGGAGGGACGAACCGTCCCCGTATCATGTCTGGCTTTCCGAGATCATGTTACAACAAACGCGTATAGAAGCGGTGATCCCTTATTATATCCGTTTTCTCGGTCTTTATCCGACGGTCTTTGATCTGGCGGCGGCCGACGATGACCGGCTTATGAAAGCATGGGAGGGGCTCGGTTATTACAGTCGCGCCCGCAACCTGAAAAAAACGGCGGTGCTGATTGCCGCCGACGGAGGCGAATTTCCGCGCGACAAGGCGTCGCTTATGCGGCTTCCCGGCATCGGCGAATATACGGCCGGCGCCATTGCCTCGATATGCTTCGGCCGCGCGGAACCTGCGGTGGACGGCAATGTCCTGCGCGTACTTGCCCGTTACACGGACGACGTGCGCGACGTAATGCTTCCCGCTGTGAAAAAAGAGATGGCAGCGGCGCTGAGGGCCGTTTATCCGGCCGGAAACGATGCCGGACTTCTGACGCAGGCTTTGATGGAACTGGGAGAAACGGTATGTCTGCCGAATACCGTTCCGCTTTGCGACCGTTGCCCGATTGCGGATACCTGCATGGGAAAAAAGAGCGGCCGCGCGCCGTCTCTCCCCGTCCGCGGAAAGAAGAAAGAACGCCGCACGGAAACCATGACGGTGTTTGTGCTGTACGATCCTGCAGGTCGGCGCTATGCCATAAGAAAACGCCCGGACACGGGACTTCTCGCGTCGCTTTATGAATTTCCGCATGTTTCCGGCTTCCTTGACGACGCGGCCGCGGAAGAGTATCTGCGCCGGGAGGGACTCCTGCCGTCCGATGTGCGATTGTTCGGCGAAGGGCATCATCTTTTTACGCATATCGAATGGAAGATGCGCGGCATATATGCGGCGGTCGGCGCTCCGTCCGACGCTTTCCTTTGGACAACGCCGGCGCAACTTGCGCACGAATACGCCGTCGCTTCGGCTTTCCGTATGTGTTTACGGGAAACGGAAAAACGGAGCCGGGTAACCTCCGATTTTGCCGGGGAAATTCCCGGACCGAAAAGATTTGACAACAATAGTTGACAAACGGAAATGTTTATGTTAGAATGAATCCACCACATTATCACGAATAAGACAACTGTTCTATGGGATAGTTATGCCCATATGCAGGCCATACTATATTTCGGTAGTATAGGCTTTCGCGCCAATAATCGGCTTGCAGAGTGTGGTTGTTGTGATAGTGTGGTAACTATGCGAAAAGCGTTTACTACGGTGTCGCCTTTCGTGGGCGGCACCTTATTTTTCTACTCGGAGGTACTATGAGAAATCGGACGGTTTGTTTCACCGGGCATCGCCGGATTCCGCTTTTGCAAAGGCACAGGATCGCGGCGCAACTGGATAAGACGGTGGAATCGCTGATCGGCGAGGGGTATCTTTATTTCGGTGCGGGAGGCGCGCTCGGATTCGATACCATGGCGGCGGAAACGGTTTTGCGGATGAGGGAGAAATATCCCGATGTCCGGCTGATTCTTGTTTTACCGTGCCGCGATCAGAGCCGGCGCTGGTCCAAAAAGGACGTAAGGATCTACGAGGATATAAAGTCCCGCGCCGATAAGGTCGTGTATATCGCCGACACATATTATACGGGGTGCATGCAGGTGCGCAACCGCCATCTGGTGGACAGTAGTGCCGTCTGCGTTTGTTATCTTACCGAAAGCGGCGGCGGTACGGCCTATACGGTGCGATATGCCGAGAAAGAAAAACTGCGTATCATCAATATTGCGTAAAAGGAGCCGTGACGGAAACGGCTCCTTTTCCTGTAAAAGTATTGACAAGAGTTTGAGAAATGATATAATATAAGATAATCTCCGTAACGGAGATCGGCTACCCTATGCGGGACGGCGGAAGACCCCGCCTCCGGCAAAGCACGGCCGCTTCATGCGAAGCGGCAAAATGAAAGACAGGAGATCGACAAGTGAAAACACAGAATGTTTACGCCATGGAAGAAAGCGCGGTGCTTTCCGCTCTGTCCGTCGGCAAAGAGGGACTATCGGACGCCGAAGCGGCACGCCGGCTTGAAGAGCACGGGAAAAACGCGCTGACGCCGCCGAAGAAGAAAAGTCTGCTTCTTAAGTTCCTCGCCCAGTTCAAAGATATTATGATCATCGTTCTGCTCTGCGCGGCGGCGGTTTCCGCGGCCATTGCCATTGCGGAAAAAAAGCCGACCGAACTCATTGACAGCGGTATCATTCTGCTGATCGTCATTGTCAATGCCGTGATCGGTCTCATTCAGGAAAACAAGGCCGAGGCGGCTATGGAAAGCCTGAAGAAAATGAATCGCCCTTATGCGAAAGTCGTAAGAAACGGCGAAACGATACGTATTCCGTCCGAGGACGTGACAGTCGGCGACATTGTGCGCCTTGACGCGGGAGACACCGTTCCCGCCGATATGCGGCTTCTGGAAAGCGCTTCGCTGAAAATAGAAGAATCGGCGCTGACCGGGGAATCCGTTCCCACGGAAAAAGATGCGCTGGCCGCCGTGAAAGACGGCGCCCCTCTCGGCGACCGCGTCAATATGGCTTACAGCGGCGGCACCGTGACCTACGGCCGCGGCATCGGCGTGGTTGTCGCCACGGGAATGAACACCGAAGTCGGTAAGATTGCCACGATGCTTTCCGAAGAGACGGCGAACGCGTCGCCGCTTCAGAAACAGCTTGCCACGACGGCAAAAATGCTTTCCGTACTGGTTCTCGGTATTGCTGCGGTGATATTTGCGGTAACCGTTATCCGCGACCATACGTCGCCGGACGCCATTGTCGGCGCGTTCATGACGGCGGTTTCCATCGCCGTGGCGGCTATTCCGGAAGGACTGCCGGCCGTGGTGACCATCGTTCTGGCGCTCGGCGTCAGAAAAATGTCCGAACGCAACGCCATCGTGAAGAACCTCGCGTCCGTGGAAACGCTCGGTTGCTGTGAAATCATTTGTTCCGATAAAACGGGCACACTGACGCTTAACCGCATGACCGTGCGCGCCATGTATTACGACGGCAACATTCATACAAGCGACGAAGCGAAAAAAGACAGCCGTGCCGATTATCTTGCGCGTACGCTTGCGCTGTGCAACGATACCGAAGACGGCGAGCACGGCCTTGTCGGCGATCCGACCGAAACGGCGCTTGTCCAGTTTCTGAAAGACGCCGGCGGGAATTATGCCGCTCTCACGGCCGCTTATCCGCGCGTTGACGAATTGCCGTTTGACAGCGTACGCAAACTGATGACGACCGTGAACGAACACGAGGGACAGCGTACGGCTTATGTAAAAGGCGCGCCCGATATTCTGCTTTCCCGTTGCGATTTCATCATGACGGCGGAGGGCGTACGGCCGATGGAAGAAAGCGATCGTGCGGCCGTGCTTGCCGCCAATAAAGAAATGGCGGATACGGCGCTTCGCGTGCTTGCCGCCGCCGTAAAAACGGAAGATCTCGATAATAAGGCATTGCTGGAGACCGGTCTTGTTTTTGTCGGCCTTGTGGGTATGATCGACCCGCCCCGCGAAGAAGTGAAAGCCGCCGTCGCCACCTGCCGTGAAGCGGGGATCCGCCCGATCATGATCACGGGCGACCATAAGGATACGGCCGCCGCGATTGCCCGCGAGATCGGTATTCTCGACCGCGACCATAAGGTAATGGAAGGCGTGGAGATCGACCGCTACAGCGACGAGGAGTTCGTGAAGATTGTGCAGCAGTATTCCGTGTTCGCACGCGTCTCTCCCGAAAATAAAGTCAAAATCGTACATGCGTATAAAACGCTCGGTAAAATTGTCGCCATGACGGGAGACGGCGTGAATGACGCGCCGTCCATCAAATCCGCGGACATCGGTATCGGCATGGGCATTACGGGTACGGACGTCTCGAAAGGCGCGGCCGATATGGTGCTTGCCGACGACAACTTCGCCACGATTGTCGGTGCGGTGGAAGAAGGCCGCAAAATCTTTGCCAATATCAAAAAGGCGATACAGTATCTTCTTTCCGCCAATATTGCGGAGGTTCTCAGCCTTTTCATCGTCAGTGTTTTCTTTGCACAGGATTTCCTGACGCCGGTAATGATTCTGTGGATCAACCTTGTGACCGACAGTCTCCCCGCGCTTTCGCTCGGCGTGGAGGCCGCCGAAAAGAACGTTATGCACGATAAGCCGCGCAGAGCGGACGGAAGCCTTTTCCGCGGCGAAACCGGCATTGCCATTCTGGTTCAGGGCGCCATGCAGACCGCCTGCGTACTGCTTTCGTATTTTGTCGGCCTTTCTCTCGGCGGACCGGAGCATCACGCGGTGGCCATGACGATGGCATTTATCACACTGGCGCTGATCCAGCTTTTCCATGCTTACAATATGAAGAGTTTCCGGGAAAGCCTGTTTAACGGCAAGATCCTGCGGAACCGTTACCTCAACTGGTCGTTTGTCATCGGTCTTGCGCTCGTTTTGTTTGCGGTGCTGATTCCCGGCGTCAATACGATGTTCGGCGCGGAGATGCTGACGGGCACGGAATGGCTGATAGCTGTCGGCGCGTCTGTATTGATCGTACCGATGGTGGAACTTTATAAATTCATTCTGCGCAGAGTGCAGAAGCAATAAAACACGGAGAAATGGGAGGAGGATACCTCTCCTCCCGTTACGGATATGACGGAAGAACAGTTTATCAGAAACGCGCTGGTTTACGGCGAGGCCGCCGTGGAACGGTTGCGGAATAAACGCGTTGCCGTTTTCGGCGTCGGCGGCGTCGGCGGTTATGCCGTGGAGGCGCTTGCCCGCATGGGTATCGGAACGCTTGACCTTATCGACAGTGATGTGGTCTCCGAATCGAATCTGAACAGGCAGATCATCGCGACGCATGCGACGGTCGGACGCTATAAGGTCGACGTGGCGGCGGAACGCATAAAAGATATTTGCCCCGGAACGACGGTGCATACCTACCGCGTTTTTTGCCTGCCGGAAACGATCGGTATGTTTGATTTTTCGGTCTGCGACTATGTTTTGGACGCCATAGATACGGTAAAAGGGAAGCTCGCCATTATTGAGGCCGCCAAGGCGGCCGGCGTGCCGGTGATTTCTTCGATGGGGGCGGGGAATAAGACCGATCCCACCGCTTTCCGCGTAACGGATATTGAAAAAACAAAGATATGTCCGCTTGCCCGCGTGATGCGCGTCGAATTGCGGAAGCGCGGTATCCGCGGCGTCAAGGTCGTTTATTCCGAGGAAGAGGCGCGTACGCCGCGCCCCGAAGTCGCCGCGCTTCTGAATGAAGAGGAAAAGTCGAAGAAGCGCGCGGTTCCCGGATCTTTGCCGTTCGTTCCGTCTGTGGCGGGACTGATAGCGGCCGGCGAAGTAATCCGCGATCTCATTGCGGAAGAATAAACGTGATAATAGGCAACAGACCCGTTTCCGTGCAGGAAACGGGTTGTTTTTATACCCGGTATACAGGGAACAGGCGGCTTTTAACCTGTACGGCATATACTGTAACGGGGGGAGAGCGGCGCGTTTTTTGGAGGAAATGCCATATCTGTGTAAAAATTATGTGAACCCCTTTTTTTTCGCAAAAAAGTATGCTACAATGAAAATAAAGAGAGGCGGGAACGCTTCCCGTCGAAAACGCGTTTTGCAGAATCCCGGAGAATGAGCGGAAGGAGACAGCGATGAAAAAGATTTACACGGTTTTCGATTATCTGGAATGGCGCGGCGATCTTACGCTTCGTCAGTCGCCGATGAATGAGGTGGATAACCTGATTCTATCCATGTGCGTATTTATCAACTGCCATGGAATCGTTCCGCCGTACGGTGAGAACCGATCGGTCTTTTTCCCGGAGGCCGTATATACGTTTACGAAAATGCCCGAAGATTTTCGCGCGTTCGGTCTTCTGATTCCGGGCGAGACCGAAAAACTGGCGGTTCTGGCGTCGCACTGCGCCCGTTTCCGCGATGTCCGGCTGTCCGATTTCGTCAATACGGTCGATGAAGAGACGGAAACGCAGTTCTGCGCCATGACGTATCATATGCCGGACGGTTCGCTCTTCGTGGCTTTCCGCGGAACGGACGACACGCTTGTCGGCTGGAAAGAAGATATGAATCTTTCGTTTTGCGATAAGGTACCGGCGCAGGAGGCGGCCGTGCGGTATGTGGAAAACATCGCGTCGCGTTATCCCGGCGGGATCCGCCTCGGCGGACATTCCAAGGGCGGCAATCTTTCCATCTATGCGGCAGTTCACGCAAACGCGGCCGTCAGAGACCGCGTAATTATGGCCTACAGCAACGACGGGCCGGGATTTATGCCCGGCGTATTGCAGTCCGAGGCATACCGTGCCATGCAGAAAAAACTGATTACTTTCATACCGCAGTCTTCGCTTGTCGGCGCAATCCTCGACCACGACGAGCATTATCATATTATCCGCAGCAGCGGCAACGGCGTGATGCAGCACGATCCTTTTTCGTGGGAAGTACACGGCACGTCTTTCGTTTATCTGCCTGAACGCTCGTCGTTCGGGAAACGCTCCGCCAGAGCCGCCCGTGCGTGGATCGCCGATATGAGCCTTGACGACCGTGCGTTTTTTGCCGATACGGTTTATAAGATTCTGCGTGCGGACGGGGCGCGTACCGTGTCCGATTTCGGCCGCGACAAACTGCGCGCCATCGGTACTGCTAATCGTGCATATCGCCGCCTCGACCCCGCAACGCGGACGCGGTTCCGCGGTTTTATACAGGGACTTATCGGGCATCTTAACCGTCGGGATAAAAAAACAGAGCCGGAGAAAAAGCAGATCCCCGGCAAAACACAGAATCCGAATATCCTCGGAAAGTAATGATAAGTTTACATTTATTCATGTTTCCGCATAAAAACGCACCGGCCATGTGACCGGTGCGTTTTTATAGGGTACGTTCTCTCTCAGTCGATCGGTTTTCCGTCGCTTGTAAAAAGAGGGAGTTTTTCAAGATACAGAATGTCGTGCCGTTTTGTGGCGTCGCCTTCCGCAAGAACCGCCATTTTACCGACGATTTCGCCGCCCGACTGTTTCACCAGTTCTTCCAGCGCTTCAAGAGACGCGCCGGTGCTGATAACGTCGTCGACAATCAGAACGCGTTTTCCTTTCATGTATGCGGCGTCGTCGCCGTCAAGATACAGTTTCTGGGGATTTGCGGTAGTGATGGAGGTCACGTCAAGGGAAACGATGTTTTTCATATACAGTTTCGGTGATTTCCGCGCGAGAATATAGCGATTCACACCCATTTGCCGCGCCATGGCGCACACAAGCGGAATCCCCTTGGATTCGGCGGTGATCATCACATCGTGCGGGGGGGCTATTTTTATCAGTTCGGCGGCGGCGGCCTCGGTCAGTTCGATATCTCCGAACATGACGAACGCGCCGATCATCAGTTTGTCGTTAAGCGGGCAGAGCGGCAACGTACGCGTCAGTCCGGCAATTTTCATCGTGTAATCCATGGTATTTTCTCCTTTGTTTGTCACAATTCGCTATCATTATACACCGATTCCGTGCGGATTGCAATAGATTTTTGAACTTTTTCACCGAATCGGCGGCTCTGTGCGGCAAACCGTTTATCCGTCTTGACAAACCCGCGGTTTTTCGGTATAATCGGAATACGGAAATATTTTTACGGAGGGTGCGGCAATGAATGAACACGAACAACATGAAAAACTGAAGAACAAAATCAAGATCGCCGGCTTTATCGCGCTGTGTACGGGACTTGTCCTGTCGGCGGTGGCTTTCATTGACTTTTTCCTTGCCATTCGTTCGGGCGATATGCCCGGTCTGTTCTTTTTGTTCTTTATCGGTTTTCCTCTTTTGGGAATCGGCGGCGGCCTGCTTTCGTTCGGGTACAGGCGCGAGATTCTGCGTTACGGGAAAAACGAGAGTATGCCGGTGATAAAAGAAGCGGGTCGGGAAGCCGCGCCCGTGATAAAAGATATGGCGGACGCATGGCGTGACGGGCAGAACGCCGGAACCGAACGCAAAATCATCTGCGCATGCGGCGGTGAAAACGACGCCGACAGCCGGTATTGCAAGAAATGCGGCCGTCCTCTGTCCGATGTGTGTCCGCATTGCGGAAAACCGATCGACCGGGACAGCGTTTACTGTCGCCATTGCGGCGGAAAGATTCACGACTGACCGATAAAACAAGAGCGGGAGAATCCGTATGGTCTCCCGCTCTTATTATTTGCCGGCAAGATAATTCATGTTTCGTCGGAACGGCGGCGTTCGGCCGCGGCCAGTCTGGCTTCAAGCATTTCGATGCGCTTCGATAGGCGGAGGAGTTCTTTCTGCACAGGGTCGGGCGTATGGATCTGGTCGAGATTTTCGGCGGCTTTTTCTTTGCCGTTCCGCACGATGCGCGCGGGAATACCGACGGCGGTGCAGTTGGCGGGAATCTCTTTCAGAACCACGGCTCCCGCCGCAATCTTGGCGTTGTCGCCTACCCGGAACGGCCCCAGTACTTTGGCGCCGGAACCGACAAGAACGTTGTTGCCCAGCGTCGGATGGCGTTTGCCCGTATCTTTTCCCGTGCCTCCGAGCGTTACCCCCTGATACAGCGTGCAGTTGTCGCCGATTTCGGCGGTTTCGCCGATAACGACGGCGGCGCCGTGGTCAATAACGAGGCCGCGCCCTATTCTGGCGCCCGGATGGATTTCCACACCGGTGATGAATTTTGCCACCTGACTGATGGCGCGGGCTTCAAACGTATATCCCTTTTGATGAAGAACATAGGCAATGCGGTGCGCTTCAAGGGCGTGAAAGCCGGAATATAAAAGCATGACTTCCTCATCGGAAGTGGCGGCCGGATCCCGTTCGCGGAATGCGCGGATATCGTCCGCCAGTATTTCCGGGATCTTATCTTTATTTTCTTCAAGCACCGACAGGGTAAGAGAAAAAATCCGCTCGATCCGTTCGGTTGAAAAGCCGTAAGTTGCGAGCGACTCTTTCAGTTTATTCATAAGAAGCGCAAGGCGTGGGCCGAGATTTTGATTCAGTGCGGCAATGTCCATAGGAAAGTCCTCTTTCGGAATACGATTCGGTGTGATGCCGATACAATCGTATTATATGCCGAAAACACGGGTTTGTCAAGTTTTTTCCGAGACGGCACGCCCTCTCTTTCTGCGTATTTCCTCTTTTTTGCGGTTGCGACGCTGTTTTTCGGAACTGTACAGCGTATACATCCCCGCGATAAGGAAAACCGTACCGAGGGCTTTTTTCAGAAGCCCCGGTTCGACAATACCGGCAAGATAGCTGCCGAGGATCGCCGTCACCATGCCGCACGGCATCGCAAACAGAACGCGTTTGTCGCGATAGCTGCGGGCGATCAGATGGAAAATGACCGAGGAGAGAAGCGCAAAAACGAAAAAGGCAAGATTCAGTCCCTGCGCCTCGGTCTGCGGCGTATCGGTGAACAATTGCAGGTATACAAGATAAAGGCCGCCGCTTCCGACGCCCATTCCCGCTAAGATTCCGATCGCCAGAGCGACCAATATACCGAAAACTACCCCAAGAGAAATCTCACCCCCGCATAAAGAAGCAACAGCGCAAACAGATTTTTCACGACTGTCGGACGTATTTTTTTCAGGAGAAATCCGCCGATCGCACCGCCGACCAATGCGGGAAGCGCATTTTTGGCGGCCGCAATGGGAGAAAAGCGACCCATGGCAAGGTATCCGACGGCGGAAACCGTCGAAAACAGAAGCACGGCAAGCGCGGTATACGCAAAGGTCTTTTCCGTTTCCTCGCCCGATCCGCGAAAGTAGAACGGCGGGAAAATGCCGGTGATCATGCCGCCTCCTGCGCCCGCAAAGCCGTTCAGAAATCCCGCCGCGAGAAAAATGAGCGGCAAAAACCACGGCGATATTCCCGTCCGCTCCGCATGACCGTCCGCCGATCCGGGTATTTCCGGGAGCGTAGTATTGTAATCCGTATCTTTCACCGTCAACCTCCGATTTTTTCTTCAGTATACCGAAAGAAGAAAAAAATATGCGGTTCAGCGGTAAATTTCCGTGATACCCTTGTTTTTTCCTTTAAAATTTGCTATGATAATAAGAAGAACTCCGTATACATTGCAGAAAGACGCCGGCGTCGGCCTCTTTTATATATCCGCCGGACACGAAAAATCGGCGGAAAACCGTTGCGGCGGGCGCGTCCCGGACAGGCGCCGCCGGAGAAAGGATAACCATGAAAAAAAATTCGGATATAAAAAACAATAAGAAAGCGGAAGCGGAAAAAACGCCAAAGGCGCCGAAAAATCCGAACACGCCGTTTCACCGTTCGGTTCCCGTGATTCTCGGAGCGCTTGCCTTTGTTTTCGTTCTGTGCTTTATCCGCCGCACCGCGCTCGGCATCGTGGGCGTTGCCGTTCACCATGTGCTTCTTGGCCTTTTCGGCGGCGGCGCTTTTATCCTGCCCGCCATTCTTGTCCTCTTGGCTTTTTCGTATCACCGTGATCTTATGTCGGACAGTCTTACGGGAAAGTGGCTTTCCGCTTTTCTCTTTACCGTACTGCTTTCGGTTCTGTTCTTTGTTTTCGGAATCCCTGCCGATCTGCGTGCCGAAAGTTATACGCCCGCGGTAGCCTACAAAAACGGGTACGAATTGCGCGGCGGCGGCGTGATAGGCAGTATGCTCGGCTGGTTTCTTCTCAATACGGTTTCCACGGCCGGCATTATCATTCTGTTTCTGATTGTTCTTGTCCTGTTTTTGATCTCCTTTTTTAATTTTGATCCGAAAACGTTCTGCATCGCGGTCTGGAAATGGCTGCGCACCGTCGGCGGAAAACTGAAAAACGCCGCCGGAGAAGCGGCGAAGCGCCGCGAAGAGCGTACGCGTGCGAACGCGGAAAAGAAAAAAGAAGTGGCTGCCCGCACGGAAGCGCGGCAGGGAACAAAAGCCGCCGCGACCTCCGACGCCGTGCGTACGGCGCCATACGGCACAGACCGGAAGGCCGAAGAGGAGAATTATGCGGGCGTACGCCCGGAACCTTTGCGGCCGCAACGTTCGGCATTTGCCGATATGCCCGACAGTCCCGACGGCGCGGACAACGGTATTGCCGATATCAGCGGCACGGCGATCGGGCGCGACCCGGTCGACTATCCTCTGGATAACGATATTTTCCTCGGCAGTGACCGTGCAACGGAGCGTATGACGCCTTTGCGCCCGGTGCGGAATAACGATACGCGCCACGGTGTGGATACTTCCTACAGTTATCTTGACCGGAAGCGCGACGCGCACATCGGCAGTCGTGCGGCCGACCTCGCGGGTGAAAATCCGCATACATTGGAAGAATTTGCGAAGATTACCGTTACGGACGACCGCTACCGTAACGCGGCTCAGAATACGTCCATTCCGATCCGCCGCGAGAATGCGGGCGCGTTCGGCAACACCGGAAACAATGCGGATTCCTCGCTTTTCCGTACCGACCGTGCGGAAACCGAACGGTTTTTCCGTGAAGAATTGCATATCGGGGCAAGGAAAAACGCGCCGAATACCGCTTCTGCGGCCTCGTCGCCGGTATTGCCGGCCGATACCGATATCGACGACATCATTCCGAACGACAACAGTCTTTCCTATCCGCGTCCCGTAGCAGCGCACACCTCCGCGCCGAAGCGCGATTTCTTCCATGCGTCCGACGTACCGCAGAAGACGGTTGCCGACGTGCCGGCACAACCCGCACAGCCGATACAGTCCACACAACCTGCCCCCGCGAGCACAACGCCTCCGGCCGCACCGGTTGTTACGCCGCAACCCACCGTTTCGCCGCTCACGCCTCCGGCCGCCGAAGCGACCCCGAAAAACGCCCCCGCGACGGATACGCCGCCGTGGGAAATTCCGAAAGCGCCTGCCCGCCCGTCTTACGGCGAGGAAGAAAAGCGCCCGTCGGACAACCCTGCCGTATTCGGCAACTCCTACCTTATGCGTTCCGAATCTCCGCGCCCTGTTCTTGATAATACTTCCTACACCGTCGCGGTGCCGCCGCGCGAACATGTACATTCTCCTTTCTCCCAAACGGGCAGAAACGAAACGTCCGCCGAAGCGCAGGCGGCGCCTGCGGCCTTCTTCGGTACGGGCGGTACGGCCGCAAATTCCGGCGGCGGGGAAACGTCGCGCGTTACGTCCTATTATCGGACGGGTGACGTCAGCGCCGACAACGGGGAAGAAAAACGCGGGTTTGATTTTTCCCGTTACCGCTATCCCGATATTTCGTTCCTGAAGCCGCAGGACTATTCGGACGAGGCTTCTCTTGACGCGGAAGTGGCGGCGAACATGGAACGACTGATCCGCACGCTGAAGAGTTATAACGTGGATGTGGAACCGCGCAGTACGACGCGCGGCCCGCGTATCACCCGCTATGAAATCGTTCCTGCGCTCGGCGTCCGCATCAACTCCATCACGGCATTGCAGAATGAGATTGCCATGAATCTGCGCGCCGAAAGTCTGCGTATTGAGGCGCCGATTCCGGGTGATTCCGCCATCGGTATCGAAGTGCCGAACAAAACGTCAAAACCCGTGCGCCTGCGCGCCCTGATCGACACCGACGCGTTCCGTAATGCGGAACAGAAAACCACGGTCGCCCTCGGCGCGGATATTGCGGGTAAGCATGTTTTCACGAGTATCGAAGAAATGCCGCATATGCTGGTTGCCGGCGCAACGGGCATGGGTAAATCGGTATGTATCAACACCATTATCACATCGCTTCTTTATAAGGCGCGCCCCGATGAAGTCCGTCTTATACTTGTCGACCCGAAAATGGTGGAATTCAATATTTATCAGGGAATTCCGCACCTGCTGGTTCCCGTCATCAACAATGCGAAGCAGGCGATCGGCGCGCTGAACTGGGCGGCCGAGGAAATGGATCGCCGCTTCTCCATCATTTCACAAGCGGGGGCGCGCGATCTCGGCGGATACCATGCCGTCCGCGCACAGCATCCCGAAATGGAATGTCTGCCGCGTATACTCATCGTTATCGACGAGTTGAACGACCTTATCCTGAGCCTGAAGAACTCAAAACCGCTCGACGACGTTATCTGCCGTATTGCGCAGAAAGCGCGTGCCGCCGGTATTCATCTTCTGATTGGTACACAGCGCCCGACGGTAAACGTGCTGACGGGTAACATCAAGGCCAATATTTCCGCCCGCATCGCTTTTAAGGTCAATCAGCGCGTTGACTCCATGACTATCATTGACAACGGCGGCGCCGAGAAACTGCTGGATAAGGGCGATATGCTTTTCATGAAATCCTCGCGTACCCGCCGTATTCAGTGCTGTCTTGTCGGTGAAAAAGAAATCGAAAAGGTGGTCTCTTTCCTCCGCGCCAATTCCGACGGCGACGCATACGACCACAGCGCCATGGCCGGTATCGACCGCGCGACCAGCATGGCCGAACAGGACGCGGGTCGTGACGCCGTTCCCGCATCCGGCGGGGATAACGGCGGCCATGTCAGCCCCGATGAAAAGAAGTTCTGGGATGCGGTGGAAATATCGGTCAATATGAACAAGGTCTCCACTTCGCTCCTTCAGCGTAAACTCGGCGTCGGTTACGGCCGCGCCGCCAAACTGATCGACAAAATGGAGGAACTCGGCATTGTCACGCCGCAGGACGAGAAAAAAGCGCGTGAATTGAGACTGGAACCCGATAAGATCGCGGAACTTCGCGCAAGCCTTGCCGGACGCAATATTTTCTCGACCGACGACGACGAGGAAGATGACGAATAACGCATATTTTCCGTAAATCCGCCCTATACTTTTCTACTGGAAAGGATGTTCTCTATGGTATATGTATTACTTGCCGACGGTTTTGAAGAAGCGGAGGCTCTGCTTCCCGTCGATATTCTTATGCGCGGCGGCGTTGACGTCCGGCTTTGCTCCGTGACGGGGAAGAAAACCGTTACGGGAACACACGGTATTACCGTTACCGCAGAACTGTTGCCCGAAACTCCGCTCACCGACGCGGAAATGCTGGTTCTTCCCGGCGGTATGCCGGGTGCCGCAACGCTTGACGCATATGACCGCATGACGGCGCTTTGCGACGCGGTATTGCGGGACGGCGGACGTCTGGCGGCCATCTGCGCCGCTCCGATGGTTCTCGGAAAGCGCGGCTATCTCAACGGCCGCCGCGCTACGGCTTTCCCCGGATTTGAAAAATTTCTTTACGGCGCCGACGTAAAAAACAATGCCCGCGTGGTGACCGACGGTCCCGTTACGACGGCGTGCGGTATGGGTGCGGCCGCGGATTTCGGCCTTGAACTTCTGACGCTTCTTTGCGGAGAGACCGTCTGCGAACGCGTGAAGAACACCGCGTTTCTTTCCGACACCCGCCTTTCCGAAAGACCATCCTGAAAGGACAACATTCATGATTATCGAACCGAAAAAAACTTTTGTTGCCTATCGCTGTCCTTCCTGCGGGCAGGCGGTTATCGGTTTTGCGGGGGCTTTCGCCCTGAAGGCCGACATGCTTCGCCTCAAGTGTCCGTGCGGGGAGAGCCACATGACCATCACCATTACGCCGGAAAAAAAGATACGCCTTTCTGTGCCGTGCCTTTTCTGTGCGAAAGATCATAACTTCGTTTTGTCGCAGGAGCTGTTTTACGGAAAAGATCTGTTTTTGCTCAACTGTACCTATACCGGCCTCGACGTGGGATTCATCGGCGAACAGAAAAAGGTTGAGGAGGCTCTTTCCGAGAATGAAAAACAGCTGAACAAGATCTTCACGGAAATGGGTGTTTCTTCACCGGAAGAAATTTATAAAATGAAAAAAACGCCGGAAGAGGAACTTCCCGACGCACAGATTTATGATATTGTACGGTTTGTTGTGAAAGAACTGGAGGCCGACGGCGCCATCGATTGCCCATGCCACAGCGGTTCCTATGACTTTGAAGTGTTGGAGCACGGAATCCGCGTGTTCTGTCCCGATTGCGACGCGGAATATATTTTCCCCGCGGACAGCGTGGCCGCCGCGCAGGAATTTCTGCAATGCGACCATCTGGAACTGAAATAAAGAAAAGGGGCGGCCTTTGCGACCGCCCGTTCCGTTTATCGTGCGTAAAAACGGCGTATACCGTTATAGATGCCCCGCGCGAATAAGCCGGGATTTTCGTTCATGAGACGCGCTTCATCGGGATTGGAAATAAAGCCGATCTCGGTCAGCACGGCCGGCATGGCGGTTTTCCGCAGTACATAAAGACCGGGGCGCAGGACAACGCCGCGGTTACGGATTCCCGTTGCTTCGCTGATGCCGAGGGCGATGTCTTCGCCGAGGCGGTAGGCGGGTGTATTTGCCGCGTAGACCAGTGATTCCGTGCCGTTTGCGGCGGGATTATCCGCGGAATTGGTATGAATACTGATAAACGCGTCGGCGCCCCAACTGTTGGCGTCGTCAACGCGGACGCGCAGACTGCCGGCATTGGTCGTGCCGAGCTGTGTGTCGGCTGTCGGTCTCGAAACGCGCACTTCATATGCGGGATCGGCGCGCAGGAGCGCCGCGAGCGCCTGCCCCACACGATAAGTAATATCCGCTTCGGTGAGACCGTTTGCGGACGCGCCGGTGTTGGGACTGCGCGGATTATGTCCCTGGTCGACATATATTTTAATGGCCATGATCGTCCCTCCTTCGTTCTATTTTAATTTATGCATATCCGGAGAATTCGGTGATGAAAGAAATACAAAGAATTTTGAGTTTTGTACGTCGCGCGGTCGACGATTACAATATGATAAAACCCGGCGACAGGATTGCCGTCGGTATCTCGGCGGGAAAGGATTCTCTGACGCTCTTGACGGCACTTGCGGAACTGCGCCGTTTTTATCCCGTTCCGTATGAACTGATGGGGATCACGGTGGATATGGGATTCCCGGACAGCGATTTTTCTACGGTGGAGGCGTATTGCCGCACGCTGGACGTGCCGTACACGGTCGTCAAAACCGATATTGCCAAGATCGTTTTCGACATCAGGAAAGAATCCAATCCCTGTTCGCTCTGCGCCAAAATGCGGCGCGGAATTCTTCACAGCACCGCGAAGGAGAACGGCTGTCGCAGTGTCGCGCTCGGTCACCATTTCGACGATGTGGTGGATACGTTTATGATGAATCTTTTCTTTGAAGGACGGATAGGTTGCTTTTCGCCCGTGACGTATCTTTCGCGTTCCGATATTACCCTGATACGGCCGCTTCTGTATACGCAGGAAAAAGACATACGCTACTATGTCCGGCATACGACGCTTCCGATCCTTGAAAGCCCGTGCCCGGAAAATCATAATACCGAACGTGAAAATATGAAGATTCTGCTTGAAAAACTGGAGCGGGATAATCCCGGCCTCCGTCACCGTTTATTCGGCGCGATCTGCCGCGGTGAAGTGGACGGCTTTCACAGTGCGGGAAAAGGTCCGAAAAAACCGATTCCCGGTGAAGAATAAAGGGGCAGGCGTAAGGAAAAAATCAAAAGAGGCTGAGAAATCTCAGCCTCTTTTCCGCGTAGGACGGCAGTCGTCATGTCCCGAAAGGACTGCGCGGAATTGCCGCGGTGCGCGGTTTTACCCGCCGTGTGGCGGAGTATATTTGCCCGGTCGCCGTTTTCCGGCCGCCGGTTCGTACCGTATAGCATAGCCCGGATCATCCGGCGGAAACCGTTGTTGCCGGTGCGGCACGGACGGTCCGATACCCGGTATAGCCGGAGATCGGATCCTTTCCGTTTTGATGGGTTCCGGATTCCGAAAAGAATCGCTTTTTCTGTGCGGTGCGAACGGTTGAGGCGGCGCTCACCCGGAAGGGTCGTTCCGACCGATGCCGGCGCTGTTTTTTCGTTGCATACCGAAAATAACTGCCCGCGGGCGCGGGATTGTCCGCTGTGAGAGCGGGCGATTTTTCTTCCTGTTTTTCCGGTGAAAAAACGTTTTGTTTTTTTCCGGAGTTTGACGGAGAAACGGGAAGCGGTGTAAAATCCATATATCCGAAAATCCGAAAAAAGTTTTCCACACCCCATCGGTGGATTCTGTGAATAACTTCGGGAAAAATCCCCTTGTATTCGCGCCGTTTTGCGCTTATATACCGTTTATAAACGGAGTTTTCCACATTTTCCACCGGGTTTTCCTCAACCTCGGTCACATTTTCCACCGTTAACACCGTCATGCAAATTTGTCCATACCGTTCGTTTTTTTCGCTATAACTGCCCGGAAAAACGTATGATTCCGGGGTATATCTACGCGGGTAAAACAGGCGGATTTAAGACTGTATTCCGACGTGTTTTGTGCTATAATCCCGATCCGTGATCGGGTAAAAACGTGTGCTTGCGCAGGCATCTTTACCTTACAACAGAAATATGGGAGCACGGGACTGTGATAGAGGGCGAAAAGCCCTGACGCTTGCCTATGCAAGACTTCCCTGTGCATAGTATGGCCGTCTGACGGGCGGGCATACATACACGTTCTGTGGGAATTTTTACTTTTTATTTTCAAAAAACGGGATTATTCACATAACGGAAAAATGATCGGTTGCGGCGGGGCAAGAGTCACGGACATCCTCTGCCGGGATAAGGTATCCCCCCGATACGGGGAACGACGGTATTCCCGCAGGACAGGCTTCTTTCACAACGGCACGTTTCAGCGTAACGGTTTCATGCGCGCCGACATAGCGGACGTGGTATCCGTAAAAGGCGCGGGCAACCCGTTCGGCTTCGGAAAACGGCGTGGACGGTCGAATGACGGTCGCGTCTTCGGATGGCTCCTGCCAGTATTCGCCGCCGCTTTGCGGTTCCGCGCGGCGATAAAAAGAAAGAAAATCGGAAAAGACTTCGCGGATCATCGGCCGCGCCTGTTCTTCAATCTTCAGAAGCAATGTTTCAAGATTTTCGTTTCCGATGGGGAAGCGGCGGACGGCGAGAAGCGCGCCGCTGTCAAATTCGGCGGCGATGCGATGGAGGGCGACGCCGTATTCCCGAAGTCCGCGCAGAATGGCCACGGGCATCGGCCATGCGCCCCGTCCGACCGGTAGCGGGGCAGGATGGAAATTCACCATATAAAGGCGGGGATCTGTCGGCAGGCGGTAGATATAACCCGCGCAGAAGAGCATTTCCGTTCCGTTTTCCGCAAGACGGCTCAGTTCTTCTTTTGTGATACGTTCGGTGGAGAAGGGCACGTTTTCCCGCTTTGCCGCCTCCTCCAGCCGCGTATTGGTTTCATAATCTCCGTCTACGGGGAAACTGTATACGGCGGAAATTTCGTGCCCGGCCGCGCGGAGTTCTTCATAGCAATAATAAAAGGCGTCGTATCCGACATAAGCAATCTTCATGACATATCCTTTGCGTAAGAAAAATTCATTATATTCAATTATAATGTAATCAACAGTTTACAATCTATGCGATAAATGCGATACAAAGAGCGGCACGCGGATTGCCTGCGTCCGCCGCATTGACAATATCGCGGCAATCGGACGACACT
>CAJLXA010000022.1 GCA_905210485.1 uncultured Eubacteriales bacterium | reverse complement strand
CACGGCGGAAAGCTTTTCCCGGGCTTCCAGCCGCAGACCCTGAATGGCGTTGTAATCCAGGTCCGGGGGCAGCTTGTGGCCCTCCATCCGCTTGAACTCCGCCACTTGCTGCAGCTGGCGCTTGATGTAGCCCTCATATTTCACGGAGATCTCGATCTCCTCGGCAATATCCGCCGTCAGCGAAGCGGCCGGCTTTCCCGAAAGACCGTAGCCAAAATTGGCCGCCAATGCGTCGCGCATTTCCGCCATGGTCACGGTTTTCTTTTCATAAACAAGTTCACGGATGGCAATGAGGCCGTCGGTCATATTGGCGATGCCGAAGCCCTGCGGTCCCGTGAAGTTATAGACCGCGCCGCCCTCCTGCAAACTCTTGCCGCGGGCAATGCAGTCGTCCACCATACAGGATTCAAAAGGCAGAGGGCAACGGACGGCGTGCGCCGCGTCGATCGCGTTGTTGGCATTGACGAGCAGGCGGATCATATAGGCTTCCTGCTTTTTATACGCGTCATAAAACTCGTCAAAAGTCGAGAAAGTCGTCACGTCGCCGGTACGGGGGCCTATCTGCACGCCGCGATCCATACCGTTTGAAAATACCAGTTCCATCGGGCGGCACATGTTGAAGAATGCCGCGTCGTGCCAACCGTCTGTCTTTCCGCCTTTTTGCGGTTCCACACAGCCGATGATACAATAGTCGCGCGCGTCTTCCACCGTAAGTCCGCGGGAAAGAAGCGCGGGAATGATTACTTCGTCATTATAGTAAGCCGGAATTCCCATACCCGTACGGGTGAGGGCGGCTGCTTTCAGAAGAAGCGGTTGAGGCGAGCCGTTCCACACGCGGATGGAAAGAGACGGCTGGGGCAGTCTCACATGCATTGCGGCTTCAAGGCACATATACGAAAGGTCGTTTGTTGCGTCACCGGTCTCGTTCTGACCGCCGACGATCATATTCTGAAACAATCCGTAACCCGCAAATCCTTCCGATGAAGCGGCGTCGCGCACTTTGTTCAGATCGTTGAGTTTAACGAAAATGCAATCAATCAGTTCCTGCGCCGCTTCGCGGGTCAGTTTCCCCGCTTCAATATCCGCTTTGTAATACGGATACATATACTGATCGAACCGTCCGGGCGAAATGGAATGTCCGCTCGACTCTACCTGGAGAAGGCTCTGCACAAACCAGAACGACTGGCAGGCCTCATAAAAATCCGTGGCGGGATAAGCCGGCACACGACGGCAGTTTTTCGCAATGGTGAGGAGTTCCGCTTTCCGTTCTCCGGTTGCCTCTCCGGCCATTTTTTCGGCAAGGTCGGCGTAGCGGTTGGCATAAATCGCCGCCGCGTCGCAGGATTCCATAACCGCTTCCAGGAAAAGATGGCGCGGCGTATAATCGCTGTCCGAAACCGAAAGTTTATGTAAAGCCTCTTCGGCCTCCTTACGAATACCCGTGAACCCTATACGCAGAACTTTCGCATAATCCACATTGACATGGCCGATGCCGTTATAGAAATAGTTGCCGGGGGCAAACATGCCGTGAACCGTAAAGGCCGCATAGGCTTCCGGCGCCATATTGGAACGCGCAAGATCGCTGTTCGTCTTTCCTTTCCAGTAAGGATACACCGCGCGGAGACGCGCTTTTGTTTCTTCGGAAATATAGAAAGGATCGGCTTCCCGTGTGGCCACCGTATCGAATTCCGCTTCCAGCCATTCATATGAATATTCCGGAAAGACCTGACAGCCGCGCGGAGACAGACTGTTCGATCCGACAATCAGTTCGTTGTCACGAATCACGATCGGAATATGTTTCAATATATGCATAAACGCCGCAGAGCGCCGTTTAATAATCGGCAGATCCTCCGTTGCCCGATAACTTTCGGTCACGAGAACGCCGCGGTCGGCTTCAATCGTCGGCATTACCGAAAAAAGATCATTGACAAGTGCGGTAATGCGTTCGCTTTTTTCTATCACGAAGGGGAGATTTTCCATGCCCTTTTGTCCTTTCCGAAATATCCGATGCGGAATATACGGATTTCCGCATGATGCACGTGTGCCGCGCGGGCAATTCTGCCCGTGCGGTCACAAAGTCAGATCTGTTCCCAGAGTTCCGCGTGCGGCGCGGCGATAACCGACGTCGCATTCAGTTGTCCGAGGTCTTTTGCATAAGCCGCGCCGGCTTCCACAGCCGCCGTCACATCGCCGACTTCGCCGGTCACGCTGACAACGCCTTTCCCGCCCATACCGCGGGAAACGCGGAGATCGTAAATGGCAACGCGGGAAGTCTTGACGGCAATATCCGCCGCCTTGATGGCCGAGGCCGCGCTGTAGGTCTCGATTACGCCGAGCGCGCCTTTCTTTTCGCCGCTCTGCGTGCCGAACAATGCCTCGATAACCTGCGGATCAATACGCCCCATAATGGAGGAATCAATCACATAAGTGCCGAAACGGCTCTTCACCACATCTGCGGACGCGGTAACATTGGAAATCGAGCCAGTAAGAATGATTTCGTATTTACCGGGGCAGGAGGGATGCGCGGAAACCAGACGGATGCCGGCGCTTTTTAAAGCGGTATCCGTAGCTTCCACACCTTTGGCGATACTCTTGAGTTCAATAATGGCTACTGCTTGATACATATCTTATCACACTCTTTCCATAACGATTCTGCCGTTGTCAGCCGATACGATTCTGCCGTCTATCGACGCATACTGCGGCACGGAAAGTCCCTCTGCCGCCTCGGCGATCTTCTGTCCTTTTTTCACTGTGTCTCCTGCCTTGACAATGGCCACCGACGGTGCGCCGATGTGCTGAGACAACAGGATCTCCACCGTATCGGGAGAATAAACGCGATCGGTATATACCGCCGTTTTATCGAATTTATCCACGCCGAGGAGGGCTTTCCAGCGCGACGAGGGCACCATGCGATACGCGCGGTCGGGACTGGGCGTCACATCGGCCGTCGCTGTGTAACGGATCTTGTTCTTTGCCAGGATCTTCTTATATTCATTGATAACGGAACGCGGGGATATGCCCTGGCAGCACGCCGCCAGTTCGCAAATGCCGCAGTTACAGCAAAGCGTTGCCGTCTTGACAAGTTCGGGATCCGCCTCCGCCACGCTTGTGACGCTGCGCACCATGCGGTGCGGCTCCAGCGGATAGCCGAGAAGTCCGCGGGGGCACATGTCCGAACAACGGGTACACTGACAGCAGTTGGAACTGCAATGCGTCACCGCGTTTCTCGGCGTCACGAGTTTGGAAACGACTGCGGGAATATCGTCCGGCAGAATGAGCAGCGATTTTGTATTCTTCTTGATTACCGCCGTCTGCCACGGAATAATGAATCCCATAGAGGGGCCGCCGTCGATCACTACATGATTTTCCGGCACGGTAATGCCGTAAAATTTGAAAATATCGCGGATACGTGCGCCGATCGGTACACGGAAGACAATCGGTTCGCGGATATCGCCGCCGATCATGCACCACTTTTCGGTAACGGGCGTTTCTTCCGAAACGGCGCGGCAGATGTTATAGACCGTTTCCACATTGTAAACGATCACTCCTGCCGTGATCGGCAGGGCGCCCGGACGGACAACGCGGCCGGTCGCTTCGTAAATCATATTGATTTCGTCACCCATCGGGTAAACGTTCGGGAGTTGTTTCACAAAAATTCCCGGTTCCAGTTCCTGCCCGTCCGTAAATCCGAGAGCCTTTACATTATGCTCTTTCATGCAGAGAAGCGTGCGCTTCATGCCCGCAAAGTCCATAACGGCGCGTGCACCGCGGCATACACGGTGAAGTTCGTCGCGCATCAGCGTATAGTCGGTATAAAGCAGGGGTTCGCATTCCGCGCCGTTTATCAGAAGCGTATCGGCGCCCGGCGCCAGTTTCATATAGGAGGGGAATCCGGCGCCGCCCGCACCGACGATGCCTGCTTCCCGCATAATTTCTTTCAGTTCCATGTTTTCACCCGTCCTTAGTCCACAATACCGACAATCACGGCGTCGGTCGGTGCCGAGGGATTATGCAGTGCCAGTCGCGCACCGCTCCCGACGGTAATCAGCACGGTTTCGCCGATACCGGCGCCAACGCTGTCCACGCAGATAAGATATTTGTCGGTAAGGTTGTTATTTTCGATCAACTGCACCTCAAGAAACTTGCTGCCGACAAGCGCGTCCTGTTTTCTTGTGGATACGATATTATCTCTTACGATTCCCTTTAACATGATGTTACTCCTTTACCACGGTTACCGTTGAACCGTTTCCGAGTCCGACCGCATTGGCGTCGTCGGTGTCAATATGCATTTCGAGGCGGAACGCCTTGTCAACGCGCACCTGCACGTCATAGAAGCGCGTGCGCCGTGTTCCCACTGCGTCCACCGTCACCGTATCGCCGTCTTTCACGCCGAAGCGCTCCCCGTCGGCGGGCGACATGTGAATATGGCGGTTGGCGATAATGCAACCCTCTTTCAGCGTCACGACGCCGCACGGCCCGATAATGGTAATCGGTGCGCTTCCGGCCAGTCTGCCGGATTCGCGGACCGGCGGTTTTACTTTCAGAACATAGGAATCCGTGCAGGAAATTTCCACCTGCGACGCGCGGCGTTCGGGGCCGAGCACGCGCACCTTTTCAATCGGGCGCAGTGAAGGGCCGACGATGGTCAGCGTTTCCTTACAGGCATACTGCCCCGGTTGCGACAGTTCTTTCAGCGGCGTCAATGTGTATCCCTTGCCAAACAGCGTTTCCACGTCTTCATGCGTCAGGTGAATATGGCGATTGGAAACGCCGACGGGAACCGTGTTTTCCGCCGCTTCTTTCGCGGCAGACTGCCCGCCCATTTCCGCAATGACCTTTTTCACCATATCAAGAATGAAATCGTCCTGCATACCGTATGTACCTCTTTGTTTCTTCCGGCGCCTGCCGGATACCGAATTTCCGGATCATATAGACCGGATAATCAACGACTGTCTGCCGAAAATCCGGACATAAGTCGGGATAAGTTTCGGATAATTGCCCTGTAGGCATATAAACCGGCATCGGCGCGTCCGATCGCGCCGCGGCGGAACGCTCCTGCCCGGAGAAAGGCCGATGCCTTTCTCCGCAGGAACAATGATGTCCTTCGATTATTTGATCGAGGGCAGAAGTTTTTCCACGTCGGCATGAGGACGAGGAATTACATGCGTTGCCACAACTTCGCCGAGGGCGGCGGCTGCGGCGGAACCGGCGTCAACGGCGGCCTTTACGGCGCCGACGTCACCGCGTACCATGACGCTGACGAGTCCCGATCCGATCTTTTCGCTGCCGATCAGAACTACGTTTGCGGCCTTTACCATTGCGTCGGCCGCTTCGATTGCGGCAACAAGGCCGCGGGTTTCTACCATACCAAGTGCTTCCATCATGAGAATTCTCCTTAAAATATATTATAAATTATTGATTTCGGATTTTATGAATTGCGTTTCCGTATCGTTTCCGCACGGATATTATCGCAGTTTGTCTTTTCCGAGGGCGGAAAGGTGCGCAAACCATTCCATATCGGGAGACTGACGCGCAATCAGCTTTTCGGTAATATACAGACCGCGCTTCTCTGCTTCTTCCCTGCCGGCCGCCATAGCCGCTTCCACCGCCGCAACGTCGCCTTCCATTTTCACGACCATCACAAGCGGCACCTCGGCCGTATCGGCATTGGCGGGTTTGTTTTTATCTATTGCCACGATCTTCACATCGGCCGCTTTCGCCGCCTTATCGGCAACGACGATCGACGTTGTGAAACCGTAAACTTCAAGCATACCGAGCGCCATGTTCTGCGACCTCAGTCTGCTTTATAGCAGATTTTGATACCCTGCTGTGCCACGTTGACTTCCATTGCCTCGTTCAGTTTGTCGAGCGGGAACGTATGCGTGATCAGGTCTTCAATCGGAATCTTCATCTCGCGTGCCTGACGGAGGAAGGCCATCGTCGTCGGATAATCTTCGGCGCTGTAATCCCACGAACCGACAAGGTTGATCTCCTTGTTGCACATAGCAAAGTGCGGGTTAACGCTGTATTCGCCGTTGTTGACGAAGAAGCCCATTTCGCAGAGGCCGCCGCCGCGCCGGATATAGGCGTAAATATCGGCCGCCGCCGCAGGAGCGCCGGTGCACTGGAAAGCGAAATCAACGCCGATGCCGTGTGTGACGGCCTTGACGGCTTCAACACGTTTTTCAAGCGTATCCAGTTCGCGGAAGTTGATGGTAGTCTTCACGCCGAGTTTCTTTGCCATTTCCAGACGCTTCGGGTTGCCGTCAACCGCAATGATGTGGTTGATGCCGGCCGCGCGGAGCACCGCAACCTGTACAAGGCCGACAGGTCCGCAACCCTGAATCAGTACTTTGGAGTTGAAGTTCATGAGTCCCGTGCCGTTTGCACGCTTCAGTGCATGAACGCAAACGGTGGAGAGTTCGAGAAGCATTCTCTCGTTCAGATTCAGATCATTCACAACAAAGTATGTAGCGCCTTTGTTGCGGATCAGAATGTGTGTGGAGAACCAGCCGGTAAGCGGCTGCGCTTCATTGTGCGGAATAAGACCGAACACACCCTGCTTATCGCACAGGTTTGTATTCGCGGGATGATTGCGGCAGATCTGACATTCGCCGCAGGAGATAACCGAGGTCACGATCTTGTCACCGACATGGATTGGATTGCCCGCGGTATCGAATTTCACATTCTTGCCGAGAGCGATGACCTCACCCGTGCCCTCATGACCGAGCGTAACGGGAATGAGACCGAAAGGATCGCCTTTCCATTCATGAACGTCGGTGCCGCAAACGCCGCAACCTTCGACCTTAACAAGAACATCGTCGTCTTCCAGCGGCGGAATCGGATATTCTTTCACTTCAATATGTTTCGGAGACGTCAGCATCGCAACCTTGGCGGTTTTCGGAATGTCGCCGTGCGCGGCCGAAGCCGACGAACCGGACATTTCGCCGAGGATCTTGCGGACAATGCTCTCCACCTGAGAAGGATTGATTTCCATAGTGATACGACCTTTCTTTAAATAATACGGAAGTTATCCACCATAACACAGCGGCGGAACCGGGTAAAGCTTCTGGCAGATGTCAGTCCTTCGCCCGTCGGACCCGCAATGGTGAATGTGGTATGTCCCTCTCCGCCGAAGCCGATGCCCGCATAAGAGGGAGCGTTTTTTACAAAAATCGTCGTCTCTACCGCACGGGCAAAGCGCGTGAGGTTATCGATGTTCTTGGAATGCATATGTGCCGTATGACGGTTGCCGTGCTCCGCCTTTACCGCAAGGTCAATGGCCTCGTCGATATCGCGCACACGCACGATAGGCAGAATCGGCATCATCAGTTCCGTCTGTACGAACAGATGATCGAAATTTGTTTCATAGATCAGGCAACGGATTTCTTTCCCGACGTGAACGCCGATCTTCTGAAGAAGCACGGAAGCGTCGCGTCCCACGCAGTCGCGGGATACAACTTTTTTCACGATGCCGGTTTTCGGATTCTTCACATCGTTCACAACGACTTTGGAAAGCGCCTCGGCTTCCGCGTCGCTCAGCTTGTAAACGCCGTGTTTCATCATTTCGGCTATGAGGCGATCCGCCACATTGTCAAAAACGAAAACTTCTTTTTCCGCAATGCAGGGAAGATTGTTGTCAAACGTGCACCCGTCGATAATATCCTTGCCGGCTTTTGCGATGTCGGCCGTATCGTCCACGATAACAGGCGGATTCCCCGCGCCGGCGCCGATTGCCTTTTTCCCGGAGGAAAGTACGGCTTTTACAACGCCGGGGCCGCCCGTGCAGACAAGAAGGCGGATGGCCGGATGCGACTGCATGACGGCGGCCGTGTCCATTGTCGGTTTGACGACCGAGGCAACAAGCACCTGCGGTCCGCCCGCAAGGCGGGACGCACGGTTGACAAGATCCACCGCGTAGTTCGAGGTGGCGATGGCATGGGGATGCGGATTGAAGACCACGCCGTTACCGGCGGCAATCATACCGATACTGTTGCAAAGAACGGTTTCGGAAGGGTTGGTCGACGGGGTAATGCTGCCGACCACGCCGAAAGGCGCCGGCTCGGTCAGCGTCAGGCCGCAGTCGCCCGTGCGCACCGTGGGTACAATGTCCTCGGTGCCGGGGGTCTTGTCGGCCACAAGAAGATGCTTCGCCGTTTTATGATCGGCGCGTCCCATTTTGGTTTCGGCAACGCCGAGCGCCCCCATAACGGCGGCTTCCGCGCGGATCAGTTCACGAATCTTTGTGATAATTTTTTCTCTGTCGGCAACCGACATGGAGCGAACGGCGCGATACCCGGCGGAAGCGGCTTCGATCGCCTCTTCCATCGTTTCGTACACACCGATGAATTTCCGTCCGCAATACTGCGTGGAATCCCATGTCCCTGTGGTTTCCCCGGTTCCGGCAGAAGAGCCTTTCCATTCGGCGACAACGCGTTTCACGATGTCGTCGACGGCGGCTTCATTCCAATTAAGAGCCATATTTTCTCCTTGATGCCGGTCGGAACAAGTCCGATCCGCGATTATTTGCCGAGAGCGGCGAGAACCTTTTTCGTAATAGCTTCCACCAGTGCAGGATCGGCATTGGCAACGTCGGCATTACCGCAATTGCAGGTATGGCCGGGGATATTCTGTTTGCAACGGCAGTTTTCGGTGCCGAGGTTTTTGCACTTCTTGCATCCGGGGTGACGGCCGGGGATCTGCATTTTCTTGCGCAGTTCCATCAGTTTCTCAAGCTGTTCGCACGGAATTTCTTCCACGCCGCCGAGTTCGCGCGCATATTTGCAGATTTTGGCGTTGAATTCGACTTCTTCCATTACGAAGAAAGCCTTCGTCAACGTGTTGCCCACGGAAAGAGCACCGTGATTCTTGAGGAGGAACGCGTCGTGATCCTGAATATACGGAGCCAGCGAGTCCGGAATTTCCATAGTGGAGGGCGTGCCGTATTCGCAGGTAGGAACGGCGCCGATCGTCAGAACGGCTTCGGGAAGAATGTACTGGTCAAGTTCCACACCGGCAACCGTGAAAGCAGTAGCGACAGGGGGATGCGCATGAACAACGGCGTTGACATCGGGACGGTCATGGTACACACGGAGGTGCATTTTGATCTCGGAAGACGGATTCAGTTTGCCTTCCAGTTTTTTGCCGGTGCCGTCGATCTTGATGATCATGTCGGGGGTCAAAGCGCCCTTCGACACGCCGGTCGGAGTGCAGTAGAATTCATTGTCGTTCACCTTGACGGAAATGTTGCCGTCGTTAGCGGCCACAAAGCCGTGGTCATAAAGTTTGTGACCGACTTCGCAGATTGCTTTTTTGATTTCAAACGGTGTCATAGTGTAGTTCCTTTCAGAATTTCATGTATTTTAATTTTAAAAATTCGGTAGCGGTTTAAGAAATGAATGTCTGCGTATCCAGAGCGATCATATATTCCTCGTTCGTCGGAACCGAGAAGAGGCGGACGCGCGAATCGGGAGCGGTAATGTCCCCTTCCTCGCCGCGGGACAGCGCCGCGTTCGCGTCTTCATTCAGTCTGATGCCGAGATAGTCCATGTTTTCGCAGAGTCGGCGGCGGATCTCGCGGTCGTTTTCACCGATGCCCGCCGTGAACGCGATGGCGTCCACACCGTTCATGGCGGCGATGTACGAACCGATGATCTTCTTGATGTCATAGCAAAGAACGTTGATTGCCAGTTTGGCGCGGTAATCAAGCGCCGGGTCCTTGTTTATCATCACTTTATAGCAGTCGGAAGATACGCCGGATATGCCGAGAAGACCGGATTCTTTATTCAGGATCGCGTCCATCTCTTCGGGCGTTTTGCCGAGTTGCTTCATCATGTAAGTCACAATCGTCGGATCAATGGAACCGGAACGCGTTCCCATCGGAACGCCTTCCTGCGGAGTGAAACCCATCGAAGTATCGACGACCTTGCCGTGATCCACGGCGGTAATGGAAGAGCCGTTGCCGAGATGGCATACGATGATCTTCAGGTCTTCCGGTTTCCTGCCCATCAGTTCGGCCACGCGCCCCGAAACATAGCGGTGCGACGTACCGTGGAAACCGTAGCGGCGAACCATGTACTTCTCATACCATTCGTACGGAAGCGGATATATGTAAGCGTAATCGGGGATTGTGGAATGGAAAGCCGTATCGAAAACGCCGACATGCGGCACATTGGGCAGAACCTTTTTGCATGCTTCCACGCCGGCAAGGGAGCCGGGGCCGTGAAGCGGGTTGATCGGAACGATCGAACGGATATATTCGATCTCCTTTTCGCCGAGAACGGTGGACTTACGGAGTTTTTCGCCGCCGTGAGCGAAGCGGTGACCGACCGCCGCGATCTCATCAATGCTTCCGATCACGCCGAGTTTTTCATCGGTAAGCAATTCGAGAACGCGCGCCAACGCCGCGTCGTGATTGGCGATCGGACGTATCTCTTCATACGTTTCGCCGTTGTGGGTATGCTTGATCTTGCCGTCCACGAGTTTCCCCGTCGCGGGGTCATGCTCGCCGATGCTGTTGCACAGCCCTTTCGCAAGCGGTTCCTTTTCCGGCATATCAAACAGTTGATATTTCAGCGAAGAACTGCCGGCGTTGACAACCAGAATTTTCATATGTAGTCTCCTTTAATGACGGATATATAGACACGAATCGGCTCGTCCGGCAACCGCGTCGGGCGCAGGTCACACGGAGAAAGCATAATTACTTCTTTAGTATAACATATTTTTTTACGGATTGCAATAGGCGAACCGAAATTTCACCTGCTCTTTTATTCCTTTTCGTCGGAAATACGTTTTGACAAAAGCGTGATCTCTGCTTCGTCTCCGTCCTCCGTTTCATTCTGTTGCGCCACCCGGTAGCAAAGCGCGTCAAGGACAAGAAGCCGGGAAAGATGCGAGGCGAATCCCTGCGAGAAGTGGCGCACTTCCTCGGTATCCGTCAGAAGCGTGCAGTCGCTCTGCCGTGTGATCGGCGATTTTTCGGCGGAAGTGACCGCCACGGTATAAACGCCGCGTTCACGCGCCACGCGCATGGCGTCGACAATATCTTTGGAAGCGCCCGATTGCGAAACTCCGACGAGCACATCGCCCGTTCCCATGCGCGACACGGCGACTGCCTGCATATGCGTGTCCGAATACGCAAAGCTGTTGCACCCGGCGCGGAGAAGTTTGTTCGCCGCGTCCATGGCGACAGACGCCGAACTGCCGAGACCGATCAGCACCACTTTCCGCGCCTTTGCAATGGCGTCGGACGCGGCGGTCATTTTCTCCGCGGACAAAGTTTTCTTTGTTCGTTCAAGAGACAGATACGCGTCATTGCAGATCTTCTCAAAAATAGCGTAGCAGTCGTCGTCGGGGGCAATGTACGGCGTAATCACCTTTTTCTCCGATTCCCCCGCAAGCGCCAGTTTCAGGTCGCGGTACCCCGCAAAACCGAGCCGTCGCGAAAAGCGCACCACCGTCGCTTCACTGCTGTCGGAAGCCGCGGCCAGTTCCCGTATCGAATAGGGGAGCACCTCTCCCGCATGAAGAAGCAGAAAATCGGCCACTTTTTTCTCCGACTTTCCCATCGTTCCGTATAGCGCCTGAGCGCGAAGCAACGTACGGTTCATACTTCTCCTCCCGAAACAAAATTTCACTTTTCTTTATTCTACACCATTCCTTTGCGTTTGTCAACAAAAATTTTCTTCATTTTTATTTATATAGCTTTTTAAAGCGTTTCCTTTTTTCGGAAATGAAACAAAGTTTCACATTTTCACATTGTTTTGAAACAAAAAGACGTATAAAAAAGCGTCCGCGAAGACAGCATGCCTTCGCGGGCGCCCGGAATATGCACTTTTCAGCGGCGCGGCTTCTTATTCCGTGAAAGACGGCGAAGAAGCGGCAGAAAGATCCGCGGTGCGCGGATTACGTAGAATTTCAATAAAAGAGTCACCTCCTGCAACCCAAGAAGTAAACGCCTCCGACAGCGGCGATGAGGAGCGCCTCAATGACCACCAATACCTCTTCCGGCAAAAAGCAGGAAAGAAGCACTCCAAGGCCGAAAGCCAGAGCGCATATGCCGAGAATACAACCGAGCGACTTTGTTTTCATTTGAAATTTCCCCCTGTTCTACCTTTCTTTTACAGTATATTCGCTTTTTCTCCGAAAAGTCACAAATTCCCGTTTTTTCTTTCATTTTGTCACCGATAAAGGATAACGGCATTTCCACGCGACGCATTTCATATACTGTAAGGAAAGAACGCGGTATGCCGCACATGATTATCATACGGCAAAAAGAAAGGACGGGTACCATGAAGAAAGGAAAAAAGGAAAAGAACGCCGCGGCCGAAAAAAGCGTAAAAAAAGAACCGTACGTTCCCGTGGCCGCGGAGGATACGCTTGAAGAAGACGGCATAACGCTCGCCACATTCATTACCGCGTACCCGCAGGAGCCGTTTCCCGCCCCCGTTGCCTCCGCGTTGGAAACCTATGCGGAAACCTATCGGGACGGCATAAAAAATCAATTGTTTCCCGCGATTGCCGACGCCTATCGAAAAGACGAAGACGAAAAGAAAAATCTGCATTTTCGCACGTATATCTTCAGGCTGAACATCGCCGCGGCGCATACGGACGGCGGATTCTGCGCGTTCACCGTCGCTTTTTCGATGTTCCGTCGCGCAAAACGTCTGTTCTGCACGGAAACGGCGCTTACTCTCGGAAAAAACGGGAGACGGATCCCGCCCACCGATTTCCTACCGAAAGAGGAATGTACGGCCGTAAAAAAGAAATTCGGAAACTTCAGCGGATTTCTGCCGGAACGCGACCGCGTACTTTTCTACTTTGACGAAGCCAAACGCCCCGTTTCCGTGAAAATCCCCTCTCCGGACGAAACAGAAAAAAAGAAGAAACAAAAAAAGAAAAAAGCGGAAGCAAAAAAAACGAACAAAAGTGAATAATTTGCGTTTGACATATCGGAAAGAATGGTGTATAATAGATGGTATCATAGAAAACGGAGGTTTTACCATGTTACCGGACGCACTCTTTCTCAATGTCCATATGTACGGCATCATGATCGCCATCGGCGTTCTCGTATGCTTTGTCGTACTGTTTCTTTATTCAAAAAAGATCGGTATCAACGAAAAATTCGTCGATTTCATTTTTTACGACGGCGTTGCCGCTATTGTACTCGGATTTCTCGCCGCCACTCTGTTCCAGGCATTTTACAATTATCGCGAGCACCCCGAACTGGGATTCCGTTTCGGTTCCGGCATGACCTTTATGGGCGGCCTGATCGGCGGCGCGGTTGTTTTCCTCGGTCTTTATTTCCTTTTCCGCAAACGTCTTCCGGGGCGCCTCATCGACATTCTCTCGGTACTGCCCTGCTGTATCACGGTGGCGCACGGCTTCGGCCGCATCGGCTGCTTCTTCGCCGGATGCTGTTACGGTAAAGAAACCGATTCGTTTCTCGGCGTGAAATTTCCGAACCTGCCGAACCCCGTTCACCCCACGCAGCTTTACGAAGCGGCGTTTCTCTTCATTCTGTTCGGCGTTCTGTCCTATCTCTTGCTGAAAAAGCATTTCCGTTACAATCTCAGTGTGTATCTGGCGGCATACGCGATCTTCCGCTTTGCCATTGAGTTTGTCCGCGGCGACGATCGCGGCGCCTATTTCTTCGGCGGCCTGCTTTCTCCGTCGCAGTTCTGGTCGATCATCATGCTTGTCCTTTCGGTCGGCGTTTATTTCCTCACGCGTTACCTTGACAAAATTCATTACGGAACAACGGCGGGACAAGCCTGATTCTCCCGCAGTGCCGCAGCGACAAGAAAACCGGGCAGTCCCCGATAAAGGGACTGCCCGGTTTTTCTGTTATTCCCTGTCATCCGCCATGATAAGATAAAGATAAAGCGAATAGAAAAGGCCGGGATATATGAGAAAAATAAATACGTCGAGAAGCGATGAAAGAAGAAGCGACAGCATGCCGAGCGCCGCAAAAATGCGGGGAATCGTCGGCTTTTTCACAACAGGGATTACCGTTGTCGCGCGGTGGAACAGATAGGCCGCGAGGCCGAAAATGCCCGCCGTCGCCATGAACTGCAAAACGGTATTATGGTAAAAATACGGGAAGACCTGAAACGTCCATTCGTTTACATAACTGTCATAGAAACCCGCGCCGAAAACCGGGTACGCGAGAAACCGGCGCAAAGCCGCACGGTATATATCGAGGCGGCCGTTGCCGTCAAACAGTTTGCCGAACACGTCAACGCCTTTGGCGTACAAAGCCACAATACCGAAAATCAATACAATGGCAAAAGCGCCGGCCATGATCGCCGTCGGCAAACGGTATTTTTTCCGGTTCTGTCCCACAAAGCACACGGCGATTGCCGACAAGGCGAAAATCAATGTTCCCACAAGCCAGGCATTCCGCGACTGCGACAGAAGCGCGGCGATATAGACAACGCCGGCGGCCATATACCACAGATATCCGCGTTTTTCGGTCGCCGCGAGATAAAAACACGGCGGCAGAAGAAAGGCAAGCACGGCGCCGACCGAATTATTGATCGACCATCCCAGCACCACCTGCTCCTTTACGGGAAAAGCGCCGCTACGGATAAAACACCCGATATACACTTCAAATACCATCACGGCGACCGTCAGCGCGGTCATGGCGAGGAGACGCATAAGATAACGGATATTCTCTTCCGTTTTCGGCATATACGCGCGATACAGAAAAAAGAAGAAAAACAACGACAGAAGAAAAAACACCGTAAATATACTGTCCGCCAAACGTCTTGACGGATTTCCGACGCCGCACAGCAACATGAAAAACGAGAAAGCAAAAATGCCCGCGTCGCACAACGTCGGCCGATAGGCCAGCTTTTCTTTTCGCTTTTGAAATACAAAAAGAAAAACGGGCGCAAAGAACAGAAGAAGACCCAGACCGAGAATGATCAACGCATGCGGCGAAGCATAGTACGGACTGTACGCGGGCATGTGCGGCGTGTGCACCGCATTGGCCGTAAAATAGATGAGGCAAACGGGCGAAAGCGTTACGCGGATATCCCGCGTTACATACAGTCCGTATGCCGTAGCGGCCATCATAAGGCAGGCCGTGTAAATGTCAAGAAGCGGTATCGTATGTCCGAGGAGGGTCAGAAACACGGCCGATACGGGAAATGCCATACCCCGGAAAAAGCGATAGGCAAAGGCCGGCGCAAAGAGACGACATGCCGTTATATTATTCTCCGTCATGAGGAATCTCCTTTCCTTCAATGGCCGCGACATACATTTCCGTATTGGGGAGAAGCCGATTCGGAAGCAGATACCGCGGCAGTGTGGCATAGGCCGTTCTGCGCCGGCCGCGTTCCGCCATCTGCAGAACCGCGTTGCGGAATCCATCGCGGTCGCCGGGCAATACAAGCAGGGCGTCCTCCGCGCCGCGGAGAAGATCGCAATGCCCCTTGACATCGGTCGCCACGATCGGCAGACCCGCCGCCATCGCTTCCAGAATATTGAACGGCAATCCCTCGCTGTGCGCGGCGGAAAGATACAGGTCGGCCGCGGCATAATACGGCGCGATGTCCGCGATCTGCCCCGGCATAAACACCCGGTCCGAAACGCCGTATTCTTCTGCCGCACGACGGCAGTCAATAAACGCGGCGCCCTGTCCGAGAAGACACAGTTTGATATGCACGGGAAGCGCCGGCAAAAGTCCGATCAGAAAAAGCTGATCCTTGCGGCGGCTGAACTCTCCCGTAAACAAACAAAGAATATCGTTTTCCGAAAGGCCGTATTGCCGCCGCAGAGCCGCGGCGTCGTCCGGCGATTCCGGTACAAGACGGTCTGCCGGAAGACCCATTCCGTAAAAAAACACCGGCGGCGTTTTCGCAAGGCGATATTTCTCCGCAATCGCTTTATCCTCGCGGTTCATGACAAACAGATAATCCGTCACACGGCGGCACATTTTTTCGCAAAGCAACATCAAACGGTTGCGAAGCCCTTTCCCGTCGGAAAAGAGATAACCGTGCACCGTATTGATGACAACCGGGCGCCGGCGCATGGTTTTCGCCGCCATGCGCACAAGAAAAGCCGCCAGCGACGTATGGACAAGAACGGCGTCAAAGCGCTCTTTTTTCAGAATACGGCGTATACGCAGAATATTCAGAAGATTCTTCGGAGAAAACACCGATTTGCGGAACGGAACGGGATAATCCGCCGATTCTCCCGCCGCCATAACGGAAACCGTATATCCGCGTTCCCTGAGGGCGCGGATATACGGCAGATGAAAATTACGGATATGGGACATCGTCGACGCGGCGATCAGAACACGTTTACTCATGGTTGTCCTCCGCTTCCGCCTCGGCGGCGTGCTTTTGTTCGTTTTGTTCATAAACTTCGTGACGGTTGCGAATACGGAAAGGGGTCAGAAAAAGAATCTTGAGATCGGAAAGAATCGACCAGTTTTCAATATATTCAAGGTCTTTCTGAATCCGCTCTTCGATCGACGTATCGCCGCGCAGTCCCAGAATCTGCGAAAGACCCGTCATACCGGGCAATACCTGATGTTTCAGCATATACATCGGCACGGATTTGCGGAAGTAATCCACAAAATACGGGCGTTCGGGGCGCGGTCCGACAAGGCTCATATCCCCACGCAGAACATTAAACAGCTGCGGAAGTTCATCAATCGCATAACGACGGATAAAGTTACCGAAACGCGTTTTGCGCGGGTCGGCGTCACTGCACCATTCGGTTTCTTCCGTATCGTTCAGCTTCATGGAACGGAATTTATACATTTTGAAAATCTTGCCGTTTTTACCGACGCGTTCCTGACAGAAGAAGACAGGGCCGGGGGACGAAATCTTAACGCCGATGGCCACCGCGGCAAGAAACGGCGACAGAACGATCAGCAGTATGAGCGAAACGAAAAAATCAAAAAGCCGCTTGACGAGGCGCCCCGCAATATTGTCCGCAGGCGTGTACCGGATATCAATCAACGGCATACTGCCGATCTCCACCACCTGACGCGGCGAGCGGAAATACGAACAGTAATGCGGCAAAAGATAGGTTTTTATGCAACGGTCTTCGGCAAGGTTGACAAGATGGAGAAGCGCGTTTTTGGAAAACGACGAAACGGCAAACACAACCTGATCCGGCTTTGTCTCGTCAAGAATCTGTCCGAGGTCGGCCGTTGGACCGAGGCGGTCTTCACGCCCGACGCGGCAGTCCCCGACATAGCCGATAAAAGAATAGCCGTATTCCCTGTGCGCCCGTATCTCACGGAGATAATACCGTGTAAGCGCCGGATCGTCCGTCACAATCAGAACCCGCGTGAGACCGATGTCCGCGCGTTTCAGAAAATTGCGGAGCCGGGTCGAAATCTTCCAGCGGAGCATAAGACCCGCGGAAGACAGAATGACGGAAAAGGCAAGCCAGACAAGATAATAAAGGCGGTATTGGGTAAAGGGAAAGATCACAAGGAGCAGGAGCACAAAAATGATGACGTTGGACAGAACGATGCGGGTAAATCGCTGGGAAGAGTTTTCGGACAGCGTGGGGTTATAAAAGTCCGCGAGAAAATAAACGAATATGGAAAACGCGGAAATCAAAACGACGATCAGGCCGACGTCCGGATCCGCTTCAAAAACATCAAAATCATATAAAAACAAGCGGAGAATCAGATAACCGCAAATGATGGACAGAGTATTGATAAGAAAATCCGCTATTTTGGAAAGCGTGCTGAATATGAAGAGAAGCCGACGCATGAGGCTCTCCTTTCCTTTCTAACGGCCGCCCCAAACGGGAAACGGCTCGGATCTCGGTGAAACCGCGGACGTCGCACGGTGACGATCCGCGGTTTCACTTTGTCCGGCACGGCAAAGAGACGGTATTGCCGTCTCATCACGGAACGTAGTTATTATACCAAAAAAAATAACGCGTGTCAAGAGCGCGGTATTTTTTCACCGAATACACGCACTGTTTTCACATCGCGTAGCCGTATATATGGATATATTTTACTGTCTGTTCGTAATAAAATATACTTTTATGCACATTTATTTCTTTCGTCGGAATGTGACAATTCTAAACAATACAGCCGTGTATGCGCAACGTTTTACAATTTTCAGCAACCTGCGACGGCTATTCTCTTTTTCCGCGGCAATCGCAAAATGGCGTCGTGCGGAATATATGGATTTATTTTTCTGCATTTTGAATTCCAATCGTCCATTTATGTATATTTTTTACATTCGGCATTTTACGAAAACTACAGGGAGCAAAAAGACGGCTGACGCGGTTTCTTTTTTCGCCGCGTCAGCCGTTATGGATATATCTGTATTATTTTTTGTTTATAACGTTATATGTATCGCTTTTTCTTACTTCGCACAAGGATTCGGCAAGGGCATCACATCCTGCGCTTCGCGCATCTGCCAACGTCCGCCTGTAAAGTCGGGGATAGCTACCGGTGCGCCGGCGTGAGCAATGGATTCTTCGGCAAGCGCCGCAATCACCATCCATGCCGCGCCGTCGTATACGTCAATCGGCATTTCTTCGCCGTTTTTATATGCGTCAAGGAAACAACGCCACATAACGCTGTCCATACCGCCGTGTCCTGCAGCAATTTCTTCAGGCGTGATCTTTTTCCAGACCTCGGGAAGATAATCTTCCTCCAGTTTTTTCGCGTTATTCATAACGTCGGCATAATATTTGGTCGGTTCCCAGTACTCTTTATCGCCGTCAAAAAACACGGAATTGGTCGCCTGCTCATACATGCCGCGCGTGCCGCGTACTTTCAGATCGCGGTTATAGGAGCGCGGGAGCGTGGTGTCGAGTTGCATAAGGATCGTCGAGCCGTCGGCGCAGGTGATAACGGTGTTCACAATATCGCCCTGGCGGAATGTTGCGTCGAGAAGCGACGCGTCAACTTTATCTTTATTGTTCATTATATATTCGTGCATGCCGTACGCGCCCGACGCCACCGACACAAGACTCACCATGCGATTGCCGCGGTTGATATTCAGGATTTTGGCGATCGGCCCCAGTTCATGCGTCGGATAATTCTCGGTATTGCGGAGAAGATAGTTGCGGAGACGGTAATGACGGTTTTCTTTGCCGTATGCCACTTCACTGCGCAGGTCATGGCCGTAAGCGCCGGCACAGTGAACGATCTTGCCGAAGCGGCCGCTGCGCACAAGAGCCGTTGCCAGAAGTTCGTCTTTATTGTAACAGCAGTTTTCCATGAACATAAGCGGCGTGCCGGTTCTTTCCTGCGTTCTGACAAGTTTATAGCAGTCCTCTACGCTGTATGCGCCGCCGACTTCAAGCGCCACGACCTTTCCGGCTTCCAAGGCTGCGCAAGCAATCGGAATATGCAGTTCCCAGTCGGTAGAGATCAGAACCGTTTCAACCTTTTTATCCGCCAGCAACGAACGATAATCGGTGGTGACCAGAGGCAGTTCCCCGCTCTTTTCTTTCACTTTATTGCCCGCGTTTTTGGCACGATCGTCATACTTGTCACATACTGCGACAATGGATACGTCCTCATAGGTAAGAAGCAGATTCAGATGCTGTTCGCCGCGTTGACCGAGGCCGATAATGCCCATATTTACATGTGTCTTTTTCATATATTTCTCCTGTTTTCCGGCAAAGCGTCCCTTTTGCAGAGAAGCGTTCCGTCGTTGTTTTCTGCATTTTCATTATACGGAAAGACATGCGCTTATACAAGATACTTTTTTCGCTAATAGCAGTGTTTTTTTATCCTCTTTTGCAAAAGCATTGACATATGAAAAGCAATTTGTTACAATAAACCCGAAACGGAAAGGAGCAAAAACATGCAAACCTTCACCGAAAAAAGCGCCATTTACTACCGCCTGCTTCCCACCGGTATCGAAGATATTCACATCAGTAATATCGGTTTTGACGATTTTCATGTCACAAAACCGCTTTACACGCCGCGTGTGCAGAGCGAATATACCCTGCATTTCATTCTCGGCGGAAAGGGCCGGATTGTTGTGGAGGGGCAAGAATACACCGCCGAAAAAAACCTGTTGTTTTTTATCCGTCCCGGCGAACGGTTTTGCTATTTCCCCGTTCCCGATGACCCGTGGGATTACGTCTGGTTCGGCTTCACGGGCAAGATGGCGGATTTTTACCTGTCGCTTCTTACTTTCGGAAACGAACGGTGCCGTGCCGCGCGTTTCCCGGACAGACTCCGCGACCTTTTTTCCCGCCTCTTCTCCAAAGGGGAATCCGGCGGCATTGACGAAACCGACGCGCTTGCCGCTTTTTTCACGCTTTTCTCCATTGAAAAACGCGGCGTTACCGGCGAGGGAAACCGCCGGCCGCGTTTGTCGGAGCGTGCGATTTCCCTCATTAAAATGAATCTGAAAAATCCCGATTTCCGTATCCGTACGCTCGCCGACATGATGCATCTCTGCCACTCCTATCTGACGCGCGTTTTCCGGACGGAAGTCGGCGTTTCCCCGGACGCATACCTGATCGGCGAAAGACTTTCGCTCGCCGCCTCCATGCTTACGGGAACCGACCTGCCGATCGCCGCAATCAGCGAACAATGCGGTTATCGTGACGAAATTCACTTCGCAAAATCTTTCCGCCACCTGTACGGCGTTTCGCCGCGCGCTTTCCGTGCCGAACACAACAACCGATAAACATGTATAGCAAAACGCCTTTCCGTCCATACTGCAAGCATAGTCTGCATAGGAAGAAAGGTGTTTTTATGTGGTGGCATGCGATTCTCGCGTCACTTTTTTCGGTTATCGTTCTGTTTATCATGGCGCGGCTGATCGGTTATCGGCAGGTATCCGAACTCAGCGTTTTCGACTATATCAACGGTATCACCATCGGCAGTATCGCCGCGGAACTGGCGATTGCGCCGCTTGATGAAATACTGGTACCGCTGATCGCCATGGCGATTTATACAGGCGCAACCATTCTCCTGTCTTTCATCACCGATCGCAGTATCCGTGCGCGCCGCTTCTTAATCGGCGAACCCGTGCTGATGTTCCGCGGCGGGCGCTTCTTTTATAAAAACTTCAAAAAAGAGAAAATTGATCTCGGCGAATTTCTGATGCAATGCCGCGAACAGGGATACTTCGATCTTGCGGAAGTTGACACCGTATTTCTCGAACCGAACGGTAAACTGAGCATATTGCCGAAAGCGGACAAACGCCCGGCAACGCCCTCCGATCTCGGAGCGCCCGTAAAGCCGGCTTCCGTTCCCGGAAACGTCATCACGGACGGCGCGGTGCTTGAAGAAAATCTGACGGCCCTCGGATTCGACCGCATTTTCCTTGATCGCGAAATGAAGAAACAAAACGCGCCGGCGACGCGGGATATTTTCCTTGCAACGCTGGACACGGACGGCGTACTCACGGTTTATCCGAAAAGCGAAAAGGATATGAAAGACATTCTGTCCTGATTCCCGCAAGTGTTTTTAAATAGTATATCCCCGTTTTTCTCCCCGCCTCCGGCCGTACCCCCGACGCGTTTTCGGGCATACGGTCACCGCTATACGTGGAAAACCGGGAACGGCCGATGGCATAGCCACGCCGTTCCCGGTTTTTGTCATGTATTCTTCCCGAAAAGCATGAGATCAAGGTCAACGCCTTCGTTTTCCTCGATAATCCACGGGATACTGTATTCCCCTTGGAAAAGGATCAGATTACGTCCGCGAACGTCCTGCACCCATTTGGCGCCGTGCGCCAGATGAAGCGTCGCGGGATCCACGTCGGGATTGCCGATCCAGCGCACCGTATCATATCCCAAAGGACTCTGCCGGAACGTCACGCCGTATTCGCTCTGCATACGGAAGTTGAGCACGTCAAACTGCAGAACGCCGACCACGCCGACAATCACGCGTTCCATACCGGCGTTCGGCTCAAAGAACATCTGTATCGCGCCTTCCTGCGCGATCTGCGTCATCCCTTTGGCAAACTGCTTGCGTTTCATGGAATCCATCTGCTCCACCAGAGCAAAATGTTCGGGGGCAAAGGTCGGAATACCCGAAAAAGTAACGCGCATATCGGTTGCCGTCACGGTGTCTCCGATCGAAAAGATGCCGGGGTCGAAAACGCCGATAATATCGCCCGCATAAGCAACGTCCACGACGGCGCGGTCCTGCGCCATCAGTTGCTGCGGCTGTGACAGTTTCAGCGTCCGTCCTCCCTGCACATGATAATATTCCGTATTCTTCTCAAATTTTCCCGAACAAATGCGCATAAACGCGATGCGGTCCCGATGCGCTTTATTCATATTGGCCTGTATCTTGAATACAAAAGCGGAAAACTTGCCGGACAAAGGATCGACCGTCCCCTCCGCGGTTTCACGCGGCAAAGGCGGCGTTGTCAGTTTCAGGAACGATTCAAGGAACGGTTCCACACCGAAGTTGTTGAGCGCCGAACCGAAGAAAACGGGCGACAAACGGCCGGAACGCACTTTATCAAGGTCAAAATCAAAGCTTGCAGCGTCAAGAAGTTCCACCTGCTCCACAAGTTCGCGGCGGAGATTTTCGCCGATAAGGCCGTCCAGTTTTTCGGTTTCGGTAATGTCGCAATCAATCGAAGAGAGACGGGTTCTGCCGCTGTGAAACTCATTGAACGCCAGAATTTTGCGCTCCGTGCGGTCAAATACGCCCTTGAAATTCACGCCGCAACCGATCGGCCAGTTCATGGGATAGGTGCCGATGCCGAATTCATGCTCCAGCTCGTCCAGAAGATCAAAAGGATCGCGCGCTTCCCTGTCCAGTTTGTTGATGAAAGTGAAAATCGGAATATGCCGCATGGCGCATACGCGAAAAAGCTTGCGAGTTTGCGGTTCGATACCTTTTGCCGCGTCGATGACCATGACCGCGCTGTCCGCCGCCATAAGCGTACGATAGGTGTCCTCGGAGAAGTCCTGGTGTCCCGGCGTATCCAGAATATTGATACAGTACCCCTCATATTCAAACTGCATGACCGACGATGTGATGGAAATGCCGCGCTTTTTTTCGAGTTCCATCCAGTCGGAAACGGCGTGACGGTCACCGGACTTGCCTTTGACCGACCCGGCGGACTGAATGGCGCCGCCGTACAGAAGCAGTTTTTCCGTCAGCGTGGTCTTGCCGGCGTCGGGGTGGGAGATGATGGCGAATGTACGCCGTCTCCCGATTTCATTTTCATAATTTTCCATATAAGAGAATGTCTCCAGAAAGATATATTGCCATGGGAAAACGGTGGCCGTATACAAGCCACACAGGTTAATATTTTACCATAACTGCATAAAAATTGCAATAGCCGACGGAAATTTTAAAAAACATGTTGCAAAATACGCCGTCCGTAAAAACGCCGCGGGTGCAGAAAAGCACGCCGCGGCGCCGGTTTTACATAATACCGGTAATATCGGTTCCCGCAATATACGGCAGGAAACGGAAAGAATACGCGAAGGTTTTGTCATTCATACGATACCGTTCGTCCGTGAACGAACCGCAACTGCCGCTGCCGGTGCCCGTCGTCTTGTAGTCAATGCGGAGATAGGTGCGGTCATCGGCCGTAAGATCCCATTGATGATTGGCCTGCTCCAGCATTTCCGCAGAATATTTCGAGGCCATAAAATCAAACTGTGTATCCGCAACGGCGAGGATGCCGCGGCCGAGGCCGTCGGAGAGGAAGACCCATTTTGTCGCCGTGTGGTTACCGCAGTCCTGCGGCATGGGGTACGGCACATGCATTTCCTGTACCGTTGTGCGGTATGTGCCGACCGTCGTATGTAAACAGCAATCGTTCGTATTTTCTTCGGGTCCCATACCGTAATATGTCACATGATCGCAGTCGTTTGCCAATGTGAATTCCATGCCGAAACGCGGCAGAGTATCGAACGCGCCCAGTTCTCCGCCGATCGTCGCTTTGATAACGCCGTTTGTTCCGATTTCATAGCAGAACCGCAGACGGTTCACAAGATTCGATACGCCGAAAGAAGTCAAAGCGCCGGTTCCTTCGATTGTCACGCCCGCCTCCGTATGTTCTATACGGTATTCGTCGGTACGGACGGCCGTAAGATCCATAACGGTATAACGATGAGCGTTGTCCTGCGGGATATACCAATCCCATTTGATGCCGCGGAAGTTATCCATATTGGAACGGCGGACGCTGATGTCGGTCGGCGCGGACAGAATACTGACGCCGTTTTTCTCCAGCACCGTAAACGCGGCCTTGGCCTTGTCGAAAACATAGCGGAAATCAAAGCCGGTGACCGTCACGGTCGCGGCGGTTTCCTCGCAATTTACAATCTTTCCGTGCGCGGGCAGGAAAAACGCATGCGTTTCGGGAACGGGAACGGCAAACTGAACGGCCGTGATCTCATATCCCACGGGCGCATACGCCGTTGTGGTTTTCTGCTTCAGACGGAAAGTGACATGCATGCCGAAACGACATTCCGATACGGCCGGTATCGGAACGCTGACCGCCTTTTTCTTATGCGGGGCGCAACGGAATGTCGACAGAACGCCCTCGCGGAGAATACGTCCGTCACATTCCACGGTATACGACAATTCAAATGCCGAAAGATCGGTAAAATCATAGCGGTTTTCTATCGTAAAGTTGCCCTTTGCCGCGTCGCGCACGGTAATGTGCAGCGGCGCATAGGCCGCTTTGACTTCCAAAGCGCCGGATGACGGCGTACGGTCGGGGAATACGAGGCCGTCAACGCAGAAGTTGCCGAAAGAATACTTTTCGCCGAAATCGCCGCCGTATCCGTAATTCTTCTCACCTTTATCGTTTTCGATCACGCAACTGTGATCGGCCCACTCCCAGATGCAGCCGCCGATCAGGTTCGGATAGCGGTAGTAGGCTTCCATATATTCTTTCATCCCGCCGGGGCCCATACCCATGGCGTGCGCATATTCGCAATGGAAGAAAGGACGTCCCTTGCGGAACTTGCCGCGGCCTATATCTTCCAGCGTCGAAGGCTTGAGATACATCGCGCTTTCCACGTCATAAACATTGTCTTCGGGGCGCCCGGATTCCGCCGCCTCTGCCGCGCGCTCATAGTGAGTGAGGCGCGAAGGATCACGCTCTTTCGTATAACGCCCCAACGCGACAAAATTGGGGCCGTAGTCCGACTCGTTCCCCATCGACCACATAACAACGGACGCATGGTTCTTATCGCGTTCAAGAAGACGGGAAACACGGTCAAGCATCGCGTCGTACCACATAGGATCGGTGGCGATCATGCGCGGATCGTATCCCTTGTATCCCGGTTTCTTCGGATCCGTATAAATCTGCCCGTGCGTTTCAATATCCGCTTCCGCCACCACATAAAAACCGAGGCGGTCGCAAAGCGCAAGAAACTCCGATGTATTGGGATAGTGAGACGTGCGGACGGTGTTGATATTGTAACGCTTCATCTGGCACAATTCTTTTTCGATGAAATCAAGCGGCGTCACATGTCCGAAAAGCGGATGCGTGTCATGGCGGTTGACGCCCTTCAGTTTTACAGGGACGCCGTTGATGAGAAGCGCGCATTTTTCCGAAATCTCAATTTTTCTGAAACCTGTTTTCTGCGCAATGACTTCATCGGCCGTTTCAATCAGGAGCGTGTACAGATACGGATTTTCGGCATTCCATGCCGTAACGCCGGGGATAACCGCACCCGACACTTCGCCGCTTCCCTCAAATACGGAATTGCCGTCCGCGTCAAGCAACGTGTAACGCACGGCGGGTTCGCCGTCCGCACGGCATTTCACCGAAAGCAGTCCGTCGCGGTATCCGTTTGTAAGACCGGCGCCGATCTCTATATCGGTAACGGCGAAAGCGGCGCGCGAAAGCAGATATACGTCGCGGAAGATGCCCGATACCCGGATATAATCCTGATCTTCGAGATAAGTTCCGTCGCACCATTTCAGCACCGTCACCGTCAGCGTGTTTTCGCCGGGAACGAGGAAATCGGTAATGTCGAATTCGGAGGGCATATGCGGCACTTTGGAAAAACCGATCTTCCGTCCGTTCACATACAGGTAAAAGAAAGAGTCAACGCCTTCAAACACGATATGCGTCCGCCGTCCGGAAAAAGTTTCCGGCACGTAGAATGTACGGGAATACACACCGCACGGATTTTCCGACGGTACATGCGGCGGGTCAAGCGGAATGGGATACGTCACATTGACATACTGCGGCACGTCGTAACCATACATCTGCCAGTTGGACGGAACGGGAAGAACATCCGCGTCATCCGGCATTTTTTCGGCAATATCGGCGGGAACATCGGCAAAACGGGTATAATAAGAGAAATTCCAGTTACCGTTCAGAAGCAGGTAGTACGGCGACTCCTCTTTAATGCCCCGAAGCGCGCCCGCGCGGTCGGAAAACGGAATAAAATACGCGTGTGCCGGAAGGCGGCCCTCCGACAGCGCGCGGGGATTCTCATAGTCGTGCATAGTTGTCTCCTTATATTCAGATATTATGGATATTGCGGGTTATCATAAGGCTTTCGCGGAATATTATCGGAAATACGGATAAAGTACTGTTAACATTATAGAGGAAACCGCACAAAAAATCAAGATGCGGCAGACATTTCCTTATGTGTTTTTTTCAATGTTGGTGTGCTTTTTTATATTTTACTCCGGCATGTGCAGAATTTGTGCACATATGTATCTGCATTGATCCGCTCCCGTTGAAGCGTGACAGCGGAAAAACGTACCCGAAAAAGAAAAAAACGTCAGATTCTTGACAAACGCAAAAGCGGCGTGGTAGAATAATATGATAGATTAAGAATAAAGGAGAGCATCATGCCGAAAGAAACGAAAGTATATAACGACCAGAGCATAACCATGCTGAAGGGTGCCGACCGTGTACGGAAACGCCCCGCCGTCATCTTCGGTTCGGACGGCCTTGAAGGATGCGAACATTCATTCCTTGAGATTCTCGCCAATGCCGTTGACGAAGCGCGCGACGGACACGGCAGAGAGATCCGCGTGACCGCATGGCTGAATCATGAAATCGAGGTGGAAGACTTCGGCCGCGGCGTTCCGCTCGGATATAATGAAAAAGAAAAACGGTATAACTGGGAACTTGTATATTGCGAACTGTATGCCGGCGGTAAATACAATAACAATTCCGGCGGATCCGCCTATGAATTCTCCCTCGGTCTGAACGGCCTCGGCGCCTGCGCCACACAGTACGCGTCGGAATATATGACGGTGCAATCCTATAACGGACAAACGCTGTCCGAAATCTCGTTCCGCCGCGGCGAACCGGCAAGCGAATTCACCGTGCGCGACCTTGAAAAATCCGATAAAAAGCGCACCGGCACCATCGTCCGCTGGAAACCCGATCTCGCGGTATTCACGGACATTGCCATTCCGAAAGAATTCTTTATCGAAACCATGCGGCGGCAATCCGTCGTCAATGCCGGCGTGCGGTTCGTGCTCAATACCGAGGTAACGCCGGGTAAATTTGAAAAAACCGAGTATTGCTATGAAAACGGCATCTCCGACTATATCCGCGAAATCACGGCGGGCAATGCCAAAACGGAGCCTTTCTACTGGAAACTTGATACGCGCGGCCGCGACCGTGAAGACAAGGAAGATTACCGCCTGAAAGCGGAGATTACATTCTGCGTTTCCAATGTCACAAACGTCTGCGAATACTATCATAACTCCAGTTATCTGGAATACGGCGGCGCCCCCGATAAGGCGGTACGCACCGGCTTCACCTCCGCCCTCGACGCTTATCTCCGCGCCCAGGGAAAGTATACAAAGAACGAATCCAAGATCAGTTTTCAGGATATTGCCGAATGTCTTGTGGTCATCATCAACAGCAGTTCCACGCAAACGTCGTATGAAAACCAGACGAAAAAAGCCATAAACAACGTTTTTATTGCCAAAGCGCTGACGGAATCCATCAAAAAGCAACTGGAGATCTACTTTATCGAAAAGCCGGAAGAGGCCGCGCTTTTCGGAAAAATGGTACTGGATAACAAGCGCAGCCGTGAAAAAGCCGAAGAAACAAAGCTGGACATCAGAAAAAAACTTTCCAGCAGCATGGACGTTGCCAACCGTGTGGAAAAGTTCGTCGGTTGCCGCTCAAAAGACCCGACCCGCCGCGAACTCTATATCGTGGAGGGCGACTCGGCTCTGACTTCGGTCAAACTGGGTCGCAATGCCGAATTTCAGGCGATCATTCCCGTCCGCGGCAAAACGCTGAACTGTATGAAAGTCGACTACAAACGTATATTTGAAAGCCCGATCATCGTCGATCTGTTGCGCGTCATCGGTTGCGGCGCGGAAATTCAGGGAAAGGTCAAGGGCGACATCGCCACATTTGACCTTGCTTCTCTCCGCTGGTCAAAGATCATTATCTGTACCGATGCCGACGAAGACGGTTTCCAGATCCGTACCCTGCTTCTGACGCTTTTCTACCGTCTGCTCCCGACGCTGATCAAAGAGGGACGGATATTCATTGCGGAATCGCCGCTCTTTGAGATCACAACGAAAGAAAAAACCTATTTTGCTTACAACGAGCCTGAAAAAGCGGCTATACTGAAAGAGATCGGCGATAAGAAATATACGCTCCAACGTTCAAAAGGTCTCGGCGAAAACGAGCCGGAAATGATGTGGCAAACCACCATGAACCCGGCGACGCGCCGCCTTATCTCGATCCGCCCCTGCGACGCCGAAGCCACCTGCGAAATCTTTGAAACATTGCTCGGCAACGCCATCGACGAACGAAAGAAATTCATCGCCGAAAACGGCGCGCGGTATCTGTCAGCCGCCGATATTTAATGTCCGATAAAATCGCTAAAATGTAAACAACGATTTACAAAAATATATATTGAGATAAAAAGAAAGGCACATTCTATGGTAAACGAACTGAAAAAGGATCCCGCTTTTGACGGTGTAAAAGGCCCCGTTCTCACCATCGTTATGGACGGCGTGGGACTTGCTCCCGCCAATGCGGCCAACGCTGTCGCCGCCGCCGACACACCGACCCTCGACCGCTTGATGCGCGACTATCCGACAGTGGCTCTTCGGGCACACGGTACGGCCGTCGGCCTCCCGACCGACGATGACATGGGCAATTCCGAAGTCGGTCACAATGCCCTCGGCGCCGGTCAGGTTTTCGCGCAGGGCGCAAAACTGGTCTCCCAGTCGATTGAAAACGGCAAAATCTTCGCTTCGGACGCATGGACGTCTCTTATCGGAAATGTGAAAGATCACCACAGCACGCTTCACTTCATCGGCCTTTTTTCGGACGGCAATGTCCATTCGCACATTGACCACCTGAAAGCCATGATCGCGGAAGCCAAAAAGGACGGCGTCGCACGCGTCCGTATCCACATTCTGCTCGACGGCCGCGATGTCGGGGAAACTTCCGCGCTCCAGTACGTCGATCCTTTTGAAGAATTCCTGAACGGTCTCCGTTCTTCCGATTTTGATATTATGATCGCGTCGGGCGGCGGACGTATGCAGATCACCATGGATCGTTATGAAGCCGACTGGTCGATGGTCGACCGCGGCTGGAAAACGCATGTTCTCGGCGAGGGCAGACAGTTCTCTTCCGCCAATGAAGCCATTACGACCTACCGTAACGAACTCCATGTCATCGACCAGGATCTTCCCGCGTTCGTCATCGCCAAAGACGGCAAGCCCGTCGGCACAATCGAAGACAACGACAGCGTGATCTTCTACAATTTCCGCGGCGACCGCTCCATCGAAATTTCCAAAGCCTTTGAAGGCGGCCCGGACTTCAATAAATTCGACCGTAAACGCGTTCCCGCCGTACTGTACGCCGGCATGCTCGAATATGACGGCGACCTGCATATTCCCTCCCGCTATCTCGTCAATCCTCCCGAAATCACCAACACCATGAGCGAATATCTCGTAAAAAGCGGCGTATCGCAGCTTGCCATTTCCGAAACGCAGAAATTCGGTCATGTCACTTACTTCTGGAACGGTAACAAGAGCGGCAAATTCTCCGAAGAACTCGAAACCTATATTGAAGTTCCCTCCGACGTCGTACCGTTTGAACAGCGTCCCTGGATGAAGTGCGCCGAAATCACCGACAAACTCATCGAATGTCTCGAAAGCGGCAAATACCGCTATCTGCGCGTCAATTTCCCGAACGGCGACATGGTAGGCCACACCGGCAATTTCCTTGCCACCGAATGTTCTATGGAAGCGCTCGACCTTTGTCTCGCACGCATTCTCCCCGTTATCGACCGTCTCCACGGCGTCGCCATGATTACCGCCGACCACGGCAACGCGGACGAAATGTATGAGATCGACAAAAAAACCGGCGAACCGAAAAAGGATAAAGCCGGTCATATGAAAGCCAAAACCAGCCATACCTTGAATAAAGTCCCCTTTATTTTCTACGACAACTTCTACCGTGACGCCTACACCGTCAAACATTCCGACACATTCGGACTGTCCGACGTAGCGGCCACCACCGTCAATCTGCTCGGTTACGAAGCCCCTGCCGTATGGGACGAATCCATAATCGAGTTTAAGAAGTAATCGGTTGCCGGTATAAGTTGCGACCGCATAGCGACCGGGAAATAGTGAGCGAAAAATGGGTTAGGTAAAGAACCGCACCGAACGCTGATTTGTACACTGCTTTGTGCGCGTAAATCGCCTCTTTGCCTCTTTACCGCGCCCGCATTACCACGCCTGTTTCGCCGCGCCTCCTTTACCCGCTCCCGCTTGCCCCGCATCGCAAAAGGCATGGGAAAAACAATATAAAAACACCCCGCCGGACGGT
>CAJLXA010000021.1 GCA_905210485.1 uncultured Eubacteriales bacterium | reverse complement strand
GAAGCCGCGGCTTCGCCCTCTTTTTTATCCGGTTATTTACCGAGAAACTGTTTTATCGCTTCAAATGTTTTATCACTGATGACATGTTCGATTTTGCATGCGTCTTCGGCGGCCGTTTCACGGTCGATACCGAGGCGCATAAGACATTCGGTCAGAACGTTGTGTCGCTCATATATTTTCCGTGCGACTTCTTTGCCGGCGTCTGTCAGGACGAGGTTGCCGTCGCGCTCCATGTATAAGTAACCGCCTTGTTTCAGAAGACCGACGGCGCGGCTGACGCTCGGCTTGGAAAAACCCATATATTCACATACGTCGATTGAGCGGACAAAGCCGGTCTTTTCGGACAAAATCAAAATCGTTTCAAGATACATTTCGCCGGATTCCTGAAGTGCCATGTTTTTCCTCCTTTATCCGTGCGGTATGAACGGGACGCGGATATTTCTATGTAATCATGTTATATTTTAGCACACAATGCACATTCTGTCAAGCGCAGAATATGGATTGTTTTTTGTTTTTTCTGTGACATTATTGTGCAAATTATAATGTTAAGTTTACATTTTTGGGGATTTTATGGTCTTTTTTCGGGATTTACCGCTTTACAAATCCCGAAACGATATGTTATACTGTAACCGAAAACGGCTTTGTCCGATAGAGGAGGATCCTATGATACGGAAAATCATTAAAATAGATAAAGAGAAATGCAACGGTTGCGGTGCCTGCGTCACGGCGTGCCACGAAGGCGCGATTCAACTTGTGGACGGTAAGGCCGCATTGATGCATGAACATTATTGCGACGGACTCGGCGACTGTTTGCCCGCCTGCCCGACGGGGGCCATCACTTTTGAAGAGCGGGAAGCGCCGGCATATGATGAAGCCGCCGTGAAAAAGACAAAAGCGGCAAAGAGCGCCGCGCCGCACGGAGGGTGCCCCGGCATGCGCGCACGTCAGATGACGGTTTCCGACGCGGCGTTGTCCGCAACCGTACCGAGCCGCCTTTCCCAGTGGCCGATACAGATAAGACTGGCGTCGCCGGGAGCACCGTATTTCCGTAATGCCGATATTCTGATCGCGGCCGATTGTACGGCGTTTGCCTACGGCGCGTTTCATGAAGATTTCATCAAAGGGCGCATAGCGCTTATCGGCTGTCCGAAACTGGATGATGAAGACTATGCGGAGCGCCTGACGACGATTTTCGCCATGGGCAATGTACGCAGTGTGACGGTGGCGCGCATGGAAGTGCCGTGTTGCGGCGGCATTGAGCATGCCGTGAAGCGCGCGATTGCGGCCACGGGACGTGAGATTCCGCTCAGCGTGAGAGTGATCGGCGTGGACGGGCGACTTATCTGAATCGGATTTTAACGGATATATTGCAAAAACCGTTTTCGGCATAGCCTATCCTGCGGGCATAGTTTTTGAATATTCTTCAGAAACTTTCACGTCTTTTCAGAACGGCTTCTATTTCGGTTTCGGCGGCGAACTTTTCGCCTTGAAAGAACGAGAGTATTTTTTTCGCTGTCTCTGCCGCCAGTTTTTCCCCTCCGTTATCAATGGAAGTCAGCGCCGGGATTGTCAGTTCCGAAATAAAGGAATTGTCATGCCCGATAACGGCAATGTCTTCCGGAACGCGGCGCCCGATGTCATGTGCCGCCCGGATCGCAATGGCGGCAAGCGTATCGTTTGCCGCCATTATGGCGTCGGCGTCGGTTTCGCGCAGGATTGCCGCCAGTTTTTTTCGTGATGACGGTTCACCGTCGTCAATCAGGTAAACGCCGGCTTCGGGAAAAACGGAAAGGAACCCTTTCCGCTTGCGTGCGGTACCGTAGATTTCCCGATCGTACAGATAGATCGGCCGTTTTCTCTGTGCGGCCAGTATTGCCGCGGCGGAAGCCGTGGCTTTTTCGTCATCGCAGAACGCGGAAAAAACATTGTTTCCCGTTACGGCGGCGTTGATAAAAAAGCAGGGAATACGCGGTGCGATGTGCGCCGTGATATACGGCGCCGTTTCGGTAAATGCCGAACCGATATAGATCAGGGCGTCGGCGTTTTTCTTGATCAGCGATTCCGTCACGGCGGCGACGGCGGTTTCCGTATTTTCCGCGCAACCGAGCATCATTTCATAACCCGCCGTCCGCAACGCTTTTTCAAGAACGGCGGCACATCCGGCATAGTACAGGTCGTTTATCCGATAAACGATAACGCCGAAAAGTTTCATTTTTTCGCCGCGGGAAAGGGAACGCGCAAAACCGGACGGCGTATAACCGCTTTCCGCGATAACTTCGGCGATGCGTTCCCGTGTTTTTTTGCCGACGTATCCCGATCCGTTAAGGTAGCGCGATACGGTGGCTGTGGAAACGCCGGTCTTTTTGGCAATATCGTAAATATTCATCGTTTTCTCCTGCCTGAAAATGTAAAAAGCGCGATATGGTTTTTACGGTGTGTAACCGTTTACACGAAGTATATCACAGATAAAAACAAAATACAAGTGGGTAAACGGAAGATAAAATATATCGTCCGCCGGTACGCCGGATGGATTCATTGCGTGCGGCGAAAGTATGGGCGTATCTTTTCCGGACGGTTACGGCGCCTTTATTCAAAATATACATTTTTGTGCAATAGGTAGAAAAAGGGCAGTTCCCGGGAATATATGACGGATCTTATAAAAAAATCAGTCGGAAATTCTATCCCGAAAACAAACAGAGCCGCCTGTATACGATGAGAATATTCACAATATGCGGGTTATACGCAGAACAAAGGTCGCAATGGATCGGGTTTCGTTTGTTTTTCGTGATGATGCACAAATATGATGGAATAAATTTCCATTATCGATGGTTCGTGCGAACAAGACAAAAGACGGGGAAACGGTTATAATGGTAATAACCAAAAGACATCGGAGGCATATAACAGCTATGAACAAGAAACAGGAATTATCGTTTTGCGGAGACATTTGCGAAAGAAGACGAACACGGAAACAGGGGGAGATCGTTTATCGGCTATGCCGCACCCGGAAAGACGGCCGCGAGCATTTTACGTTGACGATGGAACGGCGAGGTGTTTTTCCGGCGCTTTTTGCGGAAATACGGGATTTCACAACATCGCCTGCGGCGGCGGAAACATTTTTCCGTTTGCTTTGGCGTATGCGTGTTTTGCCCGAACATCTTCTTGACGTATATGACGATGTTTTCGGCTGATATTGCCGGCATGGATAGGATGCAAGAACGATCCGCATAATAAAAAGAAAACCGTTGCGTGTTCATTTCGGAGGGAAATGAGGTCTGCAACGGTTTTTTGCGGACAAGTTGCGTTAAGAGTCTTGCAAAAGGCGCGGATTCGGGCGTTTTTACGGCAAACGGTTATCCGTCGCGTTTCAATAATGGTATTTCTTTTGTTTTATAATGAGGAACATTGCGGAAAAGATAACGGCCATCAGTTCCGCGATCACAATAGAGATCCAGACGCCGCGGATTTTAAAAATCAAGGGAAGCAGAATAACGGCGGCGGTCTGGAAGACTAGTGTACGCAGGAAAGAAATGATGGCGGAGGTAACGCCGTCGTTGAGCGCCGTGAAGAAACCGGAACTGAAAATGGCAAAACCCATAAAGATAAAGGAAAGGGCAAATATGCGGAATCCCGAAACGGTCAGTTGCATCAGTTCGGCGTCATACCCTACAAAAATTTTTGCAAGCAGCACGGAATGCAGTTCGGCGGAGGCAACCATGGCTATCCCGAAACCTCCGATCATGACAAGGCTTTTTCTCAATAATCCTTTCAGTTCGGTATAATTTTTGGCGCCGTCGTGATACCCGACAACGGGAGCGGTACCGATGGAGTACCCCACAAAGGCCGCCGAAAAAATCATGCTGACATACATCATCACACCGTATGCGGCCACGCCGTTTTCCCCCGCATATCTTAAAAGCTGTATGTTATAGAGCATACCCACGAGGCTCATGGAGATGTTGCTCATAAATTCCGAGGAGCCGTTGGCGCAGGCCTTGAAAATGGCCTTTCCGTCAAAGCGGGCGCGACCCAGCCGGAGGATACTGCTGTTTTTCCGTCCGAAATACAAGAGTGGCACTGCGCCGCCGATCACCTGGCTCAGCGCCGTTGCCACGGCCGCCCCTGCCAGTTTGTGTTCCGGCGGCAAAAGAGTTACGAGCGCGGCGTCCAGTATCATATTGGTAAGTCCCGACATCACCGTGATGGTAAGTCCCATTTTCGGTTTTTCGGCGGTTACGAAGAACGACTGAAACAGAAGCTGAAGCACATTGAACGGAAGCGCTGTCAGAATAATCCGGGCGTACAGCACGGCATTATTCAGCATTTCGCCCTCGGCGCCGAGAAGCATGGCGATCGGGCGGATAAAGAGGATTCCCAGAACGGCAAACAATACGCCCAGCGCGGCGGCGGTATAAACGAACAGGGAAAAATGGCGATTGTCTTTTTCTCTGTCCCCTTCGCCAAAGTTTTTGGCCACGATGGCGGAGCCGCCGGTGCCGAACATGAAGCCCACGGTGGACAGGATCATAAGAAAAGGCATGATCAGATTGACTGCCGCAAAGGGAGTTTTCCCCGCAAAATTGGACACGAAAAAGCCGTCAACCACACTGTATACGGAAGTGCAGATCATCATACCGATGGACGGCAACGTAAAGCGGATCAAACGTCTGTATGTGAAGTGATCCGATAATTGAATTTGTTGTTTCACTGTTTTCCCCCAAACCAGCGTGTTGCGAAATCGGCAACCGCGGGTACCAGGTCTTTGATTTCCCATGCGGTGGTGTTGACGGTCAACTGATACGTATTCCGGTTCCCCCACGGAGAACCGGTGAGAATTTCCCGCGTTTGCGAGCGAACGCGGTCGATCTGTTTCATTTTACGAAGCAGTTCTTTTTCTGTCAGTTTTTCACCTTCGGGCGTTCTTTCAAGGCAACGCCGCAGTTTGGCCTCCTGCGTTGCGCAGACGAAAATATTGAACGGCTGATACAGGCGCAGGATTACGTCGGCGTTACGTCCGACAATGATGCAATCCTTTCCGAGAGCGGCAATGCTTTCTATCACATCTTTCTGTTTCAGAAGCAGAGTCACTTTGGAGGACTGAACGTAAGCGGTGGAACCGAGCGTTGCGCGAAAAGTAATCGCCTGATTTTTCCACCCGTGATTGCTGAGCGTGTTTTCGACATAATCCGCGTCCATGCCGCTTTCCCGCGCTACGGCGGCTATGATCTCGCTGTCATAATAGTCATATCCCAGAAAATCGGCAAGACGTTTTCCGAGTTCCCGACCGCCGCTGCCGAATTCCCGGCTGATGGTGATGATATTCATGGTTGGTCTCCTTACAGTTTTTCAAGTTGTTCCCGGAAGTCGCTGTTGTATTTCTCCATAAGGCGCAGATACTCATGGATCTCCTCTGCGGTCCATTTGCCGAAAACGCGGCACTCCGCATGAAACAGGCGCGCAATCGTCCCGGCGACATATTCTTTGCCTTTTTCCGTAAGACACACGGTTTTTGCTCTGCCGCCGCCCGATTCCAGATAAACAATCTGTTCGTTTTCCAGTTTCCGAATGGCGGAATTGATGGTCTGCTTACTGATGCTGGTTGCTTTGCGGATATCGTTCAGCGGACAGCCGGATCCTTTTTCATAAACGAGATACAGCACAAACATAACGCTGTCCGACAGTCCCAGTTTCACGGCCGCCTGATGGTACAATGCGTCAAGGTCGGAGGCGAGACAGTTCACGCGGTACATGAGTTTGCTCAGGTTTATCTCCATTTTTCACACTCCGTTAGTACGATTTCGGACTTGCAGGATAGTATATCACGATTTTGTGCCTGTGTTAATAGATTCCGGGAAAAAGAATAAAAGAACACCGTCCGCATTTTCCGTGCGGACGGTGCGGGGGCATGGTTTTATGACGGTTTCAAAGCGGGGAACGGTATAGCGGCGGCGCGGTTCACGTTTTTATGCACACGTCGCCTGATGACGGGATTCAACGGTTGTCGGGTCGCCGTTCGAGGCAGACTACCGCTTCAACGTGGGTCATAACTCTAAAAGGTATAAAAATCGGTTTAAAATGGGGGTTGTAACTCCAAAAAGTCTCACTTTTATTCGTAAATCTCGTCAAAAAGCATTGAAATACTATCGTAGTCAATTCCGTATTTACGTGTCCAACGATTTACGGGGTAAGCCGCATATCCTCTGTCACTAAGCGGCGGTAGCATATCCCTTTCGCAGATGTGTTTGACGGTAACGCCAAAGGAATCGTTCGGGTGCAAGATGTTGAGATACCCCAGCATATCGATAAATGCCTCAATCTGCTCCATCGTCATTGTCAAAAAACCGGATTGCTTTAATTCTTTGCGTAGTTTTCCCGGGGTCGTGTTCAGCGGCGCGCTTTCTATTACCTCAATGATTTTCATAAAATGCTTGTAATCTGTCAACGAGTGCTCGGGGCACGGAAGCTTTTTATATTCCTCTAAAAATATGATTGCCGTATTGAGATCGAAGCGGAACGGAACCGACGACTTGAAATAGAAATGTTCCATGTCAACGTTAATGTGCCAGAATTGCATTTTAGGCTCTGTACTGACTGCATGATCATATCCGCAGATTTCGCATTTGCTCTCTCGGTGTCTGTCCTCCCATTCACCGTCCTTACTCACGACAGCGCCAACATACTTCTTTTCAAATTCATGATCTGGCAAATTTTTTATGTAGTAATAGCAAGCGAGTGTCGTTCTGTATTCGGGAGCGTTGTGTGCTACACCGTAAAGAAAATCCTTTGCCAGTTCCTTTGGTGAAAGTGTTGAAATCAGCTTTTTTGCATAGAAAATTGCCTGGTCGTGTGGATAAACACGCTCGCAAAGCTTCATTGTTCCTTCGCTGACAGCAGGAAGATATTCCGCAACGGGAGTAGTCCAAAAGTCGCGAAAATCCTTTCGAGCGAAACGCTTTAATAACTTCAGCGATGCGGCTTTATTACAGACCGGAACCGGCGCCTTTAAATATTCTTTTATTTCTTCGGAATATGCCGCATTGATTACCTTGGATGTAGGAGTTTTTGTTTGCCAAGTAGCTAAAGGAGCAACAAATTCTTCGCCGTTACCGACAGCATTGCTTATGGTTTCTGCAATTGCTTCGACAATGTTTTTCTGCTCTTGTTCCATAAAGTAACCTCTCAATTTACTCTTGGCCGTCGGGGTTGACTTTTGCGGTGGTGATGGATTTCACAAGCATACGACGGATAACGCCACACTTTTGCAAAAGCTCCTTTGATATTTGCTCACTTATCGCATTTGAGCCCACAAGCATTTCAATCCAATATTCGGTTTCACTGCACCCTTTGAGTGCGATATGAAGTTTATTTATAAAATCAGCCTTGCTTGCGGCGCAAACTTCACTTCGGCGATAACCGAAACTTCACTGCGTAGCAACTTCACTCGTTAGCTGTCTGGTCGCCGTTCGAGGCAGACTACCGCCTCAACGTGACCGGTGCGGGGGAACAGGTCGACCGGGGTTACATCGCCGACAGTATACTTTCCGGAGAAAAGGGTAACGTCGCGCGCCAGCGTATCGGGATTGCAGGAAATGTATACAATACGTTTCGGCGAGAGACGATCCATGATGAAAGAGATGAGAGCGCCGTCGCACCCTTTGCGGGGCGGATCCAGAATAACAACGTCAGGGACGATTTTCCCGAGAGATTTTTCCGCTTCTTTCAGGAGATTTTCGGCATTGGCGGCGTCGCCGCAGAAAAAACGGGCGTTGCTTATACCGTTTTGCGCGGCGTTTTCTTTCGCACATTCCACGGCTTCCGGAATGATTTCAATACCGACAAGCAGTTTTACCCGGTCGGCCATGGTGAGACCGATGGAACCGATCCCGCAGTACAGATCGAGCAGTATCTCGTCGCCTGTCAGTCCGGCAAGCGCGGCCGCTTTCCGATAGAGAAGCTCCGCCGCGTCATGGTTTACCTGATAAAAAGATTGCGGCGCCACTGTCAGTCTGATGCCGCACAGCGTATCCGTAACGGAGGCTTTGCCGTACAGCAGGCGGTAGTGTTTCCCGCAGATCACATTGGTATTTTCACGGTTTTCATTGATAACAACGCCGACGATCGCCGGAAAATCGGTCTGCAACATCGCGCAGAGTTCTTTTTCGTGCGGCAGTGTGCGGCCGTTCACGACAATGGTGAGCAGAATTTCGGACGCGTCGCAGTTACAGCGCAAATACAGATGCCGGACGTCGCCCGTGCCGGTCTCCTCGCGGTATGCGGTAATGCCGTTTTCACGGAAAAAAACGAGGAGGCGGGAGACGATCGGGGAAAAGGCGGGGGACTGCAACCGACAGTCGGCGGCGGGAACTACGCGATGACTTTTCGGCGCATAGAATCCGGCAACGGGGTCGCCGTTTTTATCCGGCGCAACGGGGAACTGCGCTTTGTTACGGTATCCCTCGGTTCTGCCCGCAGAAACAAGCGGCAGTACTTTGACGTCGGGGAGTCCGGCCTTGCGGAAAGCAAAACGCACGTCGTTTTCCTTGGTTATTTTCTCCCGTTCGTAGGAAAGCGCGCGGTAGGTACAGCCGCCGCACCCCGCGGCGCGGCACAGCGGGTCGACGCGGAAAGGAGAGGGAATGAGGACTTCCGTACAGCGCGCCACAGCGTAGCCGGGCGTTACCTTGATGATCTGCGCCGTTACGGTGTCGCCCTCCACGGCGCCTGTGACAAAAACGGTTTTGCCGTCCGCGCGGGCAACGCCGTTGCCGAAGTCGTTCATACCGTCTACGGTTAATGTTACTGTCTGATTCTTTTTCAGTTCCACGGAGTATCCTTCCCGGCGCATCCGCCGCGTTTCATTCATTATAATGAAGTATATCATTTTCGGCGGCGGAAGTCAAGAAGGTCCGTACGCACTTTTGTATCTTTGTCCGGAAACGGTGTTTTTGGTGACGGCGCCGCGGAAAGGCGGACTTTCCGGATAAAAAACGAAATTTTGCTTTTTCCCTTGACCCGTTATAAAATATATGATACAATAACGTCTGAGATAAAAAATAAGGAAGTATGCCATGATAACAGTTAACAACCTGAGTTTCCATTTCGGAGGACAGCTTCTGTTCAAAGATGTCAATCTGAAATTCACCCCCGGCAATTGCTACGGCGTTATCGGCGCGAACGGCGCGGGAAAATCCACTTTTCTCAAACTGCTTTGCGGTGAACTTGAACCGTCAACCGGCGAAGTTTCAATTCCCGATACCGTCCGGATGTCGGTTCTTCGTCAGGATCACTTTGCCTATGATGATTTCACGGTCCTTGATACCATTATGCAGGGCAACCAGCATCTTTACGAAGTAATGAAAGAAAAAGACGCGCTCTATGCAAAAGAAGATTTTACCGATGAAGACGGCGCGCGCGCGGCGGTGCTGGAAGGGGAATTTGCGGAAATGAACGGCTGGGAAGCCGAATCGGACGCTTCCAAGCTCATTCAGGGGCTCGGCCTTGACGAATCGCTTCTGTACAGTGAAATGAAACTGTTAAAGGAGCCGGAAAAGGTGAAAGTCCTGCTGGCACAGGCGCTGTTCGGAAATCCCGATATTATTCTCCTCGATGAACCGACAAACGGTCTTGATATTGACGCGACCATGTGGCTGGAAGACTTTCTTTCCGATTATTTCGGCACGGTTCTCGTCGTTTCCCATGACCGGCATTTCCTGAACGACGTCTGCACCAATATCGTCGATATTGATTACAGCGGTATTAAAATGTACGTCGGTAACTATGAATTCTGGTACGAATCGTCACAGCTTATTCAGCGCATGATGAAACAGCAGAATAAGAAGAATGAAGAGAAGATCAAAGAACTTCAGACGTTCATTTCCCGTTTCTCCGCCAATAAGTCAAAGTCGCGTCAGGCAACCTCACGTCGGAAACTCCTGGATAAACTGACGATCGAAGAAATGCCGGCTTCCTCCCGCCGCTATCCGTTTATCGGATTTGACATGGATCGTGAAGCGGGCAAAGATATTCTGTTTGTCAATGACCTTGCGGCTACTGCCGAAGACGGCACGGAATTGTTTAAAAATGTAAGCTTTACTGTACAAAAGAACGATAAAATCGCTTTTGTCGGTAACGAAATGGCCATTACGGCGCTTTTCCGTATCCTGATGGGCGAAGTGAAACCGGCGGCCGGGTCGTATAAATGGGGCGTCAGCATTACCACGTCGTATTTTCCGCATGACAACAGCGCGTATTTCAACGGTTGCACCGACTCCATTCTTGACTGGATGCGCCGTTATTCCAAGGACACAACGGAGACGTATCTCCGCGGTTTCCTCGGACGTATGCTGTTTTCCGGCGACGCGATTTTCAAACCCGTCAACGTGCTGTCCGGCGGCGAGAAAGTGCGTTGCATGTTTTCACGCATGATGCTTTTCGGTTCCAATATGCTGATCCTTGACCGTCCGACCGACCATCTTGACCTCGAATCCATTACGGCGGTGAACAACGGTCTTTCCGATTTCCGCGGAAACGTGATGTTTATGTCTCACGACTACGAGATTGTGAATACCGTAGCCAACCGCATTATTGAGATCCGCCCCGACGGTATTTTTGATTACAGCGGTAAGTATGAAGATTTCGTGCAGTATAAAAAAGAACACGGAACCGATAAGATCACGCTTTGATGCCCGACGTGCCGGCACGACCGGCACGCGTACATAGAAAAAAGAAAGGATAAATACATTTATGACTAAGATTGTTAAAAATGCCATTGTTGACGCCATCTTTGCCGTACTCTTTCTGACGTTCGGTATTCTGATGCTGGTACTGCCCGATTTCGGTATGACGGTGCTCCAGTACATCATTGCCGCTGTTCTGCTTTTGTATGTGATCGGTTACCTTTTCGGAGAGATCCGCACATCGCGCGGCAAAGTGCAGGTGCTGGTCGTCGTCGAAGCGCTTCTTCTACTCCTTGTGGCGGTCGGCCTCGTTATCAATTCTCTGAAGATCATCAACCTCGGCTCCGCATGTCAGATATTCGGCGTGGCGGTGTGGCTCCGCGGAACGGTTGACGTTTGTCGTTCCTATTTTGCACACGGTACGGATTCGCAGAAAAAGTACCCGTTCTGGCGTCTCATCATCGCCGTCCTGCTGGTTTCTTTCGGCGCCTATGTATTTGCAAAACCGTTCATCTCCGACCCGCAACTTGTGATCGTTATTGCCGTTTGCCTGATTCTTGTAGCGCTTCTGTTCCTCTATTTCGCCATTAAGTACTGGCCGAAGAAACGCGCAAAGAAAAGTAAAAAGTCCTGATGAAAAAACTGTCTGACTGCGAGTTTTGTATTCTCAATATCGTATGGGAAAACGAGCCGCTTTCTTCCCGGGAACTGACGGCGCGCGTCGCCGGGGTTCTCGGCTGGAAGCGCACGACCACCTATACCGTTCTGAAAAAACTATGCGACGGCGGTTATCTTTCCAATCGTGACGCCGTTGTTACGGCGACCGTTCCGCGCGAGGAAGTGTTGGCAGAAGAATACCGCGTGCGGATAGCGCCCGCTTTTTCACATTCGCTACCCGATCTTCTTTCCGCGGCGCTTCGCGGCGTTACCCTGACCGACAGGGAGGCCCGTTCGCTGAAACGCCTGATCGACGCCCATCGGGAGAAAGCAGAGTAAAAGAAAAGACCGCCGTTGCGGTCTTTTCTTATTTGTCTTCTTGCGAAAGCAGTTTGTCGGGGCGGATCAGAGCGCAGATAATGGCGGCAAGTGACAGAATAATCGCGGCAATACCGAGAATCAGGTTCTGATTTAATAAGGCGAGCGTGATAAGTAGGCCCACGATCAATACGGCGATAATAGCCAGCGCAATGATGAGTTTTTTGTTCATAAGCGTTCTCCTGTTTGCGTTTTTTCCGTTTTGCTTTCCCATTGTAGCATATCCTTCGATAAAAATCAATAAATTTTTCGGAATTAAGAAAAAAATACGAAAAATTCTCTTGCATTTTCAGAATGTATATGCTATAATAGTCACGTTGACTAAAAAAATATCGTTTGACTGCCGGTATTGCCGGTGTCGCGTAGGAGGTGCTAAATTATGGCAAAGTGCTGTATTTGCGGTAAAGGTGTTGCGTTCGGTCACAATGTTTCTCACTCGAACCGTAAAACCAACAGAACCTGGAAACCCAACATCCGTCGGGTCAAAGCTGTTGTAGGCGGTAGCAACCAGACCGTTTATGTATGTTCCCGTTGCCTGCGTTCCGGCAAGGTTGAACGCGCATAATGAAAAGTGAGGATTGCCGGTGGCAATCCTCACTTTTTTTCTGTTTTTTCTTCATTTTCCGCTTCGTTTCGCGCGTTCCAAAGGCTTTTCACCGTGATGGCCGCTACCGGCCCCATGAGCATGCCGAAAAAGCCGAACAACTGCGCGCCCGTAACCATGGCGAACAGGGTAAGGAGCGGGTGCAGGCCGATTCCCGCACCGACAAGGCGCGGTTCGATGAATTGCCGTAAGAGCGTAATGAACAGATAAAGCAGAAGAAGCCCGACGCCCAGTCCCGGAAGCCCGGTAATGAATGAATAAAGCGCCCACGGAATCAGCGTAATGCCGATGCCGACAATCGGCAAAAGATCGACCACCGAGAAGATCAGCGCGAGTAAAAAGGCGTAGTCCCGCTGTAAGAGAAGAAGTCCCACGGTCAGCAGTGTGACGTTCATGATGAAAATGATCGTATACGAGCGCAGGTAGCGGAGACCTGTTCTGACGGTTCCGCTTTTCAGAACCGCCAGTATACCGCGGAATTTTTGCGGAACGGCATTGCGGATAAAGGCATTGATTTCGCTGAGATCCATGGAAAAGTATATGGCCGCGATAATGGTCACAATAAAGTAAAAGAGAATTCCGGGCAGAGAGGTCAGTACGGTCGCCGCGCCGGCCGTAATGTTCGTCAGCAGTTTTTCCGCCATGTTGCCGATCATGCGGTCAAACGCCTCCGCGCCGCTGTTTTCAAGCGGTGCGTCGCTTCGTGAGAGCATCGGCAGAATACGTTCCAGAATCCCGGAAAAAAAACGGCGGACATTTTCATAAAGGCCGCGGATAAGATCGGGATTGTCTTCAAGATAGGTAAGCAGGCGCATGGCTTCGATGAACAGCCGCCGGAAAAGAAGACCGACAAGCGCCGAAAGGCCGAATACAAAAATGAGTACGAGCAGAATACAGATCGGTTTATACGGGATTTTTGTGTGTTTGCTCAAAAAATTCCCGCACGGACGGACAAGATAGGCGGCAAGATAGGCAATAAAAAAGGGAAGAACAACCGCAAGAAAGTGGCGGAAAAGAAACCAGACGACAATACCGCCGCCGATGAGCGTGACAAGTATAGCCGCCGATTTTTTGAAATCGAATTTACCGTCTCCCAAAGCAAAGATACTCCTTTCCCGGTTCTTTCGATAGTATATGAAATTTTTCCCGGATATACGCACAATTTTCGAAAAATAAATAAAGGGACGCGTCATCCCGGATACGGAGAAATATATTTATGGTTATCATTGAAATGGAAAACGGCAAAAAGATCAAGATCGCGCTCGATCCGACGGCCGCACCGATCACTGTCGGAAATTTTGAAAAACTGGTGAAAGCAGGCTTCTATGACGGCCTCATTTTTCACCGTGTAATCAGTGGATTTATGATCCAAGGGGGAGACCCGACCGGTAGCGGGTACGGCGGCGCGGAAGAAAATATCAAAGGGGAATTCCGTATGAACGGCGTTCAGAATCCGCTCCGTCATGTTCGCGGCGTCATCTCCATGGCACGTTCGCAGGACCCCGATTCCGCGTCATCGCAGTTTTTTATCATGCACGCAGACGCACCGCATCTCGACGGTTCCTATGCCGCGTTCGGTAAGGTGACGGAGGGAATGGACGTTGTGGACGAGATCGCGTCGGTTCCCACCGATTACAGCGATCGGCCGCAGATTCCGCAGATAATGAAAAAGGTAACCTTGGTTGAGGATTGACCCTGCAAAAAAAGAAGAGGGAATGAGGCTTTTGCCTCATTCCCCTTTTTTATGGGTTTTGCGGACGTCTCATTCGCAGAGAACGTAAACGATCGTACTGCCGTCGGCAGGTTCAAGCGCAGGAGCGCGTTTGTAGGTTTTTTCGTCCAGCACAACGCTGACAGCAGTGGTGCTGTCTTCGATAGCCGCGACGAGGTAACCGTCACGATCAAGGTAGTAGCAGTACTGCGCTTCGCCTTCGCTGCTGCCTGCCATATAGATGTAGGCATTGCCGAAAGTGAAGTGACTGCTCTTCTGTGCGGTGATTTCCATGGTGTAGGTAACACCGGCGGTGAGCGCCATTTCCGTCAGAACGGGCGCGCCGCCGTAACCTGTGCTGTCGGAGCCGCGTGCAACGCTTGCGGGATTCGTCGTGCTGTACAGAACGGTGTCGCCCTGTTTCACGGCGATCGTTGCGCCTCCGACGGCGCCGGCGTTAAAGAGCATATCCATGTTGTAGACGCCGGTTTCCGGTACGGTGAAGTTCATGGTCAGTACATCGCCGACGCGCAGCATCTGATAGCAGACGCCATGGTCACGGCTGCCCGATGTCGACGATTTCACCACATCGGACGCAGAAGCGCCGCCGAGAACGACGGTACTGCCGTTGCGGTAGTTGCTGACCGGCGTGAACATCAGCGATTTGACAGCGAAGTATGCGCGGTTGTAGTACATACGAATGTTGTTTTCACCGGCGCGGAGATAAATGTAAACGTCGAGATCGGTGTATTCCGTCGAACTTCCGTTCAGGATACGCATGGTCGAACCCGTACCTTCGGGCAGGCTTTCATTCAGCATGAAGAGGTAACCGGTGTTGCCGGTTGCGGCTGTGTAGATCATGCGTACTTTGTAAAGGCCGTCGGCGGGTGCGGATACGGAGAAGGTGATCGGTGCGGCGTTGCCGGAGGAGGTCACATAGCCTTCGTTCGTCGTTTTGTCACCGGTCATGTCGTTATAGTCGACAACGGTTCTGTCGAGAGCAAAGAAAGCGCTGCCGAATGTGAAGTGACTGCCGCCGTTCAGGGTGATGTGCAACGTGTAGGTCACGTCTTTTGTCAGATACAGTTCTTCCATCAGCGGAGAACCGTTGTACGGCGTGCTGTCCGAACCGCGGGTGCCGTTAACGGGATTCGTTACGGAGCGGAGCGTATTTTCGCCCTCTTTCACCGAGATGACGGCGGCGCCGACGGTTCCGGCGGTATAGAGCATATCCATGCGGTAGATGCCGGTTTCCGGAACGGTGAAGTTCATGGTCAGTACATCGCCGACACGGATCATCTGATAGCAGTTGCTGTGATCGCGGCTGCCCGTGTTGCTCGATTTTGCAATGTCGTCCACCGTCGCGCCTTCTACGCGGACAACGCCGTCGCTGTAATCGGCGATGCGGACGAATTCCACGCCCGATACGGCGAAGGAGGCACGGTTATAGTACATGCGGATATTGTTTTCGCCGGCCTGGAGGTAGATGTGCAGATCCATGTTCTTGTAGCTGTCGGAACTGCCGTTCAGGATACGCACGGTGGCGCCGGTGTTGTTGCCGGTCGAAGTGTTGAACATGAAGAGGTAACCGCTGTTGCCGGTTTCGGCAATGTACTTCATATTCACGGTGTACAGACCGGCTTTGGCCGCCGTAACGGTAAAGGTGATCGGCGACGTGGTGTTGTAGGTGCTGACATAACCGGGCAACTTTGTTTTGTCGCCGCTTATATCGTCATATTCTGCGGTGGGACGGGCTTCGTTTTTCAGGTAGTAGTAAAGCGGTCTCAGATCGCGGTCGCCCGTTATCTCCAGAAGATCGTCGGTATATCCGCGGAATTCGGTATCCGGGAGCGCCGCTTCCGTGGGAGGAATCGCATTTTTGCCATGGCCGATCGTTTCGGTGGCAATCAGGTTGCCGTTGACGTCATAGAAGCGTACGGTGTGCGTTTCCGTGGTGGGAACGCCGGCGTTACGCATGATATCAAAGCAAGCCTGCATGGCAGGGCTGTTTTCGCGGATATCGCTGTCCGTGAGGTATACTTCATCGCTGATGGTGAGGTGGAGCGCCGATCTGTTCCGAAGTATGGTATCAAGACGGTGTTCACTTTCCGTCAGATTGATGTAATACGTACGTTCCGCGGTGATGCGGTATGCCTGCTGGCCGCCGACAAGCGCGGTTTTTTCCGTGCCGTTATCAAGGCACTTGATCGTTCCGGCGTTGACGGTCTGGAACGAAACATAGGTGAATTTCGTCGGGTTTTCCGGTTCAACGTAAATGACGTTGTCGTAATCGTGCCAATGAGAAGAGGCGCCGTCGTGATAAATAACGGTAGGAACACCGTCGCCGCGGCTGATCTCTTTGGTACATACGAAGTAGTTATGGTGCAGGGTATTGTATACGGTGGCATCGCCCAGTGTGGAGTTGCCGCCGAGCGTATACACAGCGCCGCCGTCGCGCATATCGGTGATGAAGTTATAGATATAGTTGTAGGCGATTTCGGCGTTTCTGATGTTGATTTTGTTGATGGAAGTGTCGGTGTTTTCCGTAAAGGTTTCGTAAATGCCGTCACCGTCCGTATCGCGGTAACTGCCGTACTTCCAGTTGTCGGTTGCGGCACCGTCTTCATAGATGTTGTAAAGCGTACCGCCCATGGCGCTCCACGACCAGCCGATGCTGACCGCCGAGTAGGCGGAGTTCAGAATGGAGTTGCGCAGAATTTTCAGTGTGTCCACCGATGCAATAACAATGCCGGGGGAGCAGGAGAGGGCTTCGCCGGTACCGTCTATCAGGTTGTCGGTAATGGTGATGTTCTTGTTACCGATAACGTTTTCCGCATAGGAGGACGTTCTCTGACCGAGACGGATGGCGGCGGCGCCGATGTGGCGGAATTCGGAACCCGTGATGCTGATGTCACGGCACCAGCCGCGGCAGTTCACGGCGTCGTTCGCAATTCCGTAGAAACGGCAGTTTGCAATGGTAAGGCCGATAATGTTTTCGCAATAAATGGCGGCTTCTTTCAGGAAGTGTACTGCAGAACCGTCAATTACCGTATGAATATCGCCGCCTTGACCGGCAACATAGCCGTGGTCGGTAACGAAATTGCATGCGGTCGCGGTAAAATCAATACCGGAGAAAGAAATGTTTGCGCAGTTGTTGAAGCGGAACAGATATTCGCTCATCGGAACCTCAAAATTGAGGGACGAGAGGGCCGTGCCTTCGGCGGGACGGTAATAAACCTTGCCGTTCGCGCGGTCATAGTAGAATTCGTTCTCGCTGTCGAGGAATGCAAGCGCGTTGGACAGATAGTAGTAACGCTGTACGGAGGTCGAATAATAAACGCTGCTGAGACAGTAGTTTTTAATAGTGTCCCAGTCCTCGGTGTTGATAACGGCGCCGTAGTAGGTGATGCCGTTGTGCTCAAGCGTTTTCGTGTAATCCACGGCGGTAACACGGAGGCATGCGATACGCCATTCAATGGTCAGCCACAGCTCGGCAGAGACAGGACCGCTTTCGGCAGAAAGCGTGCGGAGCAGTGCTTCATCCAGATAAATAACGTTCTCGGATGTAGGACCGTATGTACCTTTGTTTGCGTAGATAATGTAGCTTCCGTTTTTACCGGTGGCCGCCTGTTCGGCCGGTACACCGTTCACGTAAAGTTCGCGGAATGCCGGATAGACACCGTCGGTTTTCAGGGTTTCGGGCAGGGTGTAAACATAGTAATCTTTGCCGTCCACGGCGGTAAGGTCATTGCCTCCGAAAGCATAGCCTGCCGATATGACGGGCGATGCGCCTTCTTCAGCGGTGAAGGTAAGTCCCGCGGTGTGATTGTTCAGCGTAAACGGCTCGGTCAGACGATGGGTGCCGTCGCGCAAAACAATGTTGTAAGGAACGGTCGTGCCGTCGATACGTGCTTTTACCGCAGAGAGAGTGCGCAGTGCCGTCGCACTCGTTGTACCGTCACTTGCGTCGTCGCCGCTCACGGGATCGACGTAAAGCGTCGATACGTTGCCGGAATCACCTTCGGCATGCGATGAAAAAGCCGAAAAGGGAACGAGCAAAATACAGAGAGCGATGAGAAGAACGCAGGAGAGAATGCGGAGTCTTTGTTTTTGCGATTCGTAAGATGTTCGGTTCATAGTACTTCCTCTTTCTTTAATATTTGGCGTCCTGCCGATTATATGGTAACATATTTTTATCTTAAAACAAGTACAATTTGTAGAATATATATAAAAAAATATTTTAGTTTTCATAATATTTGGTAAAACAGAACAAATTATTAAGAATTTGTATCAAAAACCATGATTTATCGATTATCGACATAACGGGAGTGCAGGCGATTTACGGTGTTCCGCGATGGTCTTGAAAACCCCCATTAAATATAATGTAGAAAATGCTTGCAAAACCCGGAGCTGTTTGCTATAATATAAGCGAGAAAACTTGCTTGCAAGGGTTTTCGAGCGCATATTGCAACATGGAACGGTGCTTTCCTTTTGGAAAGCGCGTAGCAATGGCAGTTGCCGGAAAATAATTTTTCCGCGGTCCATGTTATAATATAAGAAAAAAAGCGGTACACACTTCGGCATTGTGCATAAACACGTCGGTCGGCATGAAAACGGTGCATGGAAGAAAACTTGCTTGCAAGGGTTTTGGGCGCATATGGGGCATGGAACGGTGCTTCATGACCGCTCATGCGCGGTTATCCGTAAAAATTCATGTTTCGTGAATACGGATTGCGGTCGACCGTTTTCCGAAGCGGCGCCTTTCTTTGGAAAAATGTTTTTCGCTGAAAGAGAGAAACCGCCGTTATCGCGGCAAATTCTTGACGTTGTATACCGACAGGACGAGACGTATGGCTTTGAAGCTCCGAAAGTGATATGACAGCGCCATGGGGAAAATCGTTTCCGAAAGGATAATCATGACAGTACGCGAATCTTATATAGATAGGTTTTTTACATGTTTACGCGGCGCATGTCCGGACAGCTGTTGCCGCGGTTGGACGGTCGTGATTGATTCCGCGGCCGCCGCACGTTTTCGTACGATAGCAAATCCGGAACTGAAAACGGTTGCCGATCACCTGACCGTAGACGCGGACGGCGACTGTATATTTGTTCCCCGCGCGGACGGGAGTTGCCCTATGTGGGATAAGGACGGATTGTGCCGCCTTTATCGGCAATGCGGGGAATCCGTTCTGGCGGAGACATGCCGCCGCTATCCCCGCCTCTATGAAATATACGGCGGTGTGCGCGAAGTGGCGATGGACGCTTCCTGCCCGGCCGTTTTTGATCTTTTATATGAAACCGACGCACCTTTTTCTTATACGGAATACACGGATAATGCGTTGCCGGAACCGCATGATATTGACCCGGATAAATATCGGGCGCTTCTGTCTTTGCGCACGGAAATGTGGCGACGGCTTAACGGTGACAAACCGTTTTTTTCTGTCGTATGCAATATACTGGCCAATGTACGCGCATGGCAGAACCGACAGAAAGAACGATCTGCAATAGCCGCGAAAAACGTTACGCTTCGTCCCGAAAGGGTATTGCGGCAGTGGGGTGGCTTTTTGCAGGAACTTGAAATTTTAAATAAAAAATGGAAACGAAAGATTACATTTTTGCAGAATTTTCGCGGAAATATCCAAAAGAAATCTTTGCCGAAAGACGCAGATCGGTTTTACCGCCGGTACTTATCCATGCTGATCTTTCAATATTTTCTCCGTGCGGTCAATGACGGACGCGCCGTGGAAATGCTGAAAGTGCCGCTGTTTTTCACTACCGTTCTTATGGCGCTTACGCCCGGCGGCGAACGCGATCTTCTGAAAGAAAACTGCCTCCTGATGACGCGGGAACTTGCTCATTCGGAGCAGAATCTGGCGGCAATCTGCGCCGCTATGCATCGGAGACGCATTTTTGACGACAATCATTTTATCGCATTGTGGGGGACTTAATGGACAAAATTGAAAAAACCAACGTGATGCGCACGCTGGATCAAAAAAAGATAGCCTATATTCCGCATTATTACGACGGAAGCGTTACGGACGGTATGACGATTGCCGAAACGCTGGGAGAAAATCCCGACAGTACTTATAAGACATTGGTGACGGTCGCCAACACGGGAACACATTATGTTTTCGTCGTTCCCGTGAATTCCACTCTGAATCTGAAACGGGCGGCTAAAGCGGTGGGCGTCAAATCGGTGGAAATGATAAAGCAAAAGGAACTTTTACCGCTTACGGGATATATTCACGGCGGCTGTTCTCCCATCGGAATGAAAAAAGCCTTTCGTACGGTCATTCATTCATTGGCGGAAACTTTTCCGCGGATATGTTACAGTGCCGGGCGCGTCGGTGCGCAGGTAGAAACATCGCCGCAGGATCTCATATCACTGATCCGCGCGACGGTTGCGGATATTGCCGATACAAACGAAAAGAGCGGGGAATGAGTGATGCCGGACGATAAAAAATATGTCATCCCGAACGGCACATATCGCCATTATAAGGGCGGTCTGTATGAAGTGATCGGCACAGCCATTCACAGCGAGACCGGCGAAGAAATGGTTGTTTACCGTGCGCTTTACGGCGAACGTGCACTATGGGTTCGCCCGGCGGGCATGTGGTTCGACAAAATAATGAAAAACGGAACGGAAATCACGCGTTTCACACGAGAGGATAACCCATGAGAAAATACCTTTATATTTTTCTGATCGCCATTGCGCCGATTATCGAATTGCGCGGCGCTATTCCCGCCGGTGCGGCCATGCATCTTCAGCCGATTCCCACCTATATATTTGCGGTGCTCGGCAATTTGTTGCCCGTGCCGATTATTCTGTTCTTTGTGAAGCCTGTTCTTATGTATATGAAACGGTTCCGCATTTTCCGCGGCCTCGTGGAATGGCTGGAAAACAAGGCAATGAAGCACAGCGAGAAAATGGAAAAAGGAGCCTTTTTCGGTCTTTTACTGTTTGTGGCCATTCCGCTTCCCGGAACCGGCGCATGGACGGGCGGACTTGTTGCGGCGCTTCTGGACATCAAAAAACGGTATTCGTTCCCGGCTATTATTCTCGGCGTTCTGTGTGCAGGCGTTATTATGACGCTTGTTTCCTACGGTGTGGTGGGAGGTCTTGATTTCCTGTTACCGAAAAGCGCGGCGTAATAAATTGAAAATATAAAACAAAAAGGAAGAGACGCGTTGTGTCTCTTCCTTTTTGTTTTCCGCTTGAAAGGAGTAAAATTCCCGGTTTTGCCGGGAAAGGTTCTGCCGGGAAAGGTTCTGCGGGGCAGGGCGTTCCCGGCTTTTTTTCTTGCAGAATGGTATCTGTACCGCCTGTCGGCGGGTTAAGAATACATTATTTATCGAGCAATTCCCGCAGTGCTTCGGCAATACGGCGGATTCCTTCTTTGATATTTTCATCACTCGCCGTGGAAAAATTCAAACGGAAACCCGGTGACGGCAGGTCGGGATCCGGTGAAAAGGTGTTGCCTGAAACGATGGCCACTTTTTTTTCGAGGCATAACGCGGCAAGGCGGGATGCGTCGTACCCGTCCGGGAGCGTGCACCACAGGAAAATGCCGCCGGTCGGTACGGTATGACGTACGTTCTTCGGAAAATGCGCGTCGATTTCGGAAAGCATCAGCGCACATTTATGACTGTACAGTGCGCGGATCTTTTCAATATAAGAATCGAGCGAATACTGTGTGATGAAGCGATAGGCGAGAAGCTGAGGGAGCATCGCTGTGTGCACGTCGTTTGCCTGCTTCATAATGACGGCGCGGTTGATAAAATCCCGATGCCCCATCATATATCCGAGGCGAAGTCCCGGAGCGAGAATTTTGGAGAAAGAGCCGCAATAGACCACAACGCCGTCGGTGTCAAAACTTTTGATGGCGGGGAGTTTTTTGCCGGTATACGAAAGTTCGCCGTAGGGATTGTCTTCAATAATCAGGATACCGTTTTCTTTTGCGCACGCATACAGCGCTTTGCGTTTTTCCACCGACATGGTGATGCCTGTCGGATTCTGAAAGGAGGGAATGGTATAAATGAGTTTTATATTTCTATGGGAGGCGATCGTTTGTCGGAGTATATCCATATTCATTCCGTCATCTTCCATCGGAACGCCGTAAAGTTTTGCGCCGTAGGAACGGAATGAATTCATGGCGCCGACAAAACTCGGTTCTTCAACAATAACGCCGTCGCCTTCGTTCAGGAGCACGCGTGCGGTGAGATCAATCGCCTGTTGTCCGCCCGAAACGGTAATCAGCATGTCCTCTTCGTTCCCGATATTTTCACGGGTGCGAAGCATGTCGGCAATCTTTTCGCGAAGCGGTGTGTACCCCTCCGTGACGCCGTATTGCAGGGCAAGGACTTTATCGTTTTTCAGAAGATCGGCGGCAATGGCGGCCAGTTCTTCGTTCGGAAACAGATCGGGGGACGGATTGCCGCCCGCCATGGATATGATGGACGGGTCCGCCATTTTTTTGAACATTTCGCGGATAGCGGAGCCGCGGACGCTTTGAATACGGTTAGCCGGCGTATATTGCATATAAGCTCCTTTTCACAAAAAATGTATACAAAAGATTACATTTGTTCAGAAATTATTTCGTAACGGCGGAATTTTCATTTTCCCTCGCATTGGCAAGCATCAATTTCAGTCGGTTCTCCTGATTGACCTTGGCCGCACTGGCGTCATAATCAATGGCGACAATATTGATTTCGGGATGTTTGTCCTTGATCGGTTTCATCATGCCTTTCCCGCAAATGTGGTTCGGAAGGCAACCGAAAGGTTGCGCGCAGACAATATTCTTTGCGCCGCTGTGCGCAAGTTCCATAATCTCTGCGGGAAGAAGCCACCCCTCGCCCATCTTGCAACCGAGACCGACGATACCTTTCGTTTCCGCAACGGTTTTTTCAAAAGGAGCGGAGGGACGGAAGCGACCGTCCTTTTCCATAATGCGGATCAGCGTCTCCTGCCGTTTTCTCATAAAGCGATAGAAGAAGCGGTAGAGAACAATGGAATGGCGGTGCATACGGTACAGTTCATGGTCGACAAGTTTATAACGAATGGTGAACAGGAAGAAGTCCACAAGCCCGGGAACCGTAACTTCCGCGCCCTCTTCGGTCAGAAAATCAAGAAGACGGTTGTTGCCGAAAGGGGAATACTTTACATAAATTTCTCCGACGACGCCGACGCGGACGGCATTTTTTTCACTCCGTTGCGGAATAGCGGCGAACGCGTCGAGAATACGGATATAATCTTTTTTCAGACGGCGGAAAGAAACGCCCTTTTCTTTCATTTCGGAGGCCAGCCGTTTTGTAAAGTCATGCGCCAATGCTTCCGCGTCGCCCGCATGCAGTTCATACGGACGAACCTGGTTCACAAGCGACATGAGAAGGTCGCCGTAAAACAGGCAGTAGAACATCTTATGCATGATCGGAATGGTCAGTTTGAACCCCGGATGGTGTTCCATATTGTTCAGGCTGAATGAGATAACGGGAACGTAGCCGTATCCCGCGCGTTCAAGCGCCTTACGGATCAGGAAAATATAGTTGGAAGCACGGCAGCCGCCGCCGGTCTGGAACATGATGAGCGCGATTTTATGCGGGTCATAGCGGCCGCTTTCAATGGCATGGATAAACTGTCCGATGATAAGCGTGGCGGGGTAGCAGGTGTCGTTATGCACGTAGCGGAGCCCCGTCTCAATAACGTTGCGCCCGTCGTCGTGCAGAAGTTCCGTTTTATATCCTTCGTTACGCAGAATCTGCAGGATAAGTTCAAAATGCATCGGGAGCATGTTGGGAGCGAGGATCGTATAGTCTTTTTTCATTTCCTCGGTAAAGGGAATGTATGCGGAAGTCATCAGACGTTTCCTCCTTCCATGGCACCGATCAGACTGCGCAGACGTATTTTAACGGCGCCGAGATTGGTAATTTCGTCAATTTTCAGTTGAGTATAGAATTTTCCTTTGCTTTCCAGAATGGAACGCACTTCGTCGGACGTGATGGCGTCAACGCCGCAACCGAAAGATACCATTTGCACAAGTTGCATGTCGGGGTTTTCGGTCACGAACTTGGCGGCGCGGTAAAGACGCGCGTGGTATGTCCACTGGTTCAGAACGCGTATTTTGTCGGGCGGTGTCGTGAGATGCGCCACACTGTCTTCGCTGACAACCGTGAAGCCGAGCGAAACCGCCAGTTTGTCGATGCCGTGGCTGATCTCCTCGTCAATGTGATAGGGGCGGCCGGCAAGCACCATGATCGGCATATGCTTTTCCCGCGCATAGGCAATGGCGCGCTCGCCCTCTTCGTGCACGGCACGGATATATGTCTGATAGGCGACAAATCCGCTGTGAACGGCTTTGGCAATTTCGGATTTTCCGATGTTGCCGAAAGTTTCGTTCAGATAAAGCGTAAGTTCGCGGGTCAGTTCTTTTTCATCATTTACGGAAAGATAGGGATAGAAAAATTTCGTTTTTTTCAGATCTTCGACATTTCCGGCAAGCAGTTCGGAATAGTAAGCGACGACCGGGCAGTTATAGTGATTATCGGATGCATGTTCGTCAACGTTGTAAGAAAGGCATGGGTAAAAAACGGCGTCCGGCTTTTCGGCAAGCAGATTTTCAATATGACCGTGCATGAGTTTCGCGGGGTAACACGCTGTGTCCGACGGAATTGAAAACTGTCCTTTTTCGTAGGTGGCACGTGTGGACATGCCGGATGTAATGACGCGGAAACCGAGCGAGCGGAAGATCGCATGCCAGAGCGGGAACAGTTCGTACATACCGAGCGCAAGGGGCATACCGACCGTGCCGCGTACGGCTTCTCCCTCGTCTTTTGCAAGCGTGAGGAGGTAATCGCGTTTATAAGCATAGAGGTTCGGCGTATCGGAGGTTTCGGATTTGATGCCGAGACCCTTTTCACAACGGTTACCCGAAATGTAGCGCCGTCCGTCGGAAAACGTATTGACGGTCAGGCGACAGCGGTTCATGCACTTGTGGCATGTCGCCGCCACCGCGCTATGTGTGAACGCGGCAAGCGCTTTGGGGGAGATAAGATCGGAATGGGTGCATTTCATTGCGTAAAGCGCCGCGCCGAATGCGCCCATAAGTCCCGCGATATTCGGCCGTATGACCGTGTGATGCAGTTCGTTTTCAAAGGCGCGCAATACGGCGTCGTTATAAAAGGTGCCGCCTTGCACAACGATATTTTCGCCGAGTTCCGCGGCAGAGGACGCACGGATCACCTTATAAACGGCGTTTTTGATAACGCTGACCGCGAGGCCGCCGGAGATGTCCGCAACGGTGGCGCCCTCTTTCTGCGACTGCTTCACGGAGGAGTTCATGAATACCGTGCAACGGCTTCCGAGGTTAACGGGAGCCTTACATTGTAAACCTTGCTTTGCAAAATCAGCGATATTATACCCCATGGACTTGGCAAATGTTTCGAGAAAGGAACCGCAGCCCGAAGAGCAGGCTTCGTTCAGCATGATGCTGTCAATGGCGCCGTTGCGGATCTTAAAACATTTGATGTCCTGACCGCCGATGTCAATAATGAAGTCGACGTCGGGGCGGAAGAACTTCGCCGCCGTGTAGTGGGCGATGGTCTCCACGATTCCGCAGTCCACTGAAAAAGCGTTGCGCATCAGTTCTTCGCCGTAGCCTGTAACAGCGCTTCCGGCAATGGTGATGCGGTCTTTACAAAGGTCATATATTTCCGCAAGGCGGGTTTTGATGACTTCAATGGGATTGCCAAGGTTGGATGCATAGTATGTATAAAGAATCTCTTTGTCTGCGGAGATCAGTACCAGTTTTGTCGTGGTACTGCCGCAGTCAATGCCGAGATAGGCTTTGCCGCGGTACGTGGCAATGTCCGCGGTCTTCACCGAGGCTTTCGCGTGCCGTTCGACAAAGGCCTCGTAGTCTTCTTCAGTGGCGAAAAGCGGCGGCAGGCGTTCGGCTGTCAGTTTGCGTTTTGCGTTTTTGATTTTATCAAGGAGCGCGTCGATCGTGAAAAGGGCATTTTCTTTTTCGGCATAATAGGTCGCGCCGAGCGCTACGGCATAAAGGGCGTAGTCGGGGAAAACGGCGTTTTCGTCCGAAAGCATGAGCGTCTGCTTGAAAGCGAGGCGAAGTCCTTTGCAGTAATAGAGCGGCCCGCCGAGGAAGAGCACTTTGCCTTCGATCTTGCGACCTTGCGCAAGACCGGCGATGGTCTGGTTGACCACGGCCTGATAAATGCTCATGGCAATATCTTCTTTGCGCGCGCCCTGATTCATGAGCGGCTGAATATCGGTTTTGGCGAAAACGCCGCAACGGGAAGCGATTGGATAAATACGTTCATATTGCAGGCTCAGGCGATCCAGTTCGTCAACCGTGACATCAAGAAGCGTGGCCATCTGATCGATAAAAGCGCCGGTGCCGCCGGCACAGGAACCGTTCATACGTTCGTCAATGCCGCCGCGGAAAAAGATGATTTTGGCGTCTTCGCCGCCGAGTTCAATAACGACGGAAGTATCCGGCTCACGGTTTTTCACCACTTCGCCTGTTGCAAACACTTCCTGGATAAAGGGAAGTCCCGCCTCTTCGGAAAGTCCGAGACCGGCCGATCCGGAAACGGCGACGGCAATCTGTTCGTTTTGCGTCAGCGGGCGAATAGCGGAAAGAAGTTCGGCCGTCTTTTCACGAACACGTGAAAAGTGGCGTTCATATTTTTCATAAACGGTATGACCGTCTTTGGTCAGAACAAGTTTTACCGTAGTGGAACCGATGTCTATACCGAGTAAATAATTCATTTAGGGCCTCCGGGTGTGCGGATTTTGAACGTTGCAAAATGCAACACCTCTATTTTATACTTTTTTTCGCGTTTTTGCAATGTTTTTTACAGAAATTTTACACAGAATAAATATTGCAGTGCAGAGAAATTGCGGTAACGGCAATAAGAACGTCAAAAATCCTTTTTTTCTCATTGACACACGAAAAAACTCATGTTATTATATAATATAAGGTAGTTATATCAGAATCAAAATTGTTTTCCGGATGGTAGGGGTTTACATATGAAAAAGATTCCGATTGTATGCATGATTGTTTTGATTTGTCTGACGGTGGGCTTCATTTTTTCAAAATCGCTTCCCGATCAGGAAACGTCCCAGAGCGAGAGCGACCGGGTGGGGGAAACAATCGTGAAACCCGTTCTTTCGCCGGTCATCGGTAAAGAGAATGTGACGGGTCATCTTGTGAGAAAGTTGGCGCATTTTTCGGAATTTTTCACGCTCGGAGCGGAAGTTTCCGTCCTTTTATGGCTGTTGCGAAAGAAAAATGCGCAGGCGTATATCAATGTGTTCGCTTTCGGCAGTGCGGTGGCTTTGTGCGACGAAACTATCCAGATATTCACAAAACGCGGTTCGCAGGTGCAGGACGTGTGGCTGGATATTGGCGGCGTTGCGTGCGGGATCGCGGTTGTCCTGTGTATACGCATACTGGTTTTTATATTGATGAAACGGAAAGCGGCATCATAAAACAACGTGTAGAAAGAAGGATTTTTCATGGAAAACGTCATGAAAACCATGACCGGGCTACTGAAAAGCGAGATAGACTCTTCGTGCTTTACGGCATGCGCCGCGTTTACGGACGATGAACTTCTTTCGCTGTATGAACTTTCAAAACATCATGACCTTGCCGCACTTGTCTGCGACGCGCTCGACCGCGCGCATATCCTGCCGGATAACGCTGTCGGGGAAAAATTCCGTAAAGAACGCCTGATTGCTATGCTTCATACCGCAAAACTGGAGTATGAGATTCCGCGCATAACCGCCGTTCTTGAACGGGCGCAGATTCCGTATATCCCGCTGAAAGGCGCCGTGATACGCCCGCTCTATCCGGAACCGTGGATGCGCAATAGTTGCGATATGGATATTTTCGTACGGGAGACCGACCTTATGTCCGCGGCGGCCGCCGTGGAACGGGAACTTGGCTATCGTACGGACGGGAAGAAAGGGCCGCACGACCTGCTCTGCGTGTCGCCGGACGGCCTGCATCTGGAATTGCATTATACGCTTATCGAGGATTCCGCGGCGGGCGCTATGGCGGATAAACCGCTTGCCGGGATAGAAAACTTCATGATCCCGACCGATAATCCGTACCGTTTTCGCCTGTCCGAAGATATGTTCTACTATTATCATATCGCCCATATGGCAAAGCATTTTTTGCATGGCGGGTGCGGCATAAAACCTTTTCTTGACCTGAAGATCATGCGGGAAAACAGGGAGCGGGATAACGCCGCAACGGAAAAATTACTGGCCGCGGGCGGACTTTCCGCATTTGCAAAAACGGCGGAGGAACTTTCCCGCGTATGGTTCGGTACGGCCGAACACAGCGACCTTACGCGCCGTATGGAAGCCTATGTTCTGGAGGGCGGCGTTTACGGGACGACGGAAATGCGCGTAGCCGTTCAGCAGGCCAGAAAAGGCGGTAAATTCCGCTATATCCTGTCGCGCCTATGGCTTCCGTATGACGCACTGAAGTTTAAGTATCCGTCGCTTGAGAAGCATAGATGGCTGTTGCCGCTTTATGAACTTCGGCGTTGTTTCGGATTGATTTTCGGCGGCGGCGCACGAAGAAGTCTCCGGGAATTCCGTATAAACAACCGTATCGACGCTTCCGAAACGTGCGATATGAATGATTTGCTTTCGCGCCTCGGTCTTGATAAATAAAACAGCGGCAAGGCATTATGCCTTGCCGCTGTTTTATGGTTCAGCGTCCGAGAAGGCTGAAGTTGATGACAAGATATGCAAAGACAATGGATACCATGGAAAGCAGTTTGATCAGAATATTGATGGACGGACCCGAAGTATCTTTGAAAGGATCGCCCACCGTATCGCCGACAACGGTAGCCTTATGCTGTTCGGAGCCTTTTCCGCCGTGATGGCCGCTCTCCACGTATTTTTTCGCATTGTCCCACGCGCCGCCGGCATTGGACATGAAGATGGCAAGCAGGAAACCCGATGCCGTTGCGCCGGCCAGCATACCGACAACGCCCTGATAGCCGAGGACAAGACCTGCTACGATCGGAACAATCACGGCGATGACGGACGGGAGGATCATTTCGCGAAGAGAAGAACGCGTGCAAAGATCGACGCAGGCGGCATAATCCGCGTGCGCCTTTCCTTCCATGAGTCCCGTAATCTCGCGGAACTGCCGCCGTACTTCCAGAACGATGCTCTGCGCGGCGCGGTGAACGCTGCCCATCGTGAGCGCGGCAAAGATAAAGGGAAGGCAGGCGCCCACAAAGAGACCGACGAGAACCAAAGGATTCATAAGGTCAAACGAAAGACTTGCGGAGGGGGAAAGCGTTTTTACTTTGTCGACATAGGAGGCGATCAGCGCCAGCGCTGTCAGCGCGGCGGAACCGATGGCGAAGCCTTTGCCTGTGGCCGCGGTCGTGTTACCGAGAGAATCAAGCGCGTCCGTACGTTCGCGTACTTCGGGCGGGAGTTCGGCCATTTCGGCAATGCCGCCCGCGTTATCCGCAACGGGACCGTAAGCGTCCGTTGCCAGTGTGATACCGAGCGTTGAGAGCATACCGACCGCCGCAAGGGCAATGCCGTAAAGTCCCATTGCGGGATCGGCGATCGTACCGCCCGATACAAAGAACGCTACCAGAATACAGGCCGCAATAATGATGACCGGCATCAGCGTCGAAAGCATGCCGAGTCCGAGCCCGCTGATAATGACGGTCGCAGTGCCGGTTTCGGAAGAGGCGGCGAGTTTTTGCGTGGGTTTATAGGTGTCGGACGTGAAATATTCGGTAAACGCACCGATCAGCACGCCGGACACGAGACCCGCGATAATGGCAAAATACAGGCCAATCTTATCCCAGCCGAGAACAAATCCCACAATGAACAGGGCGGCCACGGCGATCAGCACCGCGCTGAAATAGGTGCCGCGGCGAAGTGCGGAAAGCAGTTTTTTCTGTTCTTCCAGTTCACGGGTACGTTCCTCTACTTTGATGTGGAGCATTTCTTGTTGTTCTTTTAACGAACGAAGCCTCCATGATAATACCTTATATATAAGGAAAGATAGAAGAACCAATATGGACAGAATGAACCAGATGGTTTTATAGAAATAAGGTGATACGGCAATGTGGAGTTCTGCCATTTCTTCCAGCCATTGTTTGCCGTCGGGGGCATAACGCAGTTCGAAAGTATAGTTGCCGGGACGCAGATTGGTATAGGCGGCTTGTCGTCTGTTGGCCGGTACTTTTATCCATTTGTCGTCAAATCCTTTCAAGCGGTAATAATAATTGGCGAATGTCGATGCATCATAATCCAGTGCGGCAAATTCAATATAGAGAGATTTGTCGCGTTCGTGTAACTGTAGGGTGCCGTTTGTGTACAATCGTTCTTCATTGGCCACACGAACATGGGTGAATGCCAGAGGAACAGCCTCCTTGGGATTTGTGTCTATGACTGGTTTGACTACAGACAGCCCTTTAGTACTTCCTACATACAAATCTCCATTGGCGGCACGGCATATTGCGTTCCAATAGAACTGGTTGGATAATAGTCCGTCTTTCCGGGTATAGTTGAAGAAGCTGTTGTTGTTAGGATTGAAGCGGGAGAGTCCGTTGGTGGTGGTAATCCAAAGATACCCTTCTTTATCTTCCGATATGCAGCGGACACTGTTGTTTATCAGTCCGTCTTCGGTGGTGAAGGAGCGGAAGGTATATTCTCCGTTTTCTGTTGGTGAGGATTTGTAGAAACCATATCCGTTGCTGCCTATCCAAAGGGTTCCGTCTTTAGACTGGGTGATGTAGGTTACCCTTTCCTTTAACTTTGACTCCGGTTCGTCTAGCTTGATCCTCCAGAGTTGATAAATCAGTCTGGGGGCTTTCAAACTGCTTAGATCTATTCGGCAAAGTCCTTCTGTAAGTCCCAGCCACAGGTGGTTATCCTTATCTATATAGTATCCTGTACAGCCTTCAATTCCACCTAGGTTCATACCCTTGAATGGTTCGGTGAGCGTTTGTGTTTTCAAGTCGTAAACATAGATATTGGTACTGGTTCCTACCCAGATAGCATGGTTCAGGCGGTCATAGCAGATACTTCCGGCCCATCCCCATGAGAAGTCTCCGTATTCGGGTATTTCTATGTGGTGGAATTGTTTGTTCTGCGGATTTTTCATGTCTATCCATCCTATGCCTCCTCCCCAGGTTCCTATCCAGAGCCTTCCATCGTTATCGCTGGTAAAACAACTGACGGTATTATGGCTTAGGTGGGCGGGTGCATCGGTAGTATAGTGCTCAAAAGTGTTGCTGCCGGGAGCCCGCCGGTTTAAACCTCCTTCTACGGTTCCTACCCATAAAACACCCGACGGGTCTTCATAAATGGCATTGACGGGATTTTGGGAAAGACTTCCGGGAATGGTGGGAATATGATAATAGTTTTGTACCAACAGCATCCGGCGGCTCATCTTGTTCAGCCCTCCCACTTCGGTTCCTACCCAGATAATGTCACCATCGGTCAGCAGACAGTTTACGAAGTCACAGTTTAATGTGTTTTGTACGATTTCTCCTTCTCCGGTATCTTTATTTATCCGCTCAAAATTGTCTGTCAACGCATTATAAAGGTTTATACCTTTTAGGGTGGCAACCAGCATGGTATGTTCTCCTGTTTCTGCTATGTCTGTGATAAAGTTTTGGGAAAGCGAGTTGTTGTCATTCGGATCGTACATATAATGCTTCATCAGTTCCGTATCCATATATGCACTTCTCATGTCCATATTAAAGGAACC
>CAJLXA010000020.1 GCA_905210485.1 uncultured Eubacteriales bacterium | reverse complement strand
GATCCACGTCCGCCGGCAAGGATCATTGCCACGATTTCTTTTGCCATAGCTATATTCTCCCCTTTAAACATTTCCTTATATTTGGGTGGAAATGGTTCAACAATGTAAAAGCTTACTCCTTGGGCGCTGCCGCTTTTTTGGTGCGGGGCTTACGGGCGGGCTTTGCAGCGGGCTCTGCCTCGGCGGCGGTTTCGGCCTTGGGTTTGCGGCCACGCTTGGCCGGGGCCTTTTGTTCCGCAGCGGCTTCTGCCTTGGCCGTCTTCTTCACGGTCTTTTTGGGCTTTTCCTCCGCGGGCTTTTCAGCCTTGGCCTTGGTGGTGCGGGTGGTTTTCTTTGCGGTCGTCTTCTCTGCCTTTTCCGTGGCCTTGTCCTCCGCTTTCTTGCGGGGGGAGCGCTTTGCAGGCACCTCAAAATAGAGGGTGCTCATGGGCGGCAGGGTGATGGTGATGCTCTGCTCAAAGCCGTGCAACGGCTTCTTCTTGGTGCGGACCGCCTTGTTGTGGACAGCACCGGAGCCGCCGAATTCCGCATCATCACTGTTCAGGATCTCTTTATAAGTACCGGAGACCGGGGCACCCAGTTTATAGCCCTCGCGCAGGACGGGGTTGAAGTTGCAGACCACCAGCACCTGCTTGCCGGCGGCATCCTTGCGCAGGAACGCCACCACGCTCTGCTGAGAGTCGTCCGGGACGATCCACTGGAAGCCCTCCCAGCTGTAATCGATCTGCCAGAACGCAGGCGTGTTCTTGTAGAACTTGTTCAGCGTCTTGACATAGTTCTGCAGCTCGGTGTGCTTATCGTAATCCAGCAGCATCCAGTCCAGCGGCTTTGTCTCGTTCCACTCGGTGAACTGACCGAACTCCTGGCCCATGAAGAGCAGCTTCTTGCCCGGGTGGGCCAGCATGTAGCCGTAGAACGTGCGGAGGTTTGCAAACTTGGCCTCGTAATCGCCCGGCATCTTGTTGATGAGGCTGCCCTTGCCGTGCACGACTTCATCGTGGCTGATGGGCAGGACGAAATTCTCGCTGAACGCGTAGAAGAAGCTGAACGTGACCTTGTTGTGGTTGCCCGCACGGAAGAGCGGGTCGGTCTTCATGTAGCTGAGCATGTCGTTCATCCAGCCCATGTTCCACTTGAAGTTGAAGCCCAATCCCCCATCGGCAGCCGGCTTTGTGACCAGCGGCCAGGCGGTGGATTCCTCGGCGATCATCATTTTATGCGGATAGCGGCCCAGGATAGCCGTGTTCAGCTTCTGCAGGAAGGCGATGGCCTCGAGATTTTCCTTGCCGCCGTTGACGTTCTGCTCCCACTCGCCGTCCTTGCGGTTGTAGTCGAGGTAGAGCATGCTGGCCACGGCGTCCACGCGCAGACCGTCCGCGTGAAATTCACGGAACCAATAAAGCGCATTGGAAATCAGGAAAGACTGTACTTCCTCGCGGCCGAGGTCAAAGAAACGTGTTCCCCATCCGCGCGCTTCCATGCGATCGGCGCCCTGATACTCATAAAGCGGCTGACCGTCAAACTCATAGAGTCCCCAGCCGTCTTTCGGAAAATGTGCGGGAACCCAGTCGAGAATAACGCCGACCCCGGCCTTGTGACATTCATTTACAAAATAACGGAAGTCGTCCGGCTTGCCGAAGCGTGATGTCGGCGCGTAAAACGCGCAGATCTGATACCCCCACGAACCGTCATACGGATATTCCATCACAGGCATAAGTTCAATATGCGTATATCCCATTGACTTGACATACGGAATCAGTACATCGGCCATTTCCCGGTAGAACAGCGGCGATTCGGTTTCTTTATGCCGCAAAAACGAAGACAAATGCACCTCATATATATTCAGCGGCGTGGAAAGATACCCTTTCCTTTTGGAAAAAACCGATTTTTTACGGTGATTCATCCATGTTTTATCATGAAATGCAAAGGTGCTTTCGTTTTGAATAATGGATGCGCCGCCGCTGCCGCCCTCGGAAAAGAAAGCGTAAGGATCACCTTTCAGAATACGTTTCCCTTTATTATAAATACAGAACTTGTACTTACTTCCTTCGAGCGACGTGTCCGACGTGATAATGATTTCATATACACCGCGCTCGGTCACGCGGCGCATATCTTCGCCGCTGTCCCAGCCGATAAAATCGCTTACCAGTTTCACGGAGTCGGCATTCGGCGCCCACGTGCGAAAAGTATAAATATACTGTCCGTCCGCTTTTTCCGCGTGGCAGCCGAGATAATGATAAGCATAGGTTGCCGTGCCCTGATGAAAGAGGTAGGCATCATAAGATACGTCGTTTGTTGCCATGGATACACTCGCCTTTCTGTTTCTCTTTACTATCATACCGCAATGGTCTTGTAGAATATGCTCGAAGTAGAAAAGGTATCACGATAAAATTATAAATATTAGGAATAATCTTCAGTTTAATAGTACCACTTATGTGAGCAAATGTCAACTGAAAATAAAGGAAAAAGAGAAATCTTTTCAAGATTTCTCTTTAAATTTTATATATATTTAACAAAATAAGCCATTTTGCAATGTACAATTTGGTCATGTGCTACATTTTATCATGCAAAAGCGACAAATTGCATATTTCTTCCACCTGTTTCAGAAGCCGTTTCGCACGCAATTCTTCTCTTTTTTTCGCCGACGCGGCATATCCCGCACGCATGGCGGCGCGGCCGCATTTTTGTCCGCATCCGAGAATTACGAGGAATACTTTCTTCATGCGCCGCCAAAGAAACAGGACGGGGATCGCCGCAAAATGCACAAAATACAAAAACAAGACGCGCAGGAAAAAAAGGATGTATGCCATTGCCGACGACAGCAGTCTGCCGAACGTACGCGAAAAAAGAAACAGTCCGCACAAAGCGAAAAAGACATATGACAGGCGGAAAATACCGCCGACGCTGTACACAAATACAGCAAGCGCAACGCCCGCAAGAGTGAAAAAAAGAATATCCGCTATGAAAAACAGCGTTGCGCTATACGCTTTTTTTGCCTTACCGCCTTTTTTGATAAAAGGACAAGCGCCGATGAGCGGTAGCATTACGGTTTCACGGGCACCGAGCGGCGGTTCGGGAGAACCTGCGCCGCACAACATGGAAATGATGAACAGGACGCTTTGAAAAGCGCCCAGTGCAAAACCGAAAAGGAGCGCATACAAGAGCGCTTGCCCGACGGAAAACATGGAGATTTCCATGGCTTATTTGAAAATGCGGCGGAAAAAGCCGGTCGGTTTCGCGTCGCGTTCCGCTTCGTAAAAGATCCCGGTCACCGTTCCCTCCACTTTGACTTCACCCGTTTCCAGCGACATTTTTGTGATATGCAGATTCTGCCCGTCAATGACCATGCTCCCCATGGCCGTTTTAAGGGCTACCGAGTTTTCATCAAAACCCGAAACGTCAAGAACGCCGTCAAGGAGCAACTCCCGACGGCTTTTCAATGTTAAATTGTGTTTTTCCGGTATGGCAGAAGTTTCGTTCATAAGTCCCTCCGCATTTCATGTATTCATAGGCAATATATGCGGGGACCGAACGATTTATTCCACAACTTCGTACATGTCGGAGGCGTCGGCTTTTTTGGTACTGTCTTTTATATCGGTTACGCGGATTTTCAGCGCTTTCCCTCCGAACCCTATTTCAATTACGTCTCCGACCTTTACTTCGTAGGACGCTTTCGCAGGGCGAGAATTAACGGTGACGCGCGACGCATCGCAGGCATCGTTCGCCACCGTTCTTCTCTTGATAATACGCGAAACCTTGAGATACTTGTCAAGGCGCATGGATTATTTGCTTACTGCGTCTTTCAGTGCCTTCGCAGCAGTAAAGGAGATATGCTTCGTGGCTTCAATCTGAATTTTCTCGCCGGTGTGCGGATTGCGGCCGTCGCGGGCAGCTCTTTCCTTCACTTCAAAATTACCGAAACCGAAAATCTGAACTTTGTCGCCTGCCGCAAGTGCTTCCGAAATGGCGTCTACCACAGCGTCCACAAGTGCTTCGGCGTCCTTTTTCTTGCTCTCAGTTTTCAGAGCGATGACATCGATGAGTTGAGCTTTGTTCATGTTTCTATACCTTTCGTATGAAATATTTGCAATTATAGTATACCATGCTTTTTCAAAAAATCAATAGTTTTTACGAAATATTATGTAATATTTTATCGTTTTTTGTCCATTTTAGCCATATTCCAGTAAGAATCCATTTCGGGAAGTGTCACTTCCTCCAATTTCTTTCCATCTTTTTCAAGAAGTTCGTTCATTCCGAGAAAACGTTTGCGGAATTTGTCGACGGCACGACCAAGAGCCTCTTCTGCAGAAAATCCGCATTTGCGTGCGAAATTTGCCGTGCTGAAAAGAAGATCCCCCACTTCCTCGAAAAGCTCGTCCGCTGTTCCGGCGGCCTTGACTTCGGCCAGTTCTTCATCAATTTTTTGCATCGCGTCGGCGGCATCGGGAAAGTCAAAACCGTACTTCCCTGCGACGGACGACACCTTGTCCGCACGCATAAGCGCCGGCAAAGACGGCGGCACCGCGTCCATTCTGTCTTTCGGCGTTTTCCGCTTTTTTTCTTTATTCTTCAGCTGTTCCCAATTGGCCAGTACCTCGTCCGTTGTATCGGCAGTAACATCCTTGAAAATATGCGGATGGCGATACACCAACTTTGCCGTTACGTCATGTATCACGTCGCCGATGTCGAATTCGCCGTCTTCTTTTGCCATCTCGGCATGAAACACCACCTGCATCAACAGATCGCCGAGTTCCTCACGCATGAGTTTTCTGTCGCCGTTATCAATCGCTTCCACAACTTCATAGGTTTCCTCGATCAGATTCCGGCGGATACTTTCGTGCGTCTGCGCGCGATCCCAGGGGCAGCCCCCCGGTGCGCGCAGAATACGCATCAGTTCAACGAGATCCGAAAAATCGTACCGCGACTTTTCGGCGAGTTTTTTTGCTTCTTCCGTCATCATTATTTCTCCGTAATCAAATTTCTTTTTTTCAGTACCGCATAAATTTTGTTTCCGCCCGGCAAAAGCAGGAGGTCCGATTTCAGAACGGCGCGGAACAAAAGTAAAAACACGCCGTACAGAAGCGCAACCGCCCCAATGGACAAAAGCGTCGCCGCCTTCCCCGGAATATGCAGATCAAGGAAAGGATATAACAACAGTTTTACAGGCAGAACCGCCATGGCCGACGCGCAGAACGGACGTATAAACGCATGAGAAAAGCGCGGCGCAATGCCGAGATGGCGGTGAAAGAAATACGCGTCGGCCGTAATGATCGTAAGATAGCAAAGCACCGTTCCCACAGGAACGCCGTAAATGCCGATCTTCGGATTGCCGACAAGGAATATGCCGGACAGCAATTTCACCGCCGCGCCGAGCGACATGGAGATCACGGTCTTGCCGGCCAGATGATGCGCCTGTAATACTGAGTTCATCAGAGTCAGAAGTCCGAGGAAAAACGTGGCCGCCGCAAGAACGGACAAAAGCGGCGCCGCCGTGCGGGCGGAATTCTCCGCATAAAACAGCGACAATATCGGATAAGAAAAGGCCGCAAGTCCGAGCGAACAAGGGATTATAAAAAGTGACACAAGCCGCACGGCGCTTTCGGTGATGCGTTTGGTGCCGTCATGGTCTCCGCGCGCAATCATGGAAGACAAGAGCGGGATCACGGCCGAAGAAATCGGCGCAAGCAGAATGACGGGAAGATTATACATCGGAACCGCAAGCATGGAATAGGTGCCGTAAAGCGCGGAGGCTTCTGCCTCCGAATATCCGATTCCCTGCAATCGCGCCATCATCGTTCCGACATCAATCAGTCCCGTAAGACTCATGACGGAGGACGCGAGCGTGATCGGTACAGACAGCATAAAAACCCGTGACAGATACCCGTTTTCCACACTGTCGTCGTAAGCGTCGGTGAGATACAGCAGTTTGCCTTTCCGTATATAATGCCGCCGTGCAAACCAAAGATAGAGCGTACCGAAAAAAACGCCGGCCGTGATACCGAAAGTGGCATATGCCGCCACCACGGGCGCGGTATATCCGCGGCTCACCGCATAATATGCCCCGGCAATTCCGAAAATCAGTTTGCCGAGCGACTCGATCACTTCAGATACCGCGGCGGGAATCATACTCTGAAAGCCGTAAAAATACCCGCGCAGAACGCTCATAATGCAAATGAACAAAAGCGTCGGCGCTATCGCCATCATGGAGAAGCGCGCCTCCGGATTGCGGATCAGGGCGGCAATTCCTCCCGCGCCGAACAGCATCACGGAAAAAAGAAACAGGCCGACGATCGTAAAAATGAGAAGAACCGAACGAAACGTTTTGTCAACCGCTTTGCGCCTGCCCGCGGCGCGATCCTCGGAAATAACGATGGAAATACCGTTCGGAAGTCCCGCGGTAGCCACAACAAAAAGCCATGTATATACCGTATAGGAAGAACTGAAATATCCGAGGCCTACCCCGGATCCCAATTCTTCGGAGGAAAGAATATTGGCAATCGGTATCTTGAAGAGAAGACCGATAACCTTTACAAGAATATTGGCGACCGACAAGGCAAGTACGCCCGAAAAGAAAAGCCGTTTTGTTTTATGCAGAGACGCATCTTTGTTCTCCATAACGAACCCTTTCGGAAAAGAATTCTGCGTCCGCGCGTTTCTTTAATCGGATTCAGTCGAAGTAGTGGCGCTGTACAGAAAGAAACTCCGCACGCAGTTTTTCAACGTCCAAAGTCGTATACACGCCGTCTTCATATAAAATATGTCCGTCCGCCATGGTAAGTGTCACGTCCGAAGCCTCGGCGGAACCCGAAAGCATCGTATAATAATCGTAAACGGGAAGATTGTGAAGGGCGGCCGTATCCCAGAGCAGAATATCTGCCCGACGACCGACGGCGATCTCGCCACAGTCGTCTCTCCCCTGCGCTCTGGCACCGTTTACGGTAGCCAATCCGAACACATCTTTTGCCGTAATGTTGTCCGGCCTGCGGGAGCACCCCTTTTCGAGAAGCGCCGCCAGTTGCATTTCCCGCAAAAGATCAAGACGGTTGTTGGAAGCCGCGCCGTCCGTGCCGAGCGCCACGTTGATACCGGCGTCAAGCGTATGGCGGAGCGGCATTATGCCGCTGCCGAGTTTCAGATTGCTGACAGGGTTATGCACGGCGGTAGCACCGTTTTCTGCCATGATTTTTCTATCCGAATCCGTAAGATATACGCAATGTGCGGCCGTCACAGGCGAACGGAAGAGACCGTTTTCAAAGAAGAATTCGGTCGGGGTCATGCCATGACGGGCAATACATTCCTTGTGTTCTTTTTCGGTTTCCGAAAGATGAATCTGCACACGCGCGCCAAGATCATGCGCAACGTCCGCAAGATAGCGAACGCCCTCCGCCACATTGGTATATTCCGCATGCAACGACATGTCGATACGGATACGACCGTCACAGGCGTTGTGATAACGCTGAAAAAGATCAATTCCCTCTTTCATACGCGTATCCGCCGTAAAGTCCGCCGCCTTGTCAAAACTGACTACCGAACGACTGATATTGGCCTTTATGCCCGATTCGGCAACCGCACGCACGGCCGCGTCGCAAAAGAAATACATATCGCTGAAAGAGACAATACCGTTGCGAATCATTTCCGCAATGGCAAGAAGAACACCGTAATAAACACGTTCTTCATTGAGACGGTCTTCCGCCGGGAAAATACGCTCATTCAGCCATTTATCAAGCGGCAGATCTTCGCCATATCCGCGAAACAGCGTCATGGCCGCATGCGTATGCGCATTGTAAAACGCCGGTGTGAGAAGGCGGCCACGGCCGTCTATCACGCGGTCAAAATCGTTATCCGCAGGTTTTCTGTCACCGACATAGGTAATATAAGCGCCGTCGGTAGCCACATAAAAACGGCTGTCGATGTCCTTGTCGATCAGTGCGACATCCTGAAAAAGTATCTTCATAATTATATATAATTATCTTTCGTTTTATTCATTCCCTCATTGTTATCCGACAAACTCGTGATATACCGAATTTGCGGGCAAAAGCGAGTGGGAGATTTCTTCTATGCCTTCCAGGGAATCCAGCATACGCCGCGCTTCACTGCCGAATTCCGGATGATCTTTCACATCGGTAAGAAGCGGGATAAGACTGCTTTTCAGCATGTTTATGCCGTATGCCATGGTGGAATCCAGATGGATATCCACTTCCGACGCATGGGGATAAATGTTTTTCAGTTCGTTTTTACGAACCCCTTCCCAGTTACGGAAAATGAATACCGGCTCCGATCCGCGGAACTTATAGTCGCGCACAATGCGGCGGAAAAAGCGTATTTCCGGCGGTAAAAACAGTTTATCGTTGATCTTGATGGCGTCCTTCGCTTCAATAAACATGGAAAGACAGTCGGCATGGCCGAGAATTTCCGTAACTTCAGGATAAATGGCCTGAATTCCCTCAAAAAGAAAAATATCGTCTTCATCGGCGCGGAAAATGCGATCCTCCGTCCGTTCCCCGATAACGAAATCGTAGGTCGGAACACGAACTTCGCCCCCGCGGCGTATGGCCGCTACCGTTTTTTCAAAAAGCGAAAGATCAATGGCCTCCGCCGTTTCGTAATCCGGCGCGCGACCTTCCTCTTTTGCGCGACGTATAATATCGGCACGATGATAGTAAAAGTCGTCGATTGAAATGATGTGAAGGTCTTTATCCGCCGCCGTGACAGCTGCCAGAAGGCGGGACGCCGTCGTTGTTTTTCCCGAACATGTGGGGCCGGACAAGGTTACCATACGGTAGGCATCCGACGACAGAATCCGTCGCGCCGCATTACGTACCGCGTCATTATAAGAGGCCTCGCAGGTGGCAACAAACGCCGCCGCCTCAAGATCGTCCGGAAAACAGGCTCTTCCTTCCTTCATATGTTTCAACTCCTTTTGTAAAATTCCATGATTTTATCCCGGATCGGAACTTTGCCTTCCGCGGGATTGCCGAGCCTTATCGCGTCGGCATCTCTTAAATATTCATATGGATATTTCGGCGTGAATATGCGCTGAATGCGTTCTTCTTCCCCGCTTACGCCGCATCGGCCGCTGACCAGTTTCGTAACGGCTCCGGCTCCCACGGAGAAAACGGTTTGCAATTCTTCCATCATAAAGATATTGTACATGCACTCCGTACCCTCAAGGGCGTATCCGACGTTTTCGAGGTTTCCGACCGTGTTTTTCTGACGATACATATAGTACGGTTTATATCCGGCAAATTTGGTTTTCATCTGCGAATATTCTACGCACTTATTGGTGTCGCCGCCGGTCAGAGAATAAACGTTGGAATTGTTTTTCAGAATATCCGCCGCTTTTTTCACGCAGAAAGTATGCACAGTGATATTTTCGGGACCAAGATTGATCACGCGGTCAACCGTCTGCGAAAACTTTCCGAAGTTATCTTCGGGCAAACCGGCGATCAGATCCACATTCAACGTCTTTATGCCGCTTGCACGCGCGAGATCGTAAGCGCGGAAGAAATCGTCCGCCGTATGGCGACGGCCGATCGCGCGCAGAACCTCGTCGTCCAGCGATTGCGGATTCACGCTGATGCGCGTAACACCGGCACGATAGAGAATATTCAGTTTTTCTTTTGTTATGGTGTCGGGTCGCCCCGCCTCCACCGTAAATTCCGCGAGCGACGGAATATCGCAGTTTTCCGCTATTACGGAAAGCAGTTTACGGAGTTGGTCGGAAGTCAGCACGGTAGGCGTACCGCCGCCGATATAAATGGTTGCCGTCCGTAATCCCAATTCGCGGATAACGGAAAAAATATTGCGGATATCCGCATACAGTTTCAGAAGATAATCGTCAATCAGCGACAGAAGCCTGCCCGACGTATAGGATACAAACGAACAATACGCGCAGCGTGACGGGCAAAACGGAATGGATATATAGACCGAACAAAGATCGGGCGAAAGTTTTTTCGTGAGTTTTTGTTCCATGGAAGCCACCGAGACGGCAAGAGCGGCTTTCTTCGGATTCACGAAATACTGATCCCGGAGAACGCGTCGCGCTTTCTGCACGCCGTTTCCGTTTTTCAAAAGTTCGCTTGCTACCTTGGACGGACGCACGCCGGTGAGTATTCCCCACGGCGGCGTATAGCCGCCGAAAAAGGCCGTTCCCGCGCCGAAAACAGCGCGTCCGACCGCCACTTTCATGAGTCGTCCCTTATCCACGTCTTCACACGGAGCGGCAGTTCCCTCCGCATGACATGTACGGTCGTCAAGCGAGATCTCTGCTTCGGCGCGCGCCTCTCCGTCTTCGCCATAACAGGCTTTGACGGTCACGGTCGGCGTATCCGGCGTCGGGCGTTCTTCGGCACCGAATTTGGCGCCCGGAAAAAAAAGCATGCAAAGCGTCTGGACATAATATGCGTTGATGTCGCCTTCAATATGCAATATCATACTTTTTTTCCTTTCTTTAATAAAATATCCGATTCCATAACGATGGTCACCGGACCGTCAGCCTCGGCATCAATCTGCATGTCCGCGCCGAAAACGCCGCTTTCAACGGTATCAATCCTGCAAGAAAGATACGACAGAAATGATCTGTACAGCCGTTCGGCCTCGGAGGGTTTTGCGGAAAGCAGGAAGTCCGGGCGGTTTCCGTGCGCATAATTGGCGTTCAGCGTAAAATTGGAAACGACAAGCGCTCCGCCGCCGATATCGGTCAGCGAAAGATTCATTTTTCCGGCCTCGTCGGAAAAAATGCGCAGTTTTGCAATCTTTTCCGCCAGAACGCGGGCGTCTTCTTCGGTATCGCCATCACGCACGCCGATCAGGATAAAGAGACCTTTTCCTATTTTTCCGGCAGGTTTTCCGTCGGCCGTTACGGCGGCGCGCGTCACGCGCTGTATTACAGTCGTCATTTGAAGTCTCCTTAACAGAATCCGCGCGTAACGGAAAGAACATTCGGCAATGAGCGTATCCTTGCCACAATCGCCTGATAGTGGTCCGTATTCTTGCAGCTGACCGTCAGATTGATCTGCGCGTTTTCGCCGCTCCGCTGAGAATTGATCTGCAGAATCAGAACGCGCATATCGGCAAGAGCGCGGGAAATATCCGCCAGAACGCCGATATTGTCGTTTGTGAAGATCTGGAGCATCGCTTCATAACTGCCGTACGAACTGTTCTCTTTTCCCGCTGTGCTTTCCCATTCGGCCGAAACGAAGCGCCCGGCATTTTCGGGATTTTCGCGGCCGGTTCTGATATTCGGGCAATCCGCTTTATGCACCGATACGCCGAATCCCTTGGTGATAAACCCGATGATCTCATCGCCGGGCAAAGGATTACAGCAACGCGCAAATTTCACGCTGCACCCGGTAGCGCCGTCGATGATGACTCCCGTACTGTTTTTCAGCCGCGGATTTTTCCGCAGGCGGCGTTACCTTCAGCGGTTCCGGCTCGACCGGTTCGGGGGCTTTTACAATCTTATCGAATTCGTCTTTCAGGCGCGACGCAATTTTGGTTACCGTCAGTCCGCCGTAGCCGATGGCGTTATACAGGTCGTCCGCTTCCTGGAATCCGATGCGGCGCGCCGTATTCAGCACGACCGTTTCACGGTCGGCGTCGGTATATGCGCGGCGATACCGACGGAGTTCTTTATCAATCTCCGCGCGTCCGAGGACGATATTATCCCCGCGTTTTTCTTTCTTGAACCACTGGCGGATCTTGTCCCTTGCCTCGCTGGTCTTTACGATCTTCAGCCAGTCGCGGCTCGGTCCCTTATCGGGACTTCCCGTCAGGATCTCCACAACATCTCCGTTTTCAAGCGTACGGTCGATCGGCACAATAACGCCGTTCACCTTGGCGCCGATCATGCGGTTTCCCACGGCGGTATGGATCGCATAAGCAAAATCCACTGCATTGGAACCGAACGGAATCGAAATCAGGTCACCCTTCGGCGTAAAAACAAAGGTTTCGTCATGGAAGAGGTCAACCTTGAAAGACCCGATTACTTCATCAACGTCATGCGATACCGAGTTGGATTCCAGAAGTTTGGAAATCCACGCCAGTTCCTTGTCGATATTTTCGCTTGATTTCTGCCCGCTCTTATATTTCCAGTGCGCCGCGATACCGTATTCCGCCACACGGTGCATTTCAAAGGTACGTATCTGCACTTCAAACGGAACGCCGCCGCGGCCGATGACCGTCGTATGCAAAGAACGGTACATATTGGCTTTCGGCGTGGAAATGTAGTCTTTAAACCGCCCGGGAACCGATTTATACATCTCGTGGACAAGACCCAGCACCATATAACATTCCGCTTCGGTATTGACGATTACGCGAATGGCATAAAAGTCGTAAATTTCCTCAAACGGCTTATTCTGCTGAAACATTTTGCGGTAAAGACTGCTGATGGATTTCACGCGGCCGCTGATCTCGTACGGTATATTTTCGGCGGTAAGACGTTCTTCAATCGTACGGGTGGCGTCCGCCATGCAGTCACGGCTCTGACCGTACCGCTGTTCCACCGCATCCTCCACTTCGCGGTAACCGATGGGGTCAAGATAGAAAAGGCTCAGATTTTCAAGTTCCTGCTTGATGCATTGCATACCGAGGCGGTCGGCGATAGGCGCATAAATGTGCATCGTCTCCAGCGCAATGGCGCGCTGGCGTTCCTCCACCTTGGCGGAAAGCGTCCGCATATTGTGCAAACGGTCGCAGAGTTTAATGAAAATTACGCGGATATCCTTGGCCATGGCCAGAAGCATTTTACGCAGATTCTCAATATGCGTTGCCTCTTTATCCTCAATGTTCATCGGCTTGATCTTGGTCAGACCGTCGACAAGCGCGCAAACGTCGTCGCCGAACCGCTTTCTGATCTCATCAAGGCTGGTCTTATCGGCGCAGTCCTCTACGGTATCATGAAGGAGCGCGGCACAGATGGCGTCGGTATCGAGTTCCAATCCCGCCACGATCTCCGCCACCGCGATAGGGTGAGAAATATACGGTTCCCCGCTTAAGCGGAACTGTCCTTCGTGCAACTGCTTCGCATATTCATATGCACGGCATATTTTTTCCACGTCATAATTCTTGCCTTCCACCATTGACAAGAGTTTCCCGATCTCTTCGTACACGATTTTTCCCCCCTTTCAGTTTTTTTGCTGTGAACGCAGTTTTTTCAGAATATTCGATTTTTCCAGATCGACTTTCTTCGGTGAAAAACGCATTTTGAACGTGTAATGCTCATCGCTGTATTCCTCAATGCCGAGAAGATTCATTTCCTGCAAAACACGAATAATGATTTTCAGTTTGACATAGCCGATTGACGTATTTTTTTCCGCCGCAAGCCGCGACAGGATTGCCCGATGAGAAAGCGAATCGCAACCGTTACGGAGCGAACGGCATACCAATGTATATACGGCCGCAAAATCGTCACGGGTGGGCAGATAATTGCCCGAGGCCTCAAAGTTCTCCCCTGCCCATATGCGGGCAAAGATCTCGCGTTCCGCATTTTCTTCGGTGCGCGCATCGTCGGAAAGGTACATATCCCGCGCAATCAGCTGAACCGTACGGCGGCCGTTCCATTCGTTGATATCCAGATTGAAAAGGATATCCGCGGTATCGCCGACAAAAATATTGAGGTCGGACGGAGATTTTCCGAAGAAGATGGCGGGAAACTGTACCCCGTCGTTTCCGAGCAGGAAACGCGTATGCTTGCCGCCGCTGACCGGCGTAACTTCCAGAACGCCGACGCCGCGGAGAATAAATACGGGAACGGGATTGGCAACGCCGTACGGTTCGAGAATACGCAGTTCTTCCGCCAGATCGAGTGAAATATCCGCGGTTGAAAGCACGCAGTCCGCCTCCAGAGTCGGTTCCAGCGCATCTCCCGTGAGCACGCCGCGCGCATAAGCAAAAAGCGCTTCGCGGAAAGCGGGCAATTCGCCGCGCGTTACGCTGAGACCCGCGGCCAGTTCATGGCCGCCGAACTTGGCAAGGTGCTCCGAGCACGCGACAAGCGCGTCAACAAGGTTCATGCCTTTGATACTGCGGCCGGATCCTTTCCCCATATCGCTGTCGGTATGGGCGTCGGGATTGCATCCCTCAAACGAAATGAGAATGGACGGAAGTCCGTACTTTTCCGTGATACGGGAAGCAACGATGCCGATAACACCGTGGTGCCAGTCATCGGCATCCAATACGATGACCGGATTTTTCTCAAAATCGTAACCCTCATCAATCTTTTTATACGCGTCCTGCATGATGCGGTTTTCTTCATCCTGTCGCTCCCGGTTGGCTTCGCAGAGTTCCGCGGCGATAGACGCCGCGTCGGCGTCGGTCTCGGCGAGAAACAATTCCACGGCACGGGAAGCGGAACGGATACGTCCTGCCGCATTGATACGGGGCGCAATGGTATATCCGATATAACTGGACGTAATTTTGGCGGCGGCCTTGGCTTTGCGCGCGTCGCCCTTGGGAGCCGCGGCCGCGTCCATCAGAGCGCGGAGACCTTTTCTCTTGGTTTTTCCGATCATCTCAAGGCCGTAACGCACAATCAGTTTGTTTTCCCCGATGATCGGCATGACGTCGGCGATCGTACCGATCGCCACAAGGTCGGCATATTCCTCGCAAAGACGTCCGATGCACTGAAGCCGTGTATCGCCGCTGATCTTTTCTTCAAGCGCCGCAATCAGTTTGAAAACGACGCCGACGCCGGCAAGATCCTTGAAAGGATATGCGCAGTCGGGACGATGCGGATTCACGGTGGCAACGGCCTCCGGCAGGTCGGAACGACATTCGTGGTGATCGGTAATAACAAAATCGACGCCGCGCGTTTTGGCGTGAAGAACTTCCTCCACGGCGGTGATGCCCGTATCGACCGTAATGATCAGGGTGGTTCCCTCGTCGGCCAGTTTATCGACAGCGGAGCAGGAAACGCCGTACCCCTCGCCGGAACGGTTCGGAATATAATACCCGACATCGGCTCCTTTATCGCGGAGCCACAGATAAAGCGTGCAAACGGCCGTCACACCGTCCACGTCGTAGTCGCCGTATACGGTGATCTTCTCGTGCCGGTCTATGGCGGTACGGATACGCTCCACCGCCGGCTCAATGTCCTTCAAAAGAAAAGGATCGCACAGCATTTCTTTTTCAAGATTGACAAACGCGCGCGCCTCTTCCGGCGTATGACAGCCGCGCCCGACAAGCAGACGCGCCACAACGGGGTGAACGCCGAGCGTCTTCTCTATAGCCGTTTCTTCCTCATGTACGGAATCCGTACACGGGATCCTGACGATCCATTTCTTTTTTATGTTTTTCTCATTTGTTTGCATAGACGGGTAAGCGACGCGGGATAGATCCCGCCCTTCCTATAATATCGTAACGGTAATAAAACCGTTGTTATCGTTATGAAAAAGATCGGTAACCCGCCCTTTGGCATAACGGAAAAGTTACATAATAAATCCCGGCGGCGCCGCGATACGGCAAGCGTCCGCAGATTCAAAAATACGGTATCGGCTCCGGGAAAGGCTTTTTATTCGCCAAGCGGCCGGTATCGGCGTATCAGCGCTTCGGCGGTGTGGATACCGTCAAGGGCGGCGCTGGTAATGCCGCCGGCATATCCGGCGCCTTCTCCGCACGGATAAAGGTTATAAACGCCAATCGCCGTACGCATTTCGCCGCGCAGAATACGGAGCGGCGCCGAGGTGCGCGTCTCCGCGCCGGAAAGAACGGCGTCGGCAACCGCAAAGCCATGGATTCTGCGGTCAAACAACGGTAAGGCACTGCGCAGTCCGTCAACTGCAAACCGCGGCAGATAACACGCGGGAGAAGCAGGACGATAGGCGCCGCCCCCCATGTACGTCGGGAGAATCCTCGACGGGTGCGTTCCGCTTCTGTCCGAAAGAAAATCGCCGACCGTACAGACGGGAACGCTGTAGTCTCCGCCGCCGGCAAGAAATGCGCGGCGTTCGATCTCCCGTTGCATGGCAATGGCGCGCAAAGGATCATTTCCGTAGTCTTCGGTAAATACCGAAACGGCAACCGCGCTGTTGGCGTTCCGTCCGTCGCGCGCATGACGGCTCATACCGTTTACCACAACGGTGTCTTCTTCACTGGCGGCGGCAACCACTTCCCCTCCCGGACACATACAGAACGTATAAACGCCGCGCGTATCCGTGTGACAGGAAAGATTGTATTCGGCATGCGGCAAGCCGTGTCCCTCGGCATATTTACCGAACATCGCGCGGTCAATGTCCGACTGAAGATGTTCAATCCGCACGCCGACGGAAAAGGGTTTCGCCTCTACGGCATACCCGTCCGCAATGACGGTTTCATAAGTATCGCGCGCACTGTTGCCGATGGCCAGTATCACCGCGCCGCACGGAATTTCGCCGTCCGGCGTAATAAGAGCGGTCACGGTCTTGCCGTCGGCCGACCTTTTTATCCCCGAAACACGGGAATGGAAACGAATCTCACCGCCGAGACGTGTGATCTCCGCGATCATACGCGTGATAACGTTCTGCAGATAGTCGGTTCCGATATGCGGCTTTGCCAAAGTCAGAATTTCCGGCGGAGCGCCGAAACGGCAGAAAGTGCGCAGCACATACCCGCAAAGCGGGTCGTTTACGCGCGTCACGAGCTTGCCGTCCGAAAACGTGCCGGCACCTCCGGCACCGAACTGAATATTATTTTCGGTGGACAAAATACGCCGTTTTGTAAAAAGTTCGGTGGCTGCGGCGCGTTCCGCAACCGTTCCTCCGCGTTCCAGAACCAACGGAGAATACCCGTTTTCCGCCAACAGTAAAGCGGCGAAAAGGCCGGCGGGTCCTGCCCCGACGATAACGGGACGATGCGGAAGCGGCACATTTCCGGGTGATACTTCGGGAATACCGCATTTCTGCTCCGTTATTCCGTGTTTTTTCAGATCTTCTTCGGAAAGCGGCGGCAAGTCTCCCGTCACACCCACCGAATACACAAACCGAACGTCGTTTTTCTTACGTGCGTCTACCGAGCGGCGATAAATAAAAAAGCGGGCTTGTCCCGTCGGTATCCCCGCACGGTTCAGTTTTTTTCCGGCCGAAGAAAAAGCAAGTGCCTCCCCGCACGAGGGAGGCAGGCTGATGTCCCCGACGATATATGTACGCTCACTCATCATGTTATTCTTTCACGACAACATGTACGGTGACGGGAGAATCCGGCGTAATCTGTTCATCGCCGGAATAGAATGACAGGGTTACCGTGTGTTCGCCGGCGGAAAGTCCGGCTGTATCGGCAAAGGCAACAATGCCGTTCTTTTTATATCCGTAAAGGTCGGTTTTGGTACCGGAAAAGGTGGCGCTGACCGTATTCTTATCGACGGTAACGCCGTCGGATACGGTAAGAGAAATATCGTTATACACGCGTTTTTCAACCGGCATATCCCGGTCAAGCGAAACAAGCCATACCGTAATCGACAAAAGAAGGCAAAGAAGAAGTCCGAGAATCCGTGCAACGGAAACGAAGTGCGTATTTTCTTTATTCATTTTCTTCCCTCCTTATTTTTCGGATGCCGGCAGATCGTTTTCAACATCGCTTCTTCCGCCGAGAAGCTGAAGCAGATCGTGACGGAGCGTGCGTGCGCCGTAATCGCGGTGCAGATGGGCATTCAGCGCGATGGAGATCGTCCCCGTTTCCTCGGATACGACAATCGTCACGGCGTCGCTGATCTCACTGACGCCGAGCGCGGCGCGATGGCGCGTGCCCACATTACCGACGACCTCAGGCCCCTGCGAAGAATTCGGAAGCACGCAACCAGCCGCCGCAATCCGCATATGCCGGATAATCACGGCACCGTCATGAAGCGGCGCTTTATTGAAAAATATGTTTTTCAGGAGTTTTGCGGACATCACAGCGTCTACAATAACGCCCGTTTCCATAAGATCGCCGAGTTTCGTCGATCGTTCAATCACAATCAGCGCGCCTGTGCGCGAGCGGGACATATCGCTCACCGCGTCACATAGGGCGGTGATCTCCGCGTCAAGCCGCGTTGTGTCTTTGGAACGTCCGAAGCGGCCGGCGCTGTGCATCACGCTGTCGCCGATCTTTTCGAGAGCCGCACGTATTTCCGGCTGAAAAAGCACAATCAACGCCAGAACGCCGACCTGCTTTACAGCGCGGAACAGATATGACAACGCATAGAGATGCGTCAATATACCGATACCGCCGATCAGAATGACAATCACAATACCGATAAACAGTTTGCTTGCCCGTCTTTCCAGAAAGAAGCGGCCGAAAATATACAAAATGGCGGTCAGAAGCAATATGTCTATCGCATCGCTGACCGTGATCATTTGCAATTGAATGAAAACAAAAGAAAACCAGTTGGTAATCGACTCCAGAATTGCGCTCATATCTATCTCCTGCATCGGTAATGATGCCGTAAATCAAAAATTATGTCCATCGCCTGTTACACGGTCGCTATGATTCCGTTATATCGCAAATATATCGCAAAAAAAATCGTAGCGGAAACCGCAAAAAGTAAAAGGCGAACCGGTTCTTATAAATTATAGCATATATTTTCTGAAAAAGCAATAATTTATTTTAATAATTTAAATATATATTCGCATATATTTGCGTATATTTTACGCGTAAGATCGTCTTCCTCCCCTGCCCGACAGCAACGACAGACCCCGCTATACGGAGTTCTGAAAAAATCTTTACGGTAACAAAGCGAATTTCTTTGACAAATACTTGACAAAGGGTTCTAAAATGTGTATAATTGTCTCAAATGATACAGTTTTGGTGAAGAAGATGGATCAAAAAATAGCCTACGAACAGTTTTTTCTTTTTCAGGGTTGTTCGGCAAAAAGAGCCGCGGAACTCATGAGCGGCATCATATCTCACATCGGCTTTTTCAGGGCCGGCAGTACGGTCTACACGCAATCGCATTATGAAAAAGCGCTCGGTTTCATTTTATCCGGCGAAGTGGATGTCTGTCGTACAACGGACGGAAAATCCGTACGTCTTAACCGTCTGTCAAAAAACGATTCCTTCGGTGCGGCGGCACTGTTTTCGGAGGACAAGGATTATCCCACCGGAATTATCGCCGTAAAAGACACGGAAATTCTGCTGATCCCGCAGGAAGAAATCGAGAAACTTTTTAAAAAAGCGCCGGAACTCGCCATCAACTACATCAGATTCCTTTCGGATAAGATCCGTTTTCTGAATCGCAAGATCCGGCATTTTTCCGCTCCATCGGCCGAAGCAAAAGTGGCTTGCCGCCTCTTGCAGAAATCCGTGAACGGTTATGTCATCATCAAAAACTATACTGCCCTCGCGGACGAACTTTCCGTCGGACGGGCCTCTCTCTACCGCACGCTTGACGCCTTTGCCGAAAAAGGTCTTCTGACACGGGAAAAAAATGCCGTAAGGCTTTTAAATATAAAAGAAATTGAAAGGATATCGGAATCATGAAAAAAATCACCGCGCTTTCCCTCGTTTTTGTACTTCTCCTCTCCATCACAGTTGTCTTTTCCTCCTGCGGAGCAAAAGACAATACCAAGGTGAAAATCGCCTATTTACCGGGAACAACCGGCGTCGGCATGGCCAAGATGATCAAAGACAATGCCAATGAAAATTATACGTTTGAAAAGTTCGACAATGCGCAGGCTCTTCTGCCGGAACTGCTGAAAGAAGATGCGGATATCGACATTGCCACGCTCCCCACCAATGCCGCCGCACAGATATATAACAAGACGAACGGGCGCTACAAAGTTGCGGCGCTGAACACGCTCGGCGTATTGTATATCGCCACGAAGAACGGCGTCACCGTAAACAGTCTCGAAGATCTTATCGGCAAGACCGTTTATATTCCGGAACAGGCTCCCGGTTACATTCTTCAATATATTCTGAACAAAAAAGAAATCCATGTCGTTACCGGAGACGACGACACCGTTCCCGGTGTAAAACTCGATTATTCCGAAACGCTGGACAGCCTCCCCGCCGCCTTTGCTTCCGCCACGCCCGCCGCCGGGAACGAATCCATTGATATTGCGCTTCTTCCCGAACCGAAACTGACCGTTGCGCAAATGCAGGGCAAACAGAATAACGTTTCCGTTACGATTGCCCTCAATCTGACGGAAGAATGGAACAGCGTATCGGAAACCAAGTTGGTACAAGGCTGTCTTGTCGTTTCTTCCGCTTTCCTCGAACAGCATAAAAGCACCGTAAACACATTTCTTGCCGCCTACAAATCGTCGATCGAATATATGGCAAAGACCGAGAACCTTGAGGATGCCGCCGCTCTCGTTGTCGACCTCGGTATCCTGCCGAAAGTACCGATAGCCAAAGCGGCCATTCCGCGTTGCAATATTGCCTATATCGACGGTTCCGATATGAAAGCGGATATGTCCGCATATGTAAAAGCAATCCATGGCATGAATCCGCAGGCAGTCGGCGGAAAACTCCCCGATGACGCCTTCTACTATATACCGTAACATGAAAAAGGCAAACGAAAAAGCGCGCCCCGGGAGCCGTATTCCGAAAGAAATCCTGAAAGCGATCGCCGTCCTTCTTTTCTGGCTTATAGTCTGGGAAGCGGCGGCGCGGCTGATCGACCAACCGCTTTTTCTCCCCCGCCCCGGCAATGTCTTCCGAACCTTTGTAAAGTTGTTTTCGGTCGGCACTTCCTATAAGATCGCACTTTTTTCCCTGCTACGTGTTCTCGGCGGATTTTCCGTCGGCATGATTCTCGGAATCGTGCTTGCCGTTTTCTCTTACTATTTTCCGCTGTTTGAAACCGTATTGTCCCCTGTAATGACCATTGTGCGTTCCACGCCGGTCGCCTCGTTCATCATGCTCCTGTGGCTCGTGATCGGAAGAAAAAATCTCCCGACAGCAATAGGCTTACTGATGGTTCTGCCCCTGATCTACGGAAACATTCTTGCCGGCCTGCGCGCCCTGTCGCCCGAATTGTCCGAAGTATGCCGTCTTTACCGTTTTTCGCCTCTGAAACGTTTTCGTATTTATGTTTATCCCGGCGTCATGCCGTATTTTGCACCGGCAACCGTCAATGCGTTGGGGCTCTCATGGAAAGCCGGCATCGCGGCCGAAGTATTGGCGCAAACGTCCTTTTCGCTCGGAAAAGAAATCTATCTTGCCAAATCGTATCTGGAAGCGGAAGAACTGTACGCCTGGACAATTGCCGTCATACTCCTCAGTCTCTTTCTTGAAACTCTTGTCAGATTCTCTATGCGACGCTGGCTGAAAGGAGAAAAAAACATTCATGCATAAACTGATCGTTGACGCGCTTTCCTTTGCGTACGGAAACGAAAAAATTATTGACAAATTCTCCTATGTATTTACGCCGGGACGTCCATACGCCCTGACCGGGGACAGCGGCCGCGGAAAAACCACCCTGCTTCGTCTGATTGCGGGACTTCTCCGCCCCGACGCCGGCAGAATCATGGGCGGCGGCGACGCATGTTCCGTTTCTTTTCAGGATTATCGTCTTTTCCCAACGCTCACCGCCGAAGAAAATGCCGCCCTCACTTCGGATAATGCCAAAGCCGCGACCATGCTCCGTCATTTCGGTTTTTCGGACGACGACCTCTTAAAGTTACCGGCGGCGCTCTCCGGGGGCATGCAACAACGTGTTTCCCTCACGCGGGCGTTTCTCTCTCCGCGCCCCGTTCTGCTTCTTGATGAACCTTATGCCGCATTGGATCCCGGCAACAAAGCCTTCCTCAGCCGCATCATTGCGGAAGAATCCGCCGGACGTATCGTGATTTTTGTGTCACACAACGAAGCGGAAAGCGAAGCCGTCAATGCCATCACCCTCGCAATTTAAATTTTCTCTGAATCTTCCGTTTGGTTGTTGGACTTCCGCGTTTTCGGGGTGTTGTTTGGCGAACATTTACTTCAGTACCATGAAGCTATTGAGTAAACACTTGCACCGTATTTTCGATGAAGGCTCGTCATAGATGCGCCGGCACCGTGTTCTGCTTTGATTTCAAATTGATGCTTTCGGGATAATGCTTCTTTCCTTTTCTTCCCGACATACAAAAACCTCTTGCGGTAGAAAAAAAGTTCTACTGCAAGAGGTTTTTGTATTTCAATGTTCATTTTTTCGGGTTCAGTTCACTGTTTGCCTGTTTTTTGTTTGTAATTTTACAGCAATACTTCGTGGCCCGTGCGTGCGGATTCATAAATTGCATCGAGAATTTTCATAACCGTTACGCCGTCTTCCGCCGTGGCAATGCAAGGAGTGCCGTTCAGTGCGCAATCGGTGAAATGAGCCATTTCCGCCGTAAACATGTCTTTATTCTCTTTCAAATACTGCATGGACGGAATAATATCGGCAAGATAATCGTTGACAACCGTATAGATTTTCGGTGCACCGGCAAGCGAGATGCCGCCCTTTGTTCCGTAAAGCATTTTTTCGGTTTTCGATTCGCCGTTCAGAGAATACGAAGTTTCGAGAAGCGTTACGGCGCCGTTATCATATCGAATGAGCGCGGTCGCAAAGTCTTCAACGTCGAAAATATCGTCCGGTTTTGCGTCTTTCGGCTTCCATTCCACATCATTTTTAAGGTAAGGACGGTTCTTCAATTTATCGGAAGAGACTGCATAAACGGATACGGGACGCGGATTTCCCATAAGATACCGTGTATGATCAATCACATGAACGCCGAGGTCGATTACAGGACCGCCACCGGACATTTTACGGTTGGAGAACCAGCCGCCGGGTGCGCCGTGACGGCGAAGATAGGTGGCCTTGGAATAATAAATATCACCGAGCGCGCCACTCTTGATAAAATCAAGCGCAATACGGCTTTCATTAGAAAACCGCATGACAAAACCAACCATAAGGAGCTTGCCTTTTTCTTTTGCAAGAGCCGCCATTTTTTCCGCTTCCGCCGCATTGTAAGCCATCGGCTTTTCGCAAAGAACATGAAGTCCGGCATTCAACGCCGCCATGGCGCAGGAAGCATGGTTAACGTTCCATACGCAGACATCGGCCGCATCCAGTTCGGGGCATGCGCGCAGCATTTCGTCCACACTGTTGTAACGGCGCGCGATACCGAATTTATCCGCCGTTTCGTTCAATCTCTCTGCATTGATGTCGCAGATAGCGTAAATTTCCGCATTTTCAACCGCTTCATAGGCGGCAAGGTGTGTGTTGGCGATATTGCCCGCACCGATAAGACCGATCTTCAGTTTTTTCATTTTGTTTTCCTCTTTTATATAAATTTCTCAGAAAAGTTTGCGCAGGAAATTCACAGCGTCGCCGATGTCTTTTTCCGGCGTATCTCCGCACTCGCGCTCTACGGTAAGAAATCCTTTATAACCGATTTTGTCAAGCGCGGCGAGATAGTGCGGGAAATCAACGTCTCCCTGTCCGAGCGGCACTTCACGGAAATATTTTATACCCTTTACAGATTCGGGAACAGGATGCACAACCTGATATATGTATTCGGGATTGCCCTGAAGCAGATGAACTCCGTCTTTGGCATGTGTATGTACAATGTATTTTTTCAGAGTTTCAACGCCTTTTACGGGATCGTCCGCAGTCACCATAGCCAGGTTGGCCGGATCGTAATTGACCGCCACGCCCGTCGAATGTAAACTATCGAGAAACCCACACAGCGTGGATGCGGTTTCGGGACCGGTCTCCACGGCAAAATGTGCGCCTATACTGTCCGCATATTCGGCGAGACGACCGCAGGCGTCCTGCATAACGGCATAACGCGGATGCTTCGAATCAGAGGGTACAACGCCGATATGAGTCGTTACGATATCGGTCTCCAATTCTTTTGCCATATCAAGAATACGTTTGGATTTTTCGATCAGTGCAGGATTCCGTTCCGCGTCGCCGAATCCGTGTCCGAGATCGCCGCACAAAGCCGAAAAAACAAGCCCCGCGTCTTTTACGCGCGACAGAAGTTCACGGCGCGCCGCGCCGCTCATGTTTTCGGGAGCGTGTTCTCCCGTTGTCGCATACATCTGGATTCCCTGTGCTCCCAAAGCGGCTGCTTTGGTCAGGGCTTCATTAGTAGGAAGCCGGAAAGATTCCAGCATAACACCGATTTTAAATTGCATAATAATTTTCCTTTCACGTAATGTTTTTTCGGAACTTCACGTCTTCATTCTAACATTCTTTTTATCCCGAAGCAATATCCGATATTGTGATTATTGTTACGATATTGCGATTTTCACATCGCAACGCATGTGCCTTCCGCCATCAATATATATTGAAAAATGCCCTGCCGTATTTCTTTACGGCAAGGCATTTGTATTATCGGTCAAAATCAAACTTTTCCCGCAGGCGTGTCTTGAGCAATGTATAACGCAGGTCTCTGCGGTTGTTTTCGATCATATGCACAAGTATGTCGCGTCTGCCCACCAGAATCACCATATCCTTGGCGCGCGTCACGGCCGTATAAAGCAGATTCCGCGTCCGCAACATGGGCGGGCAGGAATAAACGGGGATGACAACAACGCCGTATTCACTCCCCTGACTTTTATGCACCGTGATCGCATAAGCGAGTTCGATTTCTTCAAGCAGGGAGAAATCGTAAACGGCCACCCGGTCATCGTAACGGATCGTCAGGTGTTCGTCCGCAGAAGAAATGCTGTCGATCACGCCGATATCGCCGTTGTAAATGCCGTAGCCCGGTGTTCCGTTCCGTTCCCATTCAATTTCATAATTATTGCGTATCTGCATAACGCGATCGCCCTCGCGGAAAACCTTATCGCGGAAACGGATTTCCTTTTTGCCCGCGTCCTGCGGATTCAGAACATTCTGCAACACAAGATTAAGCGAATCGGTTCCGCCGATCCCTCTGCGTGAAGGCGTGATCACCTGTATTTTCTCGGATATATCTTTTCCGTAGGCACGCGGCAAACGCTCCGAAAGCAGTGACGCCACCGTATCGGGAACCGCGCGTTCGGACGGACGGTCAAGAAAGAAAAAGTCCTTATTTTTCACATCAATTTCGGGCATTTCGCCGCGGTTGATTGCATGAGCGTTCGTCACGATAAGGCTTTCCCCGGACTGACGGAAGATTTCGTCCAGACGCACCGTGCAAAATACATCGGAATCTATCAGATCACAAAGAACATTTCCGGCGCCGACAGCGGGAAGCTGATCGGCGTCCCCGATCAGAATAAGGCGGCCGCCGCGCGGTACGGCACGCAAAAGCGCCGCAAAAAGCGGAAGATCGAGCATGGAGGCTTCGTCCACAATAACGACTTTTTCCTCAATCGGATTTTCTTCGTTTCTGCCGAATCGCGTTTCCTCTTCACCCGTGTTTTCCGTTTCCAGAAGTCGATGAATGGTTTTGGCCTCTTCCTGCGTGGCCTCGGACATACGCTTGGCGGCGCGCCCTGTCGGAGCGGCCAACGCCGTCCGCAATCCCAACGCATCAAATATACGGATAAGACCGCGTATGACCGTGGTTTTTCCCGTTCCGGGGCCGCCTGTCAGGATCATCACGCCGCTGCGAAGCGAATCGTAAATTGCCTGTCTTTGCAGGTTTGCGTAGCGAATACCGCGTTCCCGCTCCATACGGTCGGTCAGATTTTCCGCGTCGGAAACCGAGAATGCGGGCGCCGTATGTACGATATTATATAGACGGTCAATAACAAAATTCTCGTTCGCCGCCATTTCCGCCGTATATACATAATTTTCTTCGCTGTCGGACGGACGGTAAAAGTAAAAATTCTTTTTCGCGTCGTCGCTGTGCAGGATTTCCGAAATCCTTGTCTCCGCAAGGCCGAGAAGCTCGGCGGTTGCACCGATCAGCTTTTTCTCCGGCATACAGGTATGGCCGTTCTGCATGGCGTTATACCCCAAAACATACCGCAGTCCCGCCGCGATACGAAAAGGCGAATCGGTGTCGTATCCGAGTTCCGTTGCAATCTTATCCGACTGCACAAAACCGACGCCGTAAACCGTACTGCACAGGCAATACGGATTTTCACGTATTCTATCGACGGCAGTGCTGCCGTATTTTTTATAGATGCGCGTAATAACGGCGCCGGAAAAATAATCCTTGCAAAACATAAGTAAGGAGCGAATCCCTACCTGCTCGCAAAAGGATTTGTTGATCTCGGCGGCTTTTTTCTGGGTAATGCCCGGAATATCGGTCAGCCATTCGGGGTGATGCTCGATAACGTCAAAACTGTCAACGCCGTAGCGATTCACGATCTTCAATGCGGTTACGGGGCCGACGCCCTTCACATTTTTAGACGAGAGATATTGCAGGATCGAATCCACTTCGCACGGAAGCCGTTTTTCAAACGCTTCCACGGCAAACTGTTCCCCGTGGTCTTTATGCGTCACATAACGACCGTACAGGATCACCTCGTCGTCTTCATGCAGAAAAGGCATATTGCCGACAGCAATCGTTTGTTCGTCTCCGTCGGTCATAAGTTCCATAACCGTATAATCGTTGTCGGTATTATGATAAATAATATGAAGAACGGTGCCGGAAATCTGCATTTTCTCGCCGTCTTTTTCTATTTTTCCGTTCGGCATACCGCACCTCGTTATCTTTTTCGCTCCGCGACGTTAATAAAATGCCCGATTCGGGCAAACGCCGCATTATATTGATATTTTATCACATTTCCGATGAAAATGCTATACCTTTTTCCGTATTACGCAGATAATTTTACAAACGGTATGCCGTGATCGGTGAGAAGATTCGCCGTTTCTTCCGACGGCTCCGAAAAAAAGAAGACAATCGGTGACGGACGGTACAGAGGCTTTCCTTCACACAGAATCTGCGCGGCACGCACCTCCGTCAATAGATCGTACGCGGAATACGCGTCGCCGCAAATGGCAAGGGCATACTTTTCTCTTTGAAAAAACAAACCTATAAGAGAGATCATCACAAAGTAAAGGCCGGGAACCGCCAGAATTGCCAGAATAACCTGTACCGCATATGGCATAAAAAGCACCATCCTTTCTTTACACAGCATATGCAAAGAAATAAGGACGGTGCTTTGCGGATCAGATTCCGAGAAGAAGCGCGAGTTCTTCGGCCATATCTGTCTTTTCCCACGGAGTGGCGAGGTCTTCGCGTCCCATGTGGCCGTAAGCGGCGTACTGCGCGTAGATCGGGCGGCGCAGATCAAACCGTTTGATGATGGCGGCGGGACGGAGATCTATCAGGCGGTCAACCGCCGCGGCGATTTTCTCTTCCGGCACTTTCCCTGTTCCGAACGTATCAATCATCACCGAGACCGGACGGGCAACGCCGATAGCATAGGCGATCTGTACTTCGCACTTGTCGGCAAGTCCCGCTTTAACAATATTTTTCGCTACATAGCGCGCCGCATAGGAAGCACTGCGGTCCACTTTCGTCGGGTCTTTACCGGAAAAAGCGCCGCCGCCGTGACGGGAATATCCGCCGTACGTATCGACAATGATCTTGCGGCCGGTAAGACCGGTATCTCCCATCGGTCCGCCGATCACAAAGCGGCCGGTCGGGTTGACATAGATTTTGGTATTGTCGTCCATAAGATCCTGCGGGATTACCGGCATAATGACTTCCCTTGTAATATCCTCGCGGATTCTGTCCATTTCCACATCGGCACTGTGCTGAGAAGAAATAACCACCGTGTCGACGCGGAAAGGTTTTCCGTCGCGGTATTCCACCGTCACCTGGCTCTTGCCGTCGGGGCGGAGGTAATCCAGCGTGCCGTTTTTACGGACAGCCGTCAGGCGCAGAGCAAGTTTATGTGCAAGCGAAATGGGGAGCGGCATGAGTTCCGGTGTTTCATTGCAGGCGTATCCGAACATCAGTCCCTGGTCGCCGGCGCCGGTATCCAGATCATCTTCCATGATGCCCTCTTTGGCCTCGGCGCATTTGTCAACGCCGAGCGCAATATCGGGCGACTGTTCGTGTATCGAAGTCAGAACGGCGCAGGTATGGCAGTCAAATCCGTACTTTGCACGGTCATAACCGATTTCTTCCACGGTCTTTCTTACGATGCCGGGAATATCGACATATGCTTTTGTCGTGATTTCCCCCATCACCGTGACAACGCCCGTTGTAGCAAAGGTTTCGCATGCCACACGCGACATGGGATCGGCGGCAAGAAGCGCGTCGAGAATCGCGTCGGAGATCTTATCGCACATTTTATCGGGATGGCCCTCGGTCACCGATTCGGAAGTAAAAAGAAACTTGTCCATAGTAATCCTTTCAATATAAAAACCCCGAAAACCGTCCAGAGATTGCGGCGATTTCCGAGGCTTTTGCTCTCATCTATCAGGAATTGGCACCTTATATAAAACAGGTTGCCGGGCTTCACAGGGCCGGTCCCTCCGCCACTCTGGATAAGATATTCAGTTAACATTCGATTTATTGTAACACATTCCGTACGGAATTGCAATAGTTTCGGCAAAATTTTTCAGTCGCCGATTCTTACAACATAACCGACGCGCACCGTCACATGATCGTACTCCCATTCGCCCGTGATTACGGCGCGGGTGGCGGATACGCCGGAAGAAGCTGCCTCGGCAAGCGTGGATTTCCGCACAGGCTCCGCTTCGCTGTCATCGGTATATAAAGCGACGGTAAGACGCGAAGCCGCTTTATCAAAGTTCAGAGAGGACAGTTCGGAAACCGTGCCGATATGTAAAACCGACGACGCCGTATAGTCGGGCGACGAAAGCGTGCTGTCATCGTCAAATTCGCTTGTATACCGCACAAATGCGGGAGAAACCTCATTTCCGTTGCGCGTACACCGCGGCATAGGGAGGCGATAATACTTCCCTGACGCCGTTTCCAGATAAAAAGCCAACGAGGAAGCCGGCGCATACACGCGGCAGGAAACGCCGTTCCCGTTCTCGGATACAAAGGTTATACCGTAAAAAGAAGAGCGGTTTACATCATCGGGAAACGCCGGAATCGCCGTCATATCGGTAAGTATGTCGGCAATCAGTCCGTATTCATGGCTTTCGCGCTTATAGGTCACGGTCTTATGATTGGGATCGGATTCCGTACGGGGAAAAATCACCGTCACATAAGACTGGGTGGCGAGGTTCGGCAAACCCGTTGCATGAACGACATTAAATATAATGAAGAAAGTAGGAATAAACGTCAGAAGAAGCAGACCGGTTGCTATCAGGAATTTCTTCATATTTATCCTCCTTTTCGTCATTTTTATTGTTTTCTCATATATTTTAGCACACTTTCCCCGAAAGCGCAAGTATCTTTTAAAAAAAACGCGTTTTCTCTTGTAATTTCCCCGGAAATACGTTATACTGATAGCGTGAACGTTCCGGCGTTCCGCACGAAATATCGCTTTCGGGAGACTTTATTATGAATGAAAATGAGGCCGCCTTTCTTCTGTATATTCAGGAGCACTGGCGCACGCCGTTCTTTGATGTTTTTTTCAATATAGTCACGCTGTTTGCCGAGATCGGCCTTGCGTACATTCTCTTTTCCCTGATACTTTTTGCCGTCCGTAAAACGCGTAAAACGGGAACCGTGCTCTGCCTTTCCTGCGCGGCCGACGGTCTGATCGTCAATCTTTTATTGAAAAATATTTTTCACCGCACACGTCCGTTCCACCTCGTCGCATATGCGGAAAAACTGATTCCGGCCGCGTGGATCATACCTCATTCTTTCTCTTTCCCCTCCGGTCATACCGCCATTGCTTTCGCCGTGGCCACTGCCTCCGTCGGACATATGAAGAAGCGCTATACTCTGCTTCTTTTTCTCCTCGCGCTTCTGATCGGTTTCTCGCGCCTTTATCTCGGCGTCCACTATCCGACCGACGTATTCGGCGGCGCCATTGCCGGCGCCGTTGCCGGCGTTGCGGCACAATTTCTTTCCGTTTTTTTACGGAGAAAGTGCGGGGATAAACTCAACCGTATTTTTCCCGACATGCTGTAAATACGCAGTCCGAGGACGATTTTATGAATGAGATACGAAATAAAAAACTCTTTCTTCTGGATATGGACGGTACGCTCTATCTCGGTATGCGCCTTTTCCCGTCCGTGCCGGAATTTCTCGCCCATATCCGGAAAAGCGGCGGGAAATACGTTTTCATGACCAACAATTCTTCCAAAGGCGTCGCAAGTTACATTGAAAAGATGGGAAAACTCGGCATCAAAACAGAGGAAAGCGACTTCCTTACTTCCGCAGACGCGACCGTTGCCTATCTGAAAGAAAAAAATCACCGCCTTATCTACGTTTTCGGAACAAAATCCTTTACGGCACAACTGAAAAAGGCCGGTCTTCCCGTAACGACGGAACGCCAAGGGGACATCGACTGCCTCTGCATGGGTTTTGACACCGAACTTTCGTTTTCCAAACTGGAAGACGCCTGCATACTTTTGCAAAGCAATATCGACTATATCGCCACCAATCCCGACTATGTTTGTCCGACCGAATACGGCTATGTTCCCGACTGCGGTTCGGTCGCCGATATGTTATATAACGCCACGAAAAAGCGCCCGTATGTCATCGGCAAGCCCAATACCGCGATGCCCCTCCTCGCCATGAAAAAATACGGATATACAAAAGAAGAAACGGTGATCATCGGCGACCGTTTGTATACCGATATTGCCTGCGGAATCCGCGCCGGAATCGACACGGCCTATGTATTATGCGGCGAAGGAACGCAGGAAGATATCAAAAACACCGGCATAACGCCCGGTCACGTTTACCGTGATATTGCGGAAATATACAGAAAGATTTCCAAGTGATTCTCTGCCATATTCCGAAAAACATCCGCTTCCAGTTCACGGAAAATGTGGCTTTCCGTCCCGCCGGCAATGTTCAAAATCGCCAATTGTTCAATATATGAAAAAAGCGCATCAAAGGTTTTGCCTTTGATGCGCTTTTTCGGCGACAAGCGGAACATGTCGCGTAGAAACTTAACCGAGTCTCTTTTCGAGATCGGCCAGTTCGTCGTAAAGTTCTTTCGGAACGCGGTCGCCGACCTGTTTATAGAATTCCTTAATGCCGGCAACGTCTTCTTTCCAAAGAGCATTATCCACTTCGAGAAGACCTTCAATGGTTTTCTCGTCGATGTCAAGACCGCTACGCTCAATGTCCTTTGCATACGGCACGTAACCGATGGCGGTTTCACGGGCGTCGACTTTTCCTTCGCAACGCGCAAGAATCCACATAAGAACGCGCATATTGTCACCGAAGCCGGGCCAGATAAAGTGGCCGTTTTCATCGGTGCGGAACCAGTTGACATGGAAGATTTTCGGCTGATTCGGGATCAGTTTGCCCATTTCAAGCCAATGTGCCCAGTAGTCGCCCATATCATAGCCGACAAACGGACGCATGGCCATCGGGTCGCGGCGCACAACGCCGACGGCACCGGCCGCGGCCGCCGTGGTTTCGGAAGCCATGATTGAACCGACAAACACGCCGTTCTGCCAGTTGCGGGACTGGTAAACCAGCGGAGCGGTCTTCGCGCGACGGCCGCCGAAAACGATAGCGCTGATCGGCACACCAATGGGATCGTAGAATTTATCGGAGAGGCAGGGGCAGTTTTCCGCTTTCGCCGTGAAACGGGAGTTCGGATGAGCGGCGTAAGTGGATTTATCTTTCTTATCAAATTTGGAAGCGTCCCATTTATTGCCCTTCCAGTCGATGCAGTCGGTCGGAAGCTCGTCGTTAAGACCTTCCCACCAAACGGTATTGTCGGCCAGATTATGCGCAACGTTCGTGAAGATCGTATCTTTCTTGGTAGTCAGAAGCGCATTGGGGTTCGACTTCATATTGGTACCGGGAGCAACGCCGAAGAAGCCGTTTTCGGGGTTAACCGCATAGAGACGGCCGTCTTTGCCGACGCGAAGCCATGCGATATCGTCACCGACGCACCATACTTTATATCCCTGCTTCTTGTAGAATTCGGGCGGGATAAGCATAGCGAGGTTGGTTTTGCCGCATGCGGACGGGAAAGCCGCGGTGATATATTTGATTTCGCCCTGCGGATTCTCAATGCCGAGGATCAGCATGTGCTCAGCCATCCATCCTTCTTTGCGTCCGAGATAGGACGCAATGCGGAGGGCAAAGCATTTCTTTCCGAGAAGAACGTTGCCGCCGTAGGCCGAGTTCACCGACCAGATCGTGTTGTCTTCGGGGAAATGGCAGATATAACGGTTTTCTTCGTCAAGATCGGCAGAAGCATGCAGACCTTTGATGAAGTCGGCGCTGTCGCCGAGCGCTTCGAGAACATTGTCGCCGACGCGCGTCATAATCAGCATGTTGAGCACAACGTAGATCGAGTCGGTAAGTTCAATGCCGTATTTGGCAAAAGGCGAGCCGACAATGCTCATCGAATACGGAATAACATACATGGTCTTACCCTTGTACGAACCGTGATAGAGTTTTGTCAGTTTTGCATAACATTCCTGCGGATCCATCCAGTTGTTGATGTTACCGGCATCCTCTTTTTTACGGGTGCAGATGAATGTTCTGTTTTCCACACGGGCAACGTCGTTGACCGCAGTTCTATGCAGATAGCAACCGGGCAGTTTTTCCTGATTCAGGCGGATAAGTTCGCCGCTTTTAACGGCTTTCTCCCGCAGAGACTCCGCCTGCTCTTCGGTACCGTTGATCCAGACGATGTCTTTCGCTTCAACAAGCGCAGCCATTTCGTCGATCCATTTTTGTACATGAATGTTCTTTGTCATGGTTTCACTCCTTAAAACATTTATAAAATTATTTTGTTTGCAATTTGAGAATTACGGACTTGCTCCTGCAAGGCTTTCTGTGTGTATTACCCGACGAGTAAAAATGCGTGCTTGCACAGGCGTTTTTACGAT
>CAJLXA010000019.1 GCA_905210485.1 uncultured Eubacteriales bacterium | reverse complement strand
ATTTCTTGCCGACTTCCATAACAACGTCGGAATACATCTGAATAAATCTTCTGTAGCAGTCCCATGCCCAACGGGGATTGCCGGATTTCTTTGCAATGACGTTGACAACGTCTTCGTTCAGACCGAGGTTCAGAATGGTGTCCATCATACCGGGCATGGAAGCGCGGGCGCCGGAACGAACCGAAACGAGAAGCGGATTTTCATGATCGCCGAATTTCTTGCCGGTGATCTTTTCCATCTTTTCAATGTTTTCCATGATTTCGGCCATGATTTCGTCGTTGATCTGACGGCCGTCTTCATAATACTGCGTGCAAGCCTCCGTGGAAATGGTAAAGCCCTGCGGAACAGGGAGACCGATATTGGTCATTTCGGCGAGGTTTGCGCCCTTGCCGCCGAGAAGCTCGCGCATATCGGCGTTGCCTTCGGTGAAGAGATAAACATACTTCTTCTTGCTCATCTTGTCTTTTCCTTTCAAATTATATATATGTGTTGATCGCAATGTAAAACGGCCGCAGGAGCCGCATCTGCTATTATATCACATTCTTTATAGGATTGCTATATGTTCCCGCAAAATTCCATGTGGTAAAGTTAAAAAATTCACCATTTGTTCATAAATTTTGTCAAAAATATGCACAATTCCACGAATAAAACCGTAAAACGGAGGAGGAACACCGCGTTTTTCTCTTGCTTTTGCGGAAAAACCGTGCTATACTATGTAAAGAATGAAAAAATGCATGCAAATCCCCGTGTACACGATATGCTGCGAAGATGAAACACGGTTTTTCGCCCGCATAAGTTCCCGATGCTTTGACCGCCGGAAATCTTATGCGCGACCGCAGATTCGGGGCGGGATTGCTTCACCGCGGCGGCATTGTCCCCGACGGTAAAATCAGCGTTCTTTGTTTTTCCGTTTCGACTGCGGAACATTTTCTTTTATTCTTATAGATATTTGTTGCTATAGCTCAGATGGATATGAGCGGCTGCCTCCTAAGCAGCAGGCCCCCGGTTCGAGCCCGGGTAGCAACGCCACAAAAAGCCGGTTCCTTTTCAGGAACCGGCTTTTTTATTTGGCGGCATGATGTTTTACTGTTTAATAAAAGCCGCTTTACAGGCTTTTCCGATAATAGGCGACGCCGAATCGTTTACCGAATTTTTGCGCTATTCCGTGCAGAAGTCCCTCGGAAACGAAACCGTGTTTTTCATGAAAACGAATCGACGCCGTGTTTTCCGCCGTAATGATGGAAATCAGGTTGTCAATATTCCGTTCGCGTGCCGCTTCTTCCGCCGCGGCAAGCAAAGCGCCGCCTATATGACTGTGGCGCAGATCATGGCGCACATAAATGGACAAATCGGCCGTATGCCGATACCCGCTACGCGGATTGAATACGTCAAGGTAAGCAAATCCGACGACACGCTCTGCTTCATCACGCGCTACAAAGAACGGATAGCCGTCCGACATCACACGGTGTACACGCGCCGCGTATTCTTCCACCGCAAGCGGCGCTTCTTCCAAAGTAAAAAATGTTTCCTTTATATAATAATTGTAGATTTCCAGACACGCGGCAATGTCATTTTCACGAATCTCTTCTATCGTCATAGTCGTTTTCGCTCCTCTTTATATAATAATATAGTAGCACATCGGCATTTTTCATGCGGTGTTATAAGCGCGCCGATGGTTCGGATTCTTTCACCGCGCCGCTTGCCATGCGTTGCTTTTTTTCGCCGCGGCACCTGTCCGATACCGCGGACGGCGGTTCGGCCTTTTCGCGTTTCACGGGCGCACCGATTGCAATACGTTTTTTGTTTTAACATGTTGCAGTTTTGTCCGTCAAGCCGTTTTTTCAAAAAACCTGCAAATTTTCCATAAAAACTCACAAGTCGACACCGAGATTTTTGTTGATTGTACCAAAAAATACTTTATTCCAATAATATTTCAAAAATACTATTGACAAAAATAACATGTTTGTAGTATACTACATACCACAGAGAGGTGATTACCATCAAGTGGCAAAACGACATCAATGAAAATATCCGTAGCGGAATGGTGGAACTTTTGATTCTGAAGTTGCTGTCTCAAAAAAAAATGTACGGATATGAGATCAGGCACGAGTTGGCACGTCGCACAAATAATATCTTTGTGATTAAAGAGGGATCGCTTTACGGCCCTCTGTACAGAATGTTTGAAAGAAATTTGATCTCTTCCGAAAAGGTTCTCGTGGGGGAAAAACGTTTTCGGAACTATTATTGCATTGAAGAAGCCGGGCGCAAATACATGAAGTATGGTATCAATGAGCTCATCAAAGTGTATAACGGCGTCTTTCGACTTTTGAATGAAATCGACAGCGGGTTAAAGGGTGGTGACCGTCATGGAAATGAAGACGAAGAAGACTATGAAACGCTACATAAAGGAGGTCAAGAAACAATTGCGCGGAGATCCGTCTGCGTGTAGAGCAACAGCGAAGATGTTGAAACAAACACTTTACAATGTTTACTATAAACGTATTGATCTGACGATTTACGAATTGTATGATAGATTCGGTTCGCCAGTCGAAATCGCTAATAGCTTTTACCAGAAGACAGATGTGTGCGAAATTCGTGAGCGTAATGAACGGTTTAAATGGCTCGCATTAGTATTGTGTATAGCGGCCACAATTTTAACTATAGTTACAATTAACATTGCAATTGATGGTGGTTCGAGCACAATAATGTTATCAAATTTTACATAAGACATTTATAAAGGATATTTACATTATGAGGAAAATTCTTACGGCAGTTCTTTTGATTGCAACTTTGACAAACGTATTTGCGGTTTCTGCTTTTGCAGTATCTGCATCGTCTAATGAAATTGAAACAAAATCTGTAGTTGTCAATGAGGATGGCTCGACGACATACTACCATGATAATGGCACGGCCACAATAGTGTCGCCCGTGGAAATTGTTTCTGATTTAGGTGTTGCAAGTTTAAATAGTGCCGTGCAGACAACTGGGGCGGGAGTCGACATTCTTGGAAAAGTTGATGCAACCAATGTAGATAAAAAAACTGGTGCAGTTAACTGGGTATATACCTTAAGAGCATATTTTAATTATGTTGAAGGTGTATCTAGCACATGCACATTGGTTACATATGATTATTCTATCAGCGACACTAGCTGGAGCTTTTCAAATGGTAGAACAGATAAAAGCGGAAATATCGGGTACGGATATGGTACCATGACTAATAAATTTTTATTCTTTACATCACAAACTGTGGACATAGCACTTCGCATTTGCTGTGATGTATACGGCAATCTTTCTTCTTGATTTAAGCCTGCTTCTTTTGCCCAGGTTTAAATAAATTACCATCCATCCAAAAGGGGGAACGGCGGGACATCGGAATCCTGTCCGTTTCTTCTTTTTTTGCGTAGCGTTTGGCGGTTACGCACATCTGTGGAAAATGTATTGAAAAAAACCGGGTCAATGACCCGGTTTTCTTTTTGGTGAAATTATTTCACGGATTTTACGATAGTGGTGATCTCGTTTACATATAAGAGGGACAGCGGAATGGCAAGGCAGTTGCCGCATGCGTAACCGGCTTCGACCAGTGCGTCGTAGAACGCGTTGGCGTCGTCGTTGCTCTTGATGTCTTTAATGAGACCCTGAATCGTGTTGCTGTCCTTATAGGCTTCCTGCATCTTGTCGGTGGACTGGAATTCCACAATCAGAACGGAGGTGATGCCGTTGGATTCTTTCGTGAGCAGGTGAAGCGTTACGACGAGGTTGTTTTCTTCCAGTTCCTTTTTAATCTTTTCGGATACATCTTCGAGCTGGGTGTTCTCCTTGTAGCCTTTCTTTTCAAAGGCGCTCTTCAAAGACGGATACTTAGAGCAGGAGACGAGCGTCATGACAGCCATAATCACGACGAGCATAATGCTGACGATTTTAGCGGTTTTCTTCATAATGATACTCCTTATAATATGTATTTCGGAGGGCAACGCCACGGCGTTTTTTCCCTCTTTTCGGTAACATTATACCCGACCGCCGCCATTGTCGCAACGGACAGTATGCGATTTTTGTCCAAAATACGGACATAAATTGTAAAATGTCCGTTAAATTTGTCGGACATGTGTCCGAAAACCTATACAACCGGAAAAATATGTGGTAGAATAACCATAAGCCGACAGGATAAGAAAAACCGGACATACGGAAACGGAGAAATGAGCGATGAAAAACAGCGTTACAAGCGAAAATACGAAGAAAATGTTTGCCGAAGCCCTGAAGCGACTGCTGAAAACCAAGAACCTATCCAAGATCACCGTTCGGGAGATTGTGCAGGAATGCGGCGTGAATCACAAAACGTTTTACTATCATTTTCACGACATATATGACCTTATTCACTGGATGCTGACGATAGAGACGGAAAACGCCGTGCGGAACGTTGACCTTATCCACAACAGTGAAGAAGCGATTCGCTATCTTCTCGACTACGTACGTCGGAATAGCTACACGCTGAATTTTCTTTATGATTCGGAGGGGAAACAGCAATTCTATGCGTTCTTCTATAACAGTTTCATTTCCTTTATCCATACGCTGATCGAAACGCGCGTGCAGGAGCATCATTACCGCATGGATACGGGATATGTGGACTTCCTGTCCGATTTTTACGCCAAAGCCATGGTGGAGATTCTGATGGATTTCCTTGAAGACAAAAAGAAGATCTCCGAGGAACGCATGATTGAATACATGGTGCAAACGTTCCGCGTGTCGTTCGCCGCCTTGCTGAAGAACGCCGCGGAAAACGAACAACCGAAAATATAAGGAGCGGAAACCCGCTCCTTAATTGTTTCTTTGTAAACACATGTTTACATTTTGTAGGTTCGCATTGCGAAAAATAAGAATCAGGTGGCCTCCGGCGCGGGCGTGCTATTCTGACGGAGAAGCGATTTCATGCCCGCGGCGCAGAAGATAACGGAAAGCGCCGTGCCGATGATCCAACCGACCGGCCATGCCGCAAACACGCCGGCAATGCCCATGGCCATTGACAGAACGGCCGCGAGAGCAACGCGCAGTACAAGGTCGGAAAAGGTGGTTGCCATAAAGCGGCGCATCATGCCACAACCGCGGAGAATACCGTCCGCAACGAGTTTTGTCGACACAAGAAGATAGAACGGCGCGACTATCTGAAGATAGAGAAGGCCGACGCGCATGGCTTCACCGCTGGGGTTATCGAGGAACAGCATGACCAGTATGCGGCCGCCGAAGACATAAAGCAAAGAAAGCGGCAGAGCAAGCGCATAAATGATGACAAGACCTGCCCGGAATCCTTGCGGCAACCGTTCGTATTTTCCGGCGCCGAGGTTTTGCGCGGTATAATTGGAAATACCGTTGCCGAGCGTGTTGAACGAAGTGACAACGAGGCTGTTCAGCTTGATGGCGGCGGAATAACCGGCCATGGCGGCCGAACCGTAACCGTTGATGATACTCTGGATCATGATATTGCCGATCGAAACGAAACTTTGTTGCAGTGTGCTTGGAATGGCGATAACGGCAATCTGGCGGAGGAGAGACATAGAGAAAAGCGGCACCTTTTCGTCCGTGTGCAGAAGCGCGAGACGGCGGAAGACAAACACGATTGCAAGAACGCAACTAATTCCCTGACAAATAAACGTTGCCCATGCCACACCGGCAACGCCCATGCGGAAGGCGGTCACGAAAAGAATGTCTGCGCCGATATTGGAGAGGCTGGAAGCGACGAGGAAGAAGAACGGCGTTTTGGAATCGCCGAGCGCGGAAAAGATGCCGGTGGCGACGTTATAAAAGAAAACGAACGGAAAGCCGAAAATATAAATATCGAGATACAGTTCGGAATCGGCAAAGACGTTTTCCGGCGTGTGAATCAGGCGCAGAAGCGAGGAAGAGAACAGAACGCCGCCGAGTACGAGAAGCGCCGTCATGACGGCGCCAGCGATCATGGTCGTGTATACGGCGGTTTTCAGATCGCGTATCCGCCGCTGGCCGAAGAGGCGGGAAACAACAACGGAGCAACCGATGTTACAACCGAATGCAAAGGCGATAAAAATCAGCGTGACCTCATAGGCGTTGCCTACGGCGGCAAGCGCGTCTTCGCCGATGAATTTTCCGGCGACGAAACTGTCGGCGATGTTATACAGTTGCTGAAAAACGATACTGCCGAACAGCGGAAGACAGAACCGCGTCAGAACCGGGAGCGGTTTCCCGACCGTCAGGTCCTTATTCATAGAATCACCTTACCTTAACCTTATATAAATAAATAGTTTCTGATTTTGTATTGTAGCACAGCGCGCAAAACTTGTCAACCCGGCGATTGTAACCAAATATGTGTGGATTTTTTTGGGATTTTTACGAATCGTCTTGCAAACGGGAGGGAGAGGTGATATAATAGCGGCAGTAAATCACGGAAATTTATCTGTAAGGAGCTTTTGTATGAAAGAGAACCGATTGCGTATTCTGTTTCTGACCGATACCCACTATACCGGCACGAATATCCTGCAAAAACTGCGTGAATACAATATGACCGCCAAAGAGGACGGCAAACCATACGGATACATACTGGACGCCGGCCACGGCGAAGATAATTCCCTGAAGTGGTATAACGGCTATACGCGCGAATACGACGTTTACGGATGGACATCGGACGAAAAACTGCAAAGCGTTGTTGACGAACTTTGCGGAAAATATGAGAACGGTGAGTTCGACGCGGTGTTTTTCCTCGGCGATCAGTCGATGAACGATCACCCGTACGGCCGGTTTGAGACGAATAACGCGCTGTACAAGGCGAGTTTTTCCCAACCGACATGGCCGGTTTTCGGCGATCCGGAAAGACCCTCCTGTGAAGGGTTCTGGGAGTCGCCGGACAACGGTTCCTACCTTGTGAAAAAACTGTTTCTGGATCAGCTCGCGAAAAAGGGAATCCCGTATTTTTGCGCCAACGGCAATCACGATTATCTGTATACGTATTCCAAGGATAAGAGCGATCTTGATTACACGCCGTTTGAGAAACTGTATCATTATGCCGAACTTTTCGGTCATCGCTCCGACAGCGATAATGGTTCGTATCTCCGCGGTGAAGACGACGCCTATATTCATTACAGCGATTCCGATTCCGTCACCTACCTTGTCCGTCTGATACGCCGGGACGGGCGGGTGCGCGTTGTTTCCGCCATGACGGAGAAGGCGCTTTCCGCGTTTCGTGAAAAGCATGCGGGCGACGGCAATTGCTATGATTATTTTGTCGGCGAGGACAGCCTGACGGATAAGGACGAGAAACTGGCGGCGTTTCTGATGGTGAACGGGTTCGGTTACGAATCCTATCGTCTTTATACCGAGATCGGTATTCTGCCGGACAAGGACGGCAAGGTGAATTACGCGTATCAGACCATTCGTTACAATGAAAAATCGCTCCGCAAAGATTTCATCGACCGCATGGCCGCGGCGGCGAAAGATTACCCCGTGGCATATATCGTCGGCCACCTGGCATTCGGGAAGACCGTTACCGAGTATTTTGAAAAGTACGATAACATGAAAGCCGTTTTTTACGGCGATACCCACTGCGAGGAGCGCAGTGTCCGTGACGACGTGCCGTTCCTCTGCTGCGGTCATTACGCCGTTGCCTTTGACATTGACGCATACATGAACGGCGACGTGCCGGACGCTCAGTATTTCTATTCGCGCGGTGTTCCAAAGATCTATAATCGCATCTGGGGCGACATGACGCGTCACCCGTGGAACTATCTTTCGCTCGAAGCGGAAAAGACCGGGAGCTTCGCCGTGCAGTGCCATCAGGCGTTCTTCTATCAGAACGGAAGTCAGGTTCTGACGCATGATAACGTAAACGGCATCGACAAACGCTATCTTCGCGCGACCGCTGATCCTGCGCGTTACGGCGTGCGGAAACTGTATTTTGTTTTCCCCGGCGACACCGCGCTTTATCCGGCGGAGGAGTTGTCCGTAGAAAGAAAGGCGCAGGGCCGCGTGGTTTACGCGGGCGGCACCGTACACCGTACGGGCGGCCGTTACGCCTGCCTCAGCGATGACTATTGCGAAAACGAATGGCGCACGCCGAAACTGTATCTGGATACCGCGGGTCGCGTTTTCACGCCCGACGGCAAAGAGGTCGGGACATGCGATGTTTCCGGACTGCGGGATTGTATGCGCGGTAATGAGTTCCGCCGGGACAGCGTATCGGCTTTCCCGGAGGGCAGAAGCGTATCGTTTAACGGCGTAACTTACACGGTTTCGGGAACCTGCGGGGAGTTTTCCGGCGGGTATCTCACCGATGAAAAAGGCGATTATGTCTATCTTGACCGTGACGGTCACTATGTATTTGTGGATCCCGTTCCGCGCACCGATGACACGGGCAGTGCGCAGTCTTTCGGCGACGCCGCGTATGTGCCGTATCAGCGCGATTGGTTTTATACCAACCGCCGCGGGGAAAACGTGCCGCTTGATCTCGGACGGGACGCCGTTATCACCGACATACAGTTGATTCCCGAAAAGACGGTGGCCACAGACAGCGCGTATAATATGATGAAGTATTTCGTGGATCCCGCCCTAAATCCCGAAAGCCGGGTTTCGGCGCATATCACCGTAAAGGACGGAAAGATCACGGAGGGAGAGGGCTTCTGCGGTTTTGCCTACCGTCTCCGCTATTCCTATGCCGACGGCACGCCCGTGAATACGGACAATATACGGCTGTATCCCGACGAAAACGGAAATCCCGTATACGGCATTTACATTCCGTATATGGAATATCGTAAACAAGAGTTTACAAAATAATAAATAAAACCGGGTTGCGTATACACGCAACCCGGTTTTGCTATGCAATGCTTTAATCGTTTTTCAGATGCACGTCAAGCTGATTGAACGGGATTTCAATACCGCTACGGTCGAACGCCTTTTTGACTTCTTCCAACAGATCGAATCTGACCGTCCAATAGTCCGCATTTCCGCACCATGCTTTAACGCCGAGGTCAATACTGCTTGCGGATTGTTCCGCAACGCGCACGGACGGCGCCGGGTCTTTCACGATCCGTTCATGGTTTTCGAGAATATCGGTGATAATGGCTTTGGCTTTTTCAAAATCCGCGCTGTACGACACCGAGAAAGTGAGATCGACGCGCCGCAGTTCCTTTTCGGAATAATTGACGATTTCGGTGGTGGAAAGTTTGCCGTTCGGCAGATAAACCACCTTGTTGTCGGGCGTGCGGATCTTGGTATAACATATGAGAATGTCTTCCACGGTACCGCTGTATCCGCATGCTTCGATGAAATCATCGTCGCGGAACGGGCGCGTGAGCAGTAAAAGCATACCGCCGGCAAAATTGGAAAGCGTGCCGTTGACGGCAAGTCCGAAGCCTACGCCGAGCGACGCAATCAGCGCCGTGAGGCCGCCGGTGTCGATGCCGAGATAGGAGATGATGGCGATGATGACGAGAATTTTTAAACCGATCTTGGTGACATATCCCAGTGTGCGATAAACGGTTTTGTCGAGTTTTTTCTTTCCGTTCGCTCTCTCGGCCGTGGTGGAAATCCGCGCCGACAGCCGGTTGATGATGGCAAAAGAGATGGCGAGAATGACAAACGAAAGAACGATTTTCACACCCGTGTCGAGGAGCCAGCTCCGCACGGTTTCCCAGATTTTCTGAAAATCCATAACACTCCTTTTATATGGCGGCCGCCGGAAAAAGCGGCCGCTTTTTTTGCGTTATGTCCCGAAGCGACGGTCGTCCATTTTATCGACGGAACGGCGAAAAGCGCGAATTTTTCGTTAAAACTCCAGCGCGCGTGCCGGCGATTCCGTTAAGCGGCGCGCCGATCGGTCAATATCCGAGCGGCTCGTCCACAAGAACGATTTCGGTTATCTGCTTTCCGGGGCTCTGCCAGAGAACCGCGAGCGCCTTGCAGATCCGTTCGGGACTTTTGCAGTCATAGCAACGGTCGGCCGTCGCCGCGCAGGGGGTCTTACGGCCGAGGCGCTGTGCGTTTTTCGGCGCGGCAACGTTCCGCGCACGATAGACCGCGCTGTCATAATCGGGTGTGATCTTGTTGTTTCCCACAACGAGAATCACACGTTCGTGGCCGTACATAATCGACGATACACGATTGCAGGTACCGTCAATATTGACGATCTCGCCGTTCTCGGAAATCGCGTTGACCGACGACAGGTAGACCGCCGTTGTCATGGCGCGTCTGACCGTTTCCGCGCCTGGCGTCCGCCAGTGGGATACGATCTCGTTATGCTTTTCAAGACGATCGGCAATCTTCATTTCCGATAGTGTGACCGAACCGCCGAAGCCGACGGTCGTTTTGTCTATTGTGGAGTCAAGATAATCGGCGGCTTCCTCTTTTGTACGGAATACGGAAACGCGGTATCCGCGTTCCGTAAGTGCCGCCGTGATACGGGAAAAATCCATAGTACACCTCCGATGACGGATTTTTACGTGATTCAATCAAATGCCCAGTCGCCGTTACGGAAGATCGGGATGATTCTGCCGTCTTCGGTCACACCGTCGATCGAAAGGTCGGGCGTGCCGATCATGAAGTCTTCGTGGACGATCGAATCGTTGATGCCTTTTGCGCGACATTCTTCGAGCGTGTATTTTTCGTAATCGCGGATACAGTTGGCAAATCCCATGCCGAGTGCGAGATGGCAGGCGGCATTTTCATCGAACAGCGTATTGTAGTACAGAATATTCTGCTCGGAAATCGGAGAATGATAGGGAACCAGCGCACATTCGCCGAGTTTTGAGGAGCCTTCGTCCATGGAGATGAGGTGGCGGAGAAGTTCTTCGTTTTCGCGTGCGTGAACTTCAACGGCTTTTCCGTTTTCAAAACGGATTGAGAAATCGGTGATCAGCGCGCCCTGATACGAGAGAGGTTTTGAGGAATAGACGATACCGTCGGCGTCTCCGCTTTTCGGCGATACGAAAATTTCTTCGGTCGGGATATTGGGATTATAGATCACGCCGGTGGTGGGGAGCGGTTCGGAACCGCCCATGAAGCAGGCGTCGGGAATCAAACCCACGCGGAAATCGGTGCCGTTTCCTGCGTGATACCGCAGTTCCCGGAGTCCGAGACTGTTGAGATAGTCGGCGCGGCGGTGCAGGTCGTTATTATGGGCTTCCCAGGCGGCAACGGCGTCTTCGGTTGCGCGGGAGGCCTCCAGAATACACTGCCACAGTTTTTCGACGGCGCGTCCTTTCGGTTCGTTCGGGAAAACTTTCTTTGCCCATTTGACGCCGGGAACGGCCGCAATGCACCACTGATATTTGTTTTCCATTTCGTCCCGGAGCGGTTTTATGATCATGCCGCGCTTCTGCATGGCCTTGCCGTATTTTTTCTGGTTGACGTTTTTCAGTCCGTCGGGGTCTTCCGATACAAGATAAATATTGGCGGGAAGCGTCTTCACGCGATGGCGGATCTTCTCCAGTTCCCAGTCGGTTACTTCCGAAAGGGTTTTCTCGGTCTGATACCGGACATGCAGACGGGTCAGCGGCTGATGGAGCCAGTCCACGCGGACTTTCGACGCGCCGGCTTTATAGGCTTCTTCGACCACCATGGTGACGAATTCCGGCTGATCGAGTTCGGCCTGAATCAGAACTTCCTGTCCTTTTTGTACATTGGCGCCCGTGCGGACAATAAGGCGCGCATAATCACGAAGAACGGTTTTTTTCATTATGAATATACTCCTTTATTCTGCCGTTTGCCGCCGATAGGATATAAACAGGCGGCATAACGTGGTATTTTGCAAATAATTATTTACAGTATGTGCGCTTTTTCCGGGAAATAACGGAAAACCGATGATAAAAAAGGTGCCGCACGGCACCTTTTTTATCAGTTCGCGGCATTGACAATGACCGTGAATTTTTCGGGAACAAGAGACGCGCCGCCGATCAGGCCGCCGTCAACGTTCGGCTTGGAAAGAAGTTCTTTCGCATTTTTATCGTTCATGGAACCGCCGTACTGGATCGTCATTTCTTCCGCCGCTTTTTCGGAATAAAGCGACTTAATGACGTTGCGGATAAGGCCGCAGGCTTCATCGGCCTGGTCGGGGGTTGCGGTGAGACCGGTGCCGATCGCCCATACGGGCTCATAAGCAATAATGATATTCTTCAGGTCTTCTTCGGGAATTCCGGCAAAATCGAGCTTCGTCTGCATCGAAAGAATTTCCGATGTGATGCCCGCTTCGCGCGCTTCGAGCAGTTCGCCGACGCAAAGAATGACTTTGAGGCCGGCTTTCAGAGCCGCCTTGGTACGGAGGTTGACGGTTGCGTCGGTCTCCGCAAAATACTGGCGGCGTTCGCTGTGGCCGATGATTACATATTCGGTGCCGATCTCGGTCAGCATGGCGGCAGAAATCTCGCCGGTGTAAGCGCCGGATTCTTTGAAGTGAACGTTTTCCGCTCCGATTTTGATATTCGAGCCTTTTGTCGCAAGAATAGCGGTCGCAAGGTCAACAAAGGGTACGCAAAGGACAATGTCGCACTGATCTTTTCCCGCAACCATCGGCTTCAGCGCTTCGATAAACGCTTTGGTGTCCGCGGGAGTCATGTTCATTTTCCAGTTGCCGGCAATAACGGTTTTTCTCATTTTTGTATCCTCTCAATCCTTGTCTTCGAGGCAGGCGATACCGGGAAGTTCGAGACCTTCGAGGAATTCGAGGGAAGCGCCGCCGCCTGTCGAAATGTGCGTCATTTTATCGGCGAAGCCGAGGCGTTCCACCGCTTCCGCGGAGTCGCCGCCGCCGATGATCGAGATCGCGCCGGAATTGGCGACCGCTTCGGCCACCGCTTCGGTACCGGCCGCAAAATTCTTCCATTCGGAAACGCCCATCGGGCCGTTCCATACCACGGTGCCGGCGCCGGCAATCGTTTTCGAGAAGAGTTCGCGGGTAACGGGGCCGATGTCAAGACCCATCCAGCCGTCGGGGATCGAGTCGGAGTAGATGCGCATGTTGACAGTGTTTTCATCGTATTTCTTACCGATAACGTTGTCAACGGGCAGAAGGAAGTTCACGCCCTTTTCGCGGGCGCGTTTCATGGTTTCGCGCGCGAGGTCGATCTTGTCGGATTCGCAGATCGACGTACCGGTTCTGTTGCCCATAGCGGCAAAGAACGTGTAGGCCATACCGCCGCCGATGATCAGCGTGTCCACTTTTTCGATCAGGTTGTTGATAACGCCGATCTTGTCCGAAACTTTGGCGCCGCCGAGAATGGCAACAAACGGACGCGCGGGATTTTCAAGCGCTTTGCCCATGATGGTAATTTCTTTTTTAATAAGGTAGCCGCAGACGGCGGGGAGATAGTCGGCAACGCCGGCCGTGGAAGCATGGGCACGGTGCGCGGTACCGAAAGCGTCGTTTACATACAGGTCGGCAAGGCCGGCAAGCGCTTTTGCAAATTCGGGTTTGTTCTTTTCTTCGCCCGCGTCGAAACGGACATTTTCCAGAAGAACAACGTCGCCGTCTTTCATGGCAGCGATCTTAGCCTTGGCGTCGTCGCCTACAATATCGGTGGCAAACACGGTTTTAACGCCCATTTCGCAGAGTTTGTCGGCTACCGGTTTCAGCGTGAACTTTGTCTGATCCTTCAGGGCCTTCTTCAGGTATTCGGCCTTTGCGGCTTCTCTTTCGGATTCGGGAAGCGCTTCAACCGCTTTCTTTTCTTTTTTGTTCAGGCCGAAACCTTCGGTAAAGATGTTGTGCGGTTTGCCGAGGTGGGAGCAGAGAATGACCTTTGCGCCCTTGCCGGTCAGATACTGGATCGTCGGCAGTGCGCCTTCGATTCTTTTCACGGAAGTAATAACGCCGTCTTTCATCGGCACGTTGAAGTCGCAACGGACAAGCACCTTTTTGCCTTTGATGTCGCCGAGGTCTTCGACCGATTTCTTATTGTACATGGACATAAACAGTGACTCCTTCATATATATAAAAAATTTCTAATTCTACCAAAAAATAATATTACCACACTTTTCGGTTTTAGTCAATAGATTGTTGTTAAAAATAAAACAATTCATTATTTACCGGTATGGAGGCGGAAGCCGATGTTTTGCGGTGCTTTGGCGGCCGCCGCGGCGGTATTCTGTCCGTATGCGGGCGCGGATACCGGACAGCAGAAAAATGCGGGGCCCGACGCTTATAGCGCCGGACCCCGCAAAAGATCCTGTACGGAAATGACGGAACGATGAAACATAAACCGTTGCTTCTCCGTTACGGCTTATGGACGGCATACGGGAGATCGCACTTTTCGGTGTCTCTTTGTGCGGGTGCTGCGCGATCCGGCCGGTTAACGTCTGGCAATATAGGCGTCAACCAATTTCAGCGTTTCGTTGATGATATAAAGGAACTGCGTTCTTGTATCTGTTCTCCATTCGGGGTGACGCTCGGTGTACGTACCGTCGGAGCCGAGACCCTTTTCGTTTCTCCTGACGGCGTTCATCTCAATGTCGGTAACGACCGTTGCGTCTTCCACCGTCAACCCGCCGTTTTCAAAATACTTGCTCATATCGAAAGACAGTTCGAGAACGGTGCCGCTTTCGCTTTGGAAACCGTAGCCGTCTTTCCATGAGACGGTGTTGCCGTTCTCCACAGCCATGGTATAATAATTGTAGGCGGTGATATAGGCGCTCATCGTGTTTGTTGCGGCTTTTACAAATTCCTGGTAAGCGTTTTTTCGCCGCTGTCGCCACACCCGGTAAGAGCAAGCGGAAGAGAACAGCACATACAAAGGACAAGCGCAAGGGATAATAATTTCTTCATAAGTAAAACCTTTCTTGTTTTTTCAAAAAGTCGGGATGATCTCCTGCCTCACACAAATAAAAAGTGCGGTTGCCCGCGCTTTATTCTTGCATTTTTTGTCGTTGTATGTTACAATGGAATTGTCTTTCCGCGACAGTGTACCGCACCGCGGAAATCGTTCATACACTGTGTAGCGGCGGCCTGCCGTCGCGGATAAAACAAAAGGAAAACGGTAACAATATGATAAAGGAAAACGAAAGCATGACGCCCGACGAGGCAAACGGACTCTTTTTGTCCGCCTTGCGCACGGATTTTTCACTGTCGGGACTGGAGGGGTATCTTACACCCGAAAACGAAGATCGCTTCTGCCGGTTGTACCGCCGTCTCACGGAGGAAAACCGCCGCTATAATCTCACCGCGGTTACCGACCCTGTGAAGGCGGCGCTCCTGCACTTTACCGACAGCGTTGCCGTCGCTTCGCTTTTTCCGCATGGCGCAACGCTTCTCGACGTCGGGTGCGGCGGCGGCTTTCCGTCGCTTCCTTTGGCAATTGTGCGCCCCGATCTTTGCATTACCGCCTGCGACGCCACCGCCAAGAAAACCGCCTATGTGGCGGAAAGCGCTCGGCTTCTCGGGCTCACGAACCTCACGGTTCTGACCGGTCGTGCGGAAGAACTGGCGCATGACGCCCGCTATCGCGCCGCGTTTTCGGCGGTGACTGCGCGGGCAGTGGCCGCTTTGCCTGTGCTGACCGAGTTATGCATGCCGTTTGTAAGCGGGGGCGGCCGCTTTTATGCGTTGAAAGGCGCGGCCGCGGCCGATGAAGAGCACAGTGCGCAGAACGCCGTGCGTTTATGCGGCGGCGTTTTTACGGAGCGGATTTCTCTTTCCGTCAAAAGTCCCGATGAGAATCCGGAACGTTTCTGCATCATTGCGGAAAAACGGAAAGCAACGCCGGAAGAATATCCGCGCCCCTACGCACGGATTTTGAAAAAACCTCTGTAATAAAAACGCATGTTTTGTAAATAAGGATTTACTTTTCTGCACATACTGTTATTGTAAAATTTACAGGCGGCGGTTACGGACCGCCGAAAGGAGTCAATATGGAACATATACGGAAAAACCGCGGGAGCGGCGTTCTTATGCACATATCGTCGTTGCCCGGCGCCTATGGTTGCGGCAATCTCGGCCGCGACGCACGGGCGTTCGTGGACTTTCTGAAGTCGGCAGGCTTTTCATACTGGCAGATACTGCCCATCTGCATTACGGACGAATATCATTCGCCTTATGCGTCTTATGGCGCCTTCAGCGGCGACCCGAACTATATTGATCCCGAAAGCCTCCTTGCGCGCGGGTTAATCACGGAAGAAGAATGTGCCGCCGCGCGGTATGACGATCCCTATGTCGCGGCGTTTCCCACCTTGCGCGACGAGCGCATCGCGCTCTATAAAAAGGCCGCGGCGCGCGTGTCCGATCGGGCGCCGATTTTGCGGTATATGGACGAACACCCGCACATCGCCAATTTCTGTCTTTTTATGGCTTGCCGCGAAAAGAACGGCGGCGACAAGGATCTGTCGCCCGCGTCTCCGTACGACGAAGAAACGCTTTTTGCGTGGCAGTTTATGCAATATGAGTTTTTCCGTGCTTTCGGGGAACTGCACGATTACGCGAGTGAAAAAGGCATCCGCCTGATCGGCGATATTCCGATCTACGTTTCTCAAGGGAGCGCCGATGTTTTTGAACGTCCCGAACTGTTCGATCTCCGTAAGGACGGCACGCCGCGCCGTGTTGCCGGCTGTCCGCCGGACGCCTTTACCGAAGACGGTCAGCGGTGGGGCAATCCGCTCTACAATTGGAAAGAAATGAAAAAGGACGGCTATGCGTGGTGGCGTGACCGCGTAACGCATATGCTGTCGCTGTTTGACGGTATCCGCATTGACCATTTCCGCGGATTTGAAGCGTATTACAGCATACCCGCCACCGAAACGACCGCGCGGAACGGAAAATGGGTCAAAGGGCCGGGACGGCCGTTTATCGACATGCTGAAAAAAACGGTCGGAGACCGTCTTGTTATTGCGGAGGACCTCGGCAATATGACTCCCGCGGCCGAACAACTGGTGGATTACAGCGGCTTCTATTCGACGCGCGTTCTCGAATTTGCTTTTGACGATCCGTCCATGACGTCGCGCCACATGCCCTACGGCTACGAGGCCGGAACCGCCGCCTACACGGGAACGCATGACAATAATACGTTGCTCGGTTTTCTTTTTGAAGCCGACGACGATGTGCGCGATCGCATGTTCCGCTATTGCGGATATGAGGGGAAGCGTTACGAGGACGCCTGCGCCGTTATCCGCCGCACGCTTCTTTCTTCGCATGCCGATCTTGTGATCTTTCCGATACAGGATCTGCTCGGTTACGGCGCCGATACCCGTATGAATACGCCGGGACGCGCCGAGGGCAACTGGACGTACCGCGTCACATGGGAACAACTCGGCACGCTTTCTCCGAAACAGCTTCGTGAGGAAAATATGCTTTACGGTCGCTATAAAGAACCGGTCGTATGATCGGAAGACCGCCCCGGTTTTTGTGAAAATACGGCAATCGCCGGGAGGATCGGTGAAAAACCGCCGTCAATGAAAAAGAGCCGCATGAAAAATGCGGCTCTTTTTATACGGAATTATACGGAAATCAGACCGTTTCGCGCGTCCATATGGTAACGCTGTCTTCCCCGTCGATCTCGGAAAGCGATACGCGCACGGTTTCGCTGTGCGACGTCGGGATATTCTTTCCGACAAAGTCCGGGCGGAAAGGGAGTTCCCGCAGTCCGCGGTCGATCATCACGGCAAGACGAATATTGTCCGGACGGCCATGGCGGAAGATTGCGTCGATGGCGGCGCGTACCGTTCGCCCCGTGTAGATCACGTCGTCCACAAGAACAACGGCCGCTCCCTCCACTTCAACGCCGATGTCGCCGTCCTCCATAACGGGCTGACGGGCGATGCGCGTCAGATCGTCGCGGTAAAACGAAATATCCAGTTTCCCGACGGGAACTTTTTTCCCCTCGATCTCTTCGATTTTTCCGGCAATGCGCGTTGCAAGCGGAATCCCGCGCCGGCGGATGCCGATAAGAACCAGTCCGTCCGCTCCCTTGTTGCGTTCGATAATTTCATGTGCAATGCGCGTGATACTGCGGGACAACGCCGCCGCGTCCATGAGTTGCGCCTTTTTCACAAGTCTGAATTCCGACATACAGTCCTCCGTGCGGCGCCCGAACGCCGCCTTTTGTTTTGCGTCCGCCGGGGGGGCGGCACGCACATTTTTTCTTAATTAAAGTATAACACGCCGTTTATGGAAAATCAAGAGAAGCGGAAAAATCGGCAAAAGAAAAAATATTCTTTATTGCGGCGGAAAGCAATTTTCCGCATATCGGTATAAATACCGAAAAAAAGGCAAAAATGGAAGACAGAAACACAGAGGAGGGATTCCCGTGAAACTGTCCAAATCGGAATACGGAGCCTATGTAAAAGCGCGCGCGGCGCGGTCTCCCGTACTGAAAAACTGCGCCGCCGCCTTTTTGTGCGGCGGTTTCATCTGCCTTTGCGGTCAGCTCCTGACGGCGCTGTACCGCGCAATCGGCCTCGACAGAACGCTGGCGGCCACGGCCGTGACCGTAACGCTGGTGCTTGTCGCGGCAGTGCTGACCGGTATCGGTGTTTTTGACAATATCGCCCGCTTTGCCGGCGCCGGTACGCTGTTACCCGTAACCGGATTCGCCAACGCGGTGGTTTCTCCGGCCATCGACACCAAAAGCGAGGGACTGATACTCGGCGTAGGCGCAAAAATTTTCACGGTTTCCGGCCCCGTTATTCTGTACGCCGTCCTGTCCGGCGCGATATACGGACTGATTTATTATATCGTCACATGGTTTATGTGAGGTGAAATATGAAACGTATTTATAAACCGGCTTCTTCCATCGCCGTCACCGCTACCGCTTCCGCCGTCGGATATGAGGAATATCGCGGCCGTTTCGGCGAATATTTTGATTTTCATGATGACAGCGATCTTTTCGGCGCGGATACATGGGAGCATGCGGAGGGGAACCTCGGCTACACGGTGTTCGGCCTTCTTATGAAAAAGGCGGGTCTGACGCCGGACAGAATCGACCTTCTTTTTGCGGGCGATCTGCAGAACCAGTGTGTCGCTTCTTCCGAAGGATTGGTTTCTACCGGGATTCCGTACCTCGGCCTGTACGCCGCATGTTCTACCGTTTGCGAATCCATGGTAGTGGCAACGATGGCTATAAATGCAAATGAAAATTTACAAAATGCCTGCATTGTTACCACATCGCACAACTGCGCGGCAGAACGGCAGTTCCGTCTTCCGCTGGAGTACGGCGGTCAGCGACCGCCGACCGCCCAATGGACGGCGACCGCCGGCGGCGGTTTCTTATTGTCCCGCGGGGATCGCGGCGCCGTACTGACCGAGGTAATGCCCGGCCGTATGATCGACGCCGGAATCTCGGACGCCTCCAATATGGGCGCGGCCATGGCACCGGCCGTTGTGGATACGCTGTGCGATTATTTCCGGGAAAGCGGCGCGTCGCCTTATGATTTTGATGTGATCCTGACCGGCGACCTCGGCTTTGAGGGAAGCGCGATCCTTGACAAACTGATGGCGGACGAGGGAATTCCTCTGGAGGGGCGCCACCGCGACTGCGGCGCGATGATGTACGATCCCCGGAAACAGGACGTCCATTGCGGCGGTTCGGGTTGCGGTTGTTCCGCCTCCATGATGGCGGCATATTTTATACCGGAGATAGAGAAGGGCAATATCCGCAACATGCTCTTTCTGGCTACCGGCGCCCTCATGAGTCCCGGCAGTATTCAACAGGGCGGCCATATCATCGGTATTGCGCCGCTTGTGCGATTGGAGGCAAAATAATGGAACTTCTTTTAATGTGTATCAAGGCTTTTCTTGTCGGCGGCGCGCTCTGCGTTATCGCACAGCTTCTGATCGACCTGACCATGCTGACGCCGGCGCGTATTCTCGTGCTTTTTGTCTGCCTCGGCGTTTTTCTCGGCGCCGTCGGTCTTTATGAACCGCTTTTACGTTTTGCGGGGTGCGGCGTTTCCGTTCCGCTTCTCGGATTCGGCGGTACGGTGGCGCGCGGCGTCCGGGAAGCCGTTAATACCGACGGTCTGCTCGGCGCGCTGACGGGCGGTCTCACCGCCGCGGCAGGCGGTACGGCCGCCGCCCTGGTCTTCGGTTATATCGCCGCGCTCTGCGCAAGAAAACAGGCCATGCGCATGGGAAAACCCGGACATTCCACATTGAACGGCACCGGTAGTCGTGCGGGCGATATGCCGTCGTCGGAAAAAGAAAACGACTGATCCTATACGAAGAATCCGAAAAAAACGGAGAGACACTGCTTGGCAGATGCCTCTCCGTTTCCTTATATTATGTACACTTTTATTTACTTTTTATCGGATAATACAATCTCTTTTATATAGGCGATCAGCGGGGACGGATCGGGCAACCCGTGCGGGTGATGGTCGCAGTCCGGTTTTACCCAGACTTTCAGCGGCGCGCCCGCATGGCGATAATAACGGATCAGCATTTCGCAGTTTTCGTGCGGCAGAACCTCGTGATCGCTACCCCCGTAAACAAGGCCGATCGGGATTTTGTGCGCGGCCAGAACCGGGAGCCGGTTTATCGGCTCATCGTTGTAAACGGCGACTTCGCTTCTGTCCGTAAAGCCGTATGCCGCGGTATATTCCGCAAAAACGGAAGCCGGAAATTCGCCGTCCTGCGCGCCGGTCTCCCATGAATGTATGTAACTTTCCATAGACAAAAGCGGCGCGTCAAGATACAGAAACGCCACGGTCTCGGGATAGCGCGAAGCATAATTGACCGCATGAAAACCGCCGCAACTCATGCCGACCGCGATGAACCGCGGGTCGCAGTCGAATTCCGTGGCCACAAAAGCCGAAAAAGCGTAACGGACGCGGCAATCGTCGTCCGTGCCCCAACGCGTGCGGTTTTTTATGTAGGCCAATGCAAAGCCCTCGCGGATCAGGGCGATCTCGGTTTCGGGGAACGCGCCGAAATATTCGGTTTTCATGACAAAGCGGCCGTTCCGCGTTTTTTCGTCGGGAAGGATCACCAGCGCGTCGCGTCCGAGAAAGGTAAAGTCGAGACGGCGGAAACCGTTCCATAAAGATTCGTGATATAGCATGATTTGCCCTCTTTCTGTTTTTTCGGTATAAATTTATCTGTATTTCCACTTTTTGATTGCGTGCAGAACCCCCGTACAGCGCCGGGTGAAGATAAAGTTAACGTAATACAGCAAAAAAGTGTACAAAATTGTGAAAAAACACTTGCATTTTATACTCAACTATGATATTATACAACCAGTCGGAATTATAGCATACCTATAAAATATTGTCAATATGTAAGGAGTTTAACATTATGGCAAACAGTATTCTTGACAAATTCAAAGAGGATCAGACCGTCAAAACGATTGACTCCTCCAAAAAAGTGCGCATCGCCATCATCGGTACCGGCTGGATCGCCGAAGCACACATGCGTTCTTACCTTGCTCAACCCGATGTTGAAATCGTTGCCGGCTGTGACCTTGTTCCGGGTAAAGCAAAGGCTTTCTTTGAAAAATTTGAAGGCGAAAAATTCGGAGACGGTGTTTTCCATGCTGCCGGCGTCAAAACCGATTACAAAGACGACGTGGATATGCTCGCCGACAAATCCCTGAAACTTGACGCGGTTTCCATTTGTACATATAACCGCCAGCATGCTCCCTGCGCCATTCATGCGCTTGAGGCCGGACTTGACGTGCTTCTCGAAAAGCCGTTCACCGTTACGACCGAAGAGGCCGTTGAAGTCATGCGCGCCGAAAAGAAGAGCGGCAAGATCCTCTCCATCGGCTTCCAGCCCCGTCTCGACGATAACATGAAGATGATAAAGAAGATCGTCGACAGCGGTGAACTGGGCAAGATTTATTACATTCAGACCGGCGGCGGCCGTCGCCGCGGTATTCCGACCCCGTTCGGTACTACCTTTATTGAAGACAAGACCGCCGGCATCGGCGCTCTCGGCGACATCGGTTGCTATTCGCTCGATATGGTGCTGAACGCCATCGGTTATCCGAAACCTCTGACCGTTACCGGTTACAAGTCCGATTTCTTCGGCAAAGACCCGGACTACCCCGGCTATCCCGAAAATATGCGCTCCGTGTGCGCCGAACTGTTCGGCGTTGACGATTTTGCGGCCGCGTTTATTCGTCTTGAAGGCGGCATTATCCTCGATTTCCGCATCGCGTGGGCAATGAATATCGATACTCCCGGCGACACCATCATTCTCGGCACAAAAGGCGGCCTCCGTATTCCGTCCACCAATTGCTGGAACGGCTCGGTCGGCGGCCCGATGAAGATCTATCATAACGTCTCCGACGCTATGGTCGAAACCGTCATCCCGGTTATTCCGAGCGGTTCGTGGGACGATCTCTGGGATAAGAAAATCCGTTCGTTCCTGGAAGCCATCAAAAACGGCGGCAAGGCCCCCGTTCCGTCCTCGCAGATTCTGTATAACCAGGCGATCATCGACGGCATTGCGAAGTCCCACGCCGCCGGTCACGAAATCAAAATCGAAATCCCCGAAATCTGATCCCGTTGTATATAAGAAAAGGCAGTCGAAAGACTGCCTTTTCTTATAGGAAATCAAATTGCTTTTTTCGGATCAAGCACAAGGGAGATTTTATGTATAAGCGGTACAAAAGAGTTGATTCGTTATTTGATGGTTATGTTTTGACGATGTATGCGTCGGTTAATTTATCCGGATCGAGAACGATTACTTTCTTTCCGTTGCCTATGGCGTAGTTGACGGTGTTCCCAGTGCCGCCTTCGGTACCGTTCCATACGGCAATTACCGCATCACTGTTGTCTACCATGTATTTATTGCGGTTCATCATACAGTCGGGAGTGTAATGTTTTCGGAACAGGGTTTCTTTATCGCAACGGCTAATAATATCAAAATACCGTTCGCGCCAACTTTCGGACCATTTCACCGCCTGCGTTTCGCAGGGGATGGCACATTCAAGGGTGATCTGCGGATATTTTTCTTTCAGTTTCAGAACGACTTCGGCCGCGTAAATGTCCACGCCGATGGCCATACCGCTGATGAAATGCGTAACCCCGTTTTCGACAATCTGTCGCTCAATGGTCGCTGTCAGAAGTTCTTTCAGCTTTATGCAACCCGGTTCGTTTTCATTGCAGCCGAATGGCAGGGATTTCGGTCTGTGCCCTGTAAAGCAACATGTTTTGTTGTCCATAGTTTTTACGTCTCCTATATGTATTAGCAAGTATGTTTGGCTTGCTTATACATAGTGTACACCTTTATAGCAGAAAATGTTGTCGAAATAAAACGGGTTTAACAAAAAAACTGCACAAAAATGTGCAGTTGCCATAATTACATCGTTATTTGTTGTTTTCTGCTTCATCAGATCGGGCATTTTCAGAATCCTGTTTTGATCTGCTGCGGGCAGGGCGGCAAGGCGGCGGCCGGTCATATTCTGCTTTATACCGTCGGTCACATCACAGAAAACGGCGTTTGTCGATATGCCTGTCTTCGTCTGCAGCGGCCGATCTTTTTTGCCAATCGGTATAAATCGTCAGCCATAAAGTTTCCTGTCAGCCAACGCGCGCTGTTTGTATCGGCATATAGTTTTGGCGTTTATCCTTACGCCGTCGAACAGGCGTTATTGTCACTCCGGAGAAAACTTTTTGCCGACATGCACGTAAAATAATTTTTCCCGTCATTTCAAAGATGACGGGGAATTTACAACACGGTGTAGTCAAATATTATCGTTTTAACGCCACTATGTGACCGCATGGATGCGCCGCCTGGACTGGCGTTTGGGAGCGCAATGCACAGGCGGCAACGGTTACGCAGGTTATTTGTCGCGTTTCATGGCACGACGACGGCGGTTGATGTGCCGTTCAAATTCGCCCGACGCAATGAATTCCGCCAGAACGTACTGATCGAACACGGGGACAGTGCAGGCATAAAAACCGAGCTTTTCGCGGTAGAGTGCCGTCATACAGGGCGGCAGGACAATATAGCCGAGACGCATGGCCGGAGACAACGTTTTGGAAAAGGTATTGAGGTAGATCACGCGGCCGTTCGGGGAGAGAGAAAACAGCGTCGGGGCGGGTTTGGACGGAAGCGAAAACTCGGAAAGGTAGTCGTCTTCAATAATATATCCGCCTCTTTCTTCGGCGAAACGGATATATTCCATGCGTTTTGCCGGAGACGCGGAAATGTTACTCGGAAAACTGTGACAGGGGGTGACATGCAGAACGGTGGCACGGCTTTCCCACAGTGCTTCGCTTCCGATACCGTCGGCAGAGAGGGGCAGTTCGTCAAAACGTATGCCGTTTGCGCGGTAAACGGCGCGAATCTTGTGATAGGACGGCGATTCAATGGCGTAAAGACGTTTGCGCCCGAGAAGTTGAAGCAGAAGCGAATAGAGGTACTCCGCGCCGGCGCCGATGACGATCTGTTCTTCCGAAACCGCGATACCGCGTGTGCGGAACAGATGGGCGGCAATGGCGCGCCGCAGTTCGGGACAACCGTTCGGCGGCGATTCGACAAGGATACGTTCGCCGTATCGGGAAAGCGTTTGCCGAATGGTTTTGGCAAACGCGGAGAAGGGAAAATCACTTTTGCTGTCCGACGGTATCGGCGGGGGCGGGGGCGGCGCCGGTCTTTCGGCAGATAAAGGAACGCCGTTTTTTTTGTCGCACAATGCGTAGTAACCGCTTCTTTCGCGCGGCAGTATATAACCCTCGTCGGCGAGAAGCGCATAGGCATGTTCGACGGTGATGACGCTGACGCCGCAGGCGTCCGCAAGGGCGCGCTTGGAGGGAAGTTTTTCCCCCGCGGCGATTTTTCCCGAAACGATATCTGCCGCAAGATGACGGTATAACTGTAAATAGGCGGGCGTGTTGTCTTCCTTTTTTAATATATACTGCATAACTGGTTATATAAAATATTCCTTTTCTGATAATTTACATACTATCAAAAATAGATTATACTGATACCGTAACAAAAAGTCAAGAGGTATTTTTATCATGAATGTACGCACATCTACAAGGCGGCTGACGCTTGCCGCCGTTTTTATGGCTTTGAACATCGTTATGAGTTCGTTCGGTATTCCTGTGCCGGGCGGGCATCTGTATATGAATGACATCATTATCTGCACGGCCGCGCTCCTGTTCGATCCCGTGTCCGCTTTCCTGATCGGCGGCGTCGGCGCGTTCCTCGGCGACCTGTTTTTCTATCCGACGCCGATGTTTGTTTCTCTCGTCACGCACGGTGTGCAGGCAGTTGTGATCTCGCTATTTGCGATGTGGTCGCGGCGGATTGCCTATGCCACGGAAAGCGACGTGGCGACGGATACGGCGAAAAAACGGTTTTTCACACCGTATAAATGCAGTATTCTGATTTCGGCGCTCGGCGTAACCGTCGGAGCGGTCATCATGGTCGTCGGCTATTCGCTCGGCCGCGCTTTTATCTATTCCACACCCGAATACGCATGGCTGAAACTGCCGTATCAGATTGCGCAGGCTCTTGTCGGCGCCGTTCTCGGTATGGTGCTTTGCTACGGCGTCCATCTTGATCGCGTATTCAATCGGTATATCCGTCAGGGACGCGCCGCGTAATATACGGAAAAATTTTACGACGGCGTTCGCGTGGGTTCGCGCGGTACGCCTTGAAGGGAAAGCACCGTCTTTCGCGCGACTGCCGGAGATCGGCTGCCTCTGCGACCCTGCTTTTTCGGAAAAACTTTATCGCTTACAATGTAAATCATTGTTTACAATAATACGGGACGGTATCGACCGAATCGGTTTTCACCGATTCGGTTTTTTCTTTTTTGCGGTGCCGGATACGGCGGTTTTGCCGTCGGAATAAGGCCGGAAAACGCCGGCAAAAACTGTCGTATATTGTTCATAAGATATTTAAAAGGCAGTTGACAAATTCTGTAGGAAGTGTTAAAATCATGACATAGGGTTTTTGCGAAATCAATGCGGACAAGCGTCGGACTTTTGCGCCCGTCGCCGATATGCCCGCTTTTGTAACGCAAGGCGCCTTTCTCCGCAAATGACAATAGGGTATCGTACCCAAATGCGTTTACCGCGTTTTCCCGACAGCGCGCAGTTTGTCCGTCGCTTGCCGGGAGTACCTTGCGCCTCCCTTTTTGCTGTATACAGGTTTCCGGCGTTCCGGTTTTTGCGTTGTTTTTACCGAAACAACGCGCTTTTGCGCGCCCTTTTTCGTGAAAATGGGAAAAATCGGAAAGAAACCGACGGTTTTTCTGCAACCTTATGCGCATGGCGCATAGATTTATATAGATAGTTTTCAAGAATTTGATCGGCATATACCCGCTGACCCTTTTCTCGTTTTGTTTTCATTATTAATATTATTTTTTAAGGAGAGAGCTGAAATGAAAAAGATCCCGCTTCTTCTGCTCACTCTCGTATGCGTCCTTCTTTGCGCCGCTTCCTGCAACGGTAAATGCAAAGAGCATACATACGGTGAGTGGACAACCGAAACCGCGGCCACCTGTACCGCCACCGGTACCCGTGTACGCACCTGCACAAAATGTGGCGAAAAGGAAACCGATACAATCGCTGTCCTTGACCACAATTACGGCGAATGGTCGATAAAGACCGCCGCCACCTGCAGTACGGCAGGCGAACGCCACCGTTTCTGCACGGTATGTAACAATGAAAACGTTGAGGCTACCGCCGCGCTTGACCACATATACGGCAACGAATACTATGCCGTTGACGGCGGCCACGCACGCAAATGCGTAAACTGCGACGCCTACTCGGCAACGGTTGCGCACGTCGGCGGCACTCCTGCCACCGAAACCGAAGACCAGACATGTACCGTTTGCGGCGCGGTTGTGGCTCATGCTACGGGCCATACACTGAAAAAGACCGAAGCCAAGGCGGCAACCTGTGCGGTTGACGGCAATATCGAATATTACACCTGCGAGACCTGCCACAAGATGTATAAGGATGACAAGGGCACGGTACAGGTAACGAACGTTACCGTCCGTAAACTCGGCCACCTGTATGCGGCGGATCCCACCTGTACCGAAGGTCAGACCTGTACGCGTGAAGGCTGTAACCATACCGTTCAGGCTCTCGGTCACGATTATCAGGTAACGGACGAAACCGCTCTCACCTGCACGCAGGACCAGACGAAAACCTATACCTGCTCGCACTGCAACGATACCTATACGGTTATCGAGGAGCATGCGACCGGCCACAACATCACCTCCGAATGGGTGAAAACGGGCGCCGATGTGCTGATCCCCGGCGAAACCTGCAAATATACCCGCACCTATAACGCAACCTGCGACAACGAAGGCTGTGAAGGCGCCGTTAAGACCGAGACTGTCGTAATCCACAGTTATAAAGGCGTGGTTACGAAAGCCGCTACCTGTCAGGAAGAGGGCGACAAGACCTATACCTGCCAGAAAGAGGGATGCACGGAGCACTATGTGACGCATTTCAGCGACACGACCGCCCATGCATGGGACGCCGGCGTGGATAACGGCACGGTGAAAACCTATACCTGTCAGAACGACGGCTGTACCGCACAGCAGACGGAATACAGCGGCAATTCCGCCACCGTTTCCGCCGATGATGCCAAGAAAGGCGCCATCAAACTCGACCAGGCCACCATCGACGCAAGCCAGGCCGGCCTCGGTGACGAAAATCTTACGCTCGGCGCGGAAAACAAGACAGGATTGATCCAACTTCCCGAGGATATTCCGCAGGACTCCACCGTGTATGAGTTCACGATGGCGAAAGCGAGCGGCGATGTCCATGAATTCGACGGCCAAGTGACGGTCAAAATCCCGTACACGCTCGGCGAAGATGAAGACCCTGATAATATCGCTATCTATTATATTACGGAAGACGGCGTTGCGCAGAAACCGATCCGCGCCATCTATCAGGAAGACGCAAACGGCAACGGCTATGCCGTATTCACCGTGACGCATTTCTCGTACTATACGGTAACCCGTCTGACCGTCGAACAGAGATGCCAGGCGTTCGGCCATGACTACGGTTTCAATAATCGCGGCATCGTAACGTTCCTGCAATCCTGCACGACCGACGGCTATACGCTGAAGACCTGTCTCCGTTGCGGCGACGTAACGATTGAAGACTTCATGCCTGCGACCGGCCACGATTTCGCGAAAGATACGGTAAACTCCGTTGCCGCCACCTGTACGACTGCCGGCAAAGACGTTTATGATTGCCAGAATGACGGTTGCAGCGAGCATTATGAAGCGAAAGTACCCGCAAAGGGTCATAAGTATGAGGAAGTGACGGACAGCAAGGTTCCCGCAACCTGTACTGCCGCCGGTTCCGTCACGGTCGCCTGCAAAACATGCCATGAAAGCCATACCGAAGTCATTCCCCAGCAGGCACACGTATATACCGATGTGGTAACGCCCGCAACCTGCCTTAAGGACGGCTATACCACGCATACCTGCAATACCTGTCACACCGTGCTGGTCGACAGCTTTGTTCCCGCGACCGGCCACGACTATACGAAGACCGTTGTTGCCGCCACCTGCACGACCGACGGTTACACCACCTATACCTGCAAGAACTGCTCCGTGACCTATAACGCGGATGTGGTTCCCGCGTCTCATACCAAGAATATCGACGAACCGACCTGCGGCGAATCGGTTGTTTGTACCGTTTGCGGCAAAGTCCTCGCCGAAGCGACCGGCGCGCACAATCTTGTCGACGGCGTCTGCACCGTTTGCGGCAAGGGTTGCACGCATAACTACGAAGAGAGCACGGTAGCGGCCACCTGCGAAACCGCAGGCTATACGCTGAAGAAATGCTCTGTCTGCGGCCGTGAAGAAAAGAGCAATTATACGGCTGCCCTCGGCCATACGGGCGATTTCAACTGCACGCGTTGTGGCATTTCTTTCCTGAAATCCGGATTCTTCACGAACTGCTATCGGAGCGTGTCCGCACAGAAATTCGGCATTGTTCTCCGCAATATGAAGATGAGCATGCCTCAGTATGACTACAGTACCAGCACTACCGCTACAATGACGCAGGAACTCAGTTTCGGCGAACTGTACCTCGACTTTGACGAAGAGGGCGGCCTTATCGGCTACGGCAGCGGCGTTATGCGCATGACGTACGGCGCCACCAAGGCAAACCTCAAGATCCGCGCTATCATTAAAGACTCCACGGTGTATGTAGAACTGTCCGGCGCTGACTTCATGAAAAACATGAATTACAGCAAATATGATGACATGAACACCACCTACTACATCACCATGCCGTTCTCCTATGTCTATGACAGCATGCATCTGCCCATGGAAAATCCGGGCACGATGGTCGTTGATACGCTGAGAATGTTGGAAAAGAATTTCCTTCCTATCCTCATCAAGGTGGAAGAAACCAACGGCGCCGCTACAGATAAGAAGATGGCGGCGGCTGTGAAGGCGCTCTTTACCATGCAGAGAGACGGCAGCGACTATGTGTTCACGCTGTCCACCGACGCATTGAAAGAACTCCTCGCCTGCGAAACCATTTCCGCTATGTATGACAAACTTTACGGAGAGGGCGAATTCGATCTGCTCCGCACAGAAGTTGTCACGCTTGCAACCGGCACGGTCGGCGACTTTATCAACTGGCTGAAAGCACGCGGCCTTGATATTGACGATCTCTTTGCCGCCGGCGACGCCATTGCCAAAGAGATTACCGGCGATGACGGAGCGACGCTGAACGATCTTATCGCTATGATCCCCGGCGCGGCGGAAGGTGACGAGACGCCGGATATCGCCGCTATGCTCAAATCCATGAAGGATATGACGTTTGCGTCCTTTGTCCTCAAGAAGCCGGACGCACAGATTACCGATGAAGAAAGAGCACAGTTCAAGACGATGATCGAAGGCTATTTTGACATGGCCGGCGAGACCAATGTTTACGATCTGATTGCCCGCCTGCTTTCGATGTCCGGCGGTTCTGAAGAACCCGATTATGACATCACTGATCAGCCCTCCGGCGACACCGATGTTTCCGGCGATACCGATACAGACCTCACGCCGGCAGAAGATCTCGAACAACAGAGAGAAGCGATCCGCGAGATGGTGGAGAGCATTCTGGATTCCGTGAAGAAATACGGCAAATTCTCCTTCACCACCGATGAAAACGGCAAACTGAAACTCATCAGCCTGTCCGTGAAGATCGACGATCTTTCCGAAATTAATCCCAAAGCCGAAGGCAGTGTGTCCTTCACGCTCTCCGTGATCGGCGACTACAAGACGCAGGGCGATTACAGCGATATCCCCTCCTATACGGAAGAAGATGTCGTTCTGGACGAGGATACGTTCAAGGCTTACGATAACAACCCGAACCTTGAGTTCGTTTATGACGATGACGGCAACCTGCTGGCCGTTGTCATGAAGTACACGAAGTCGTTCTATACGCTCCCGTATAACAATAAGCGCGCTCGCCTTTACTCCGGCTATACGCTTACCTATAACTTCGGCAGCGGTCCTATGATTATTCAGGAAAACTGCATGAAGAACGGCGCTCTGTGGCTGTATGTCTCGAAGGTCGTCGACTATACGGAAAAACTGAATCCTTATATGGAAGTGTACGACGAGACTACCGGTACATGGGTCAGAACCGAAATACCCGCTGAGATCCTGTCCACGATGAAGAATTTCAACTACTTCAACATGGATCACCAGTATCTTATGAGTTGCGAGAATTACGAGCAGAAGAGCAGCCGTACGTACGAATTCCTTTATGATACGAAGAACGGCCGCGCCGTGATCCCCACATTCGACAACCATGGTTACGTTACCGGCGTCGATTCGCTTCATGAATACGTGGAAGATGAATCCACGGCTATCCGTGCCGAGGGTTGCGAAGGCATCGGTGAAAGACATTATGTTTGCAAACACTGCGGCAAAATGTACACCCAATACTACATGAACGGTCATCGGAATCTCTCTTACACGGGCGAATTCGTGACACCGGGCGCAACCAGTTGCAGTGACAGCGCTGTCAAAGTCACGGCCACCTGCAACGATTGCCATAAAGTCATTTCCGAGGTTGAATACGATGCGGGTTATCACCACGAATATCCCCGCGAAGTAATCGACCTTACGAAGTACGGTTCAAAGTGCGGCGGAACGGTTACCGTTATGCAGTGCCATTGCGGAAAAGACCGCTATATAAGAACCGATTCTGAGTGTGACATCACAGAAGACGCCGGTTGGGTTTACGTTGACAAAGACGGTAATTACATTACGTCAGAACAGTATGATAAACTTTGGAAAGAATCGGACGACAGCCAAGCGCACAATCCGGCTGAAGACTACATTGCTTGCCGGAGATATGCCTGCCCCGCATGCGGATTCTCTTATTATGAATTCAGTGCCGAAGATCCCGACGCAACCTATGCCTGCACGTATAACCATAACGAATACTATGCATTCGGCAAGGTGAAAGCAGATATTGCCAAGGATAGGCTCGTGCCCGGAGACGGCGGTCTGATCCTCTTTGCACATACGAACGGCACAGGACATAACGACGAATCTGGGACGAAGGTTGACAAGGACAGCAGCGGTCGCGTTATTAAATCTCGCGACGGCTATAGCTGCGCGATTTGCGGCAAGGCCGAGTACAAGGAATATGAATACACGTATGTGGGCGACGCACAGTATATGGTGAAAGCAACCTATATCTCTTCCGACGGTCATGGCAATGCGGAACACCGTGTGGAAGAGTATAAACACGATCTGCCGCTGTATGACAGTAACGGAAATCCGTACACGGATGGGAACGGACGTACACATCTGCAATATCTTTCGAAGGTCACCGATACGAGAATCAGAGAAGGCGTAACGGTAGAAATACAGGTAAGCGAATACACCCACGGTACAACCGAAGACGGCTATTGCGATTGGACGGAAACGGTAACCGTGAACGGTCGTGTGCAGGAAGACCCCCGTCATATTAACTGCATTGAATTTGAGAATCGTTTCGGCGGAGCAATGGAAGGGCTTTCGGAGACGCCGGCTACCTGCACGCAGAACGGCAGTTATAACTATTTCTGTTGCGTATGTCGCAAGAGCGGCACTGCGGCTATGGACGCCACCGGTCACCATTGGGAGCAGATCGATGAAAATCTGTTCGTGTGCAATCGTTGCCAAATGACGAGTCCTTACGGTGCGAACGGTTCGATCGACCTTGAAGACCTGACCGAACTCATAGAAGAGGGTGAAAATACCGGTACCCCTGTGAACGGCACCGTGAAGATCGGTTATCGTGACCGCAAATATGTTGATTTCACGAACACGTTCACTGTGACCGTTAAACTTAAAAACGGTGATCTCCGCGATTATACATTGGACTTCAGCGAAGAAGATCTTCATAGTGAAGAGAAGGTAATGCTCAGAGATAACGGCAGTATCGTTTCTTTCAAGGCCGACGAAATTTTGAAGGCCGCTGAGGCGTGTTTGAATAAACTGATTGAGCAGGGTGAGTTTACTTCCGATGAGATAGAAGATATCTTCCTGACATTGAACTTCTTGCCTATGGAGGAAAGCGATTTCGTTTATTCGGTTACCTACTTTTCCGCTTCGAAAGGTTATCTTGTAAATCAATAATTTTTACGGTTCTCCGCCGCGTCTGAACGCGCGGCGGAAATTCCGCGGAAATTTTTGCAAAGTTTCGGTCAAAAAAGCCGAGCCATTCAGGCTCGGCTTTTTTGCGTTGACACACGCCGCAACAGACTTATGCGACCATCGGAAATCCGACCGTTCGACCCCATGACGGACCGTCATGCACCGTTTATCACCTTTTTCAGCATCTCCGTTCCATATCCCGTTCTTTCTCAGGCGTTTGCCGCAGGGGTATTGCTTCGATTTCGGTG
>CAJLXA010000018.1 GCA_905210485.1 uncultured Eubacteriales bacterium | reverse complement strand
TTTCTTCCATTTTGTTTTCATTCCTCCCTTTTCTGCACAAAAAATGCAGCTCTGTCGTATAAGTTGGACTTACGCTGACAGGCTACACACTTTTTCATGACAAATATTATGTTTTAACAAATAAAAAACGAGCAGCAGGTAAACTGGATTTACGCTTACTCGCTACTCGTTTGTGACTATTATATTTCCTGTTTTTCCAAAAGTCAAATAAATTTTTTCTGGTATTTTCCACGAAAAATTATTGTAAAACCTTTGAACTCACATCCGTCTCAAACATCGGAAGATAACGAAGTTGATACGATTTATTTTCCATGTATTACGCTCCTTACATTCTTAAATACACTTTCATGAGAAAGTCTTTCCTCAGTTGCTGCCGCCTGCCTGTCTGCTTCATCAAGTTTCATTTCTACATTGTCAGTAAGACTTGCATACTCTTCTAAACTTAAAACAACCATAGCTCCATATCCATTTTTAGTTAAATACACAGGATTCCCACTATTTACAATTGTCTCAATTTCAGGAAATTTGTTTCTTAAATCAGAAACTGGTCGAATTTGAATCATTTCTTCCTTTCATTTTTATTATCTATATTTTATCATAATCACAATAATATTTTTATTTTTTACTTATTTTCTTCTCCTGCTTTCCAAGATAAATATAAAATCCAACATTCAGCACAATTCCCACCATCGTCGATACCGGCGCCGCAAGACCAATCTTCGTAAGGCTCGCATCCGGTTGGATACTCATGACATATGCAAATGGAAGACGTACCAGCAATGTCTGGATTAATCCCTGTGTCATTACCCATACCGTCTTGTCATGACCATTAAAATATCCAATCATACTGAATAATATCGCAGTAACAATCGTCTCTAATGCAAATCCCTTAAGGTAATCATATCCATTCTGTATAACAGCCTCGTCAGTTGTAAATATTGCTGTAAGAAGGTCACCCTTAAACATCACAAACAGGAATACTATACAGCCTATCACAAGTCCAACACCAATACCGGCAAACATCGTCCTCTTTGCTCTCTTTTCATTGCCTGCACCGACATTCTGGGAAACGAAGGACGCCATGGACTGCATCAGGGAGCTGGGGATCAGCATTGCAAAGTTGACAATTTTACAGGCGACACCATAGCCGGAGGAGGCTTCCAGGCCGAGGCGGTTGACAAAGGCGCAGAGGGCGAGGAACGAAACCTGGGTCAGAAATTCCTGCAGGGCGAGAGGAAGTCCGATGCTTAAAAATTTGCTGCACTGGGAATTGAAGCCAAGATTGCTTTTGCCAATGCGGAAGGGCAGCTGCTTTTTGAAAAGAATAACCACCGCAAAGACAACGCTGACCGCCTGTGCAAATACGGTTGCAAATGCTGCGCCCGCTGCGTCCATGTGCAGACCGGCAACCAAAACGAGGTCGCCGACGATGTTGACGATACATGCGACGAGGACGAACAGGAGCGGAGACTTGCTGTCGCCAAGTCCACGGAAAATCGCCGACAGAAGGTTGTAGGCGACGATGAAGAAAATACCGCTGCCGCAGATACGAACATAACTTGTGGTCAGAGTGACTGCTTCAGCAGGAGCCTGCATGAGTACAGAGATGGGGCGGGCAAAGAAAACCATCGCTGCGAACAGGCAGACAGAAAGCAGTGTGAATACAACCGCCGCGCCGCCGCGCGTCTCGCCGAGGGTAAAAACGTTCTTGATTGCTTCACGCATACGGGCGCTTTCGCTTTAAACACCGCGGCCGCAGGCGCCGCTTCTGTGACGGCCGTGGACGTGTCGGCCGACGCGCTTGCCATGGCGAAGCATAACGCGGAACTGAACGGTCTTCTTCCGCGCATGAGATTCCTTCAGGCCGATGTTTTCGATCTTTTGACCGACCTTAAGAAAAAAGGCGGTTCTCCTTACGATTTTATTATTCTTGACCCTCCCGCATTCACCAAATCGTCGGCGACAAAACAAAACGCATACCGCGGTTACAAAGAAATCAACAAGAAGGCGATGCAACTTCTCCCGCGCGGCGGTTACCTCGCCACCTGCTCCTGCAGTCATTTTATGACCGAACCTTACTTCTGCCGTATGCTTCACGATGCCGCCATGGATGCCGGCGTTTCTTTGCGACAGATCGAAGGACGAAAGCAGTCCCCCGATCATCCGATTCTGTGGAACGTCCCGGAAACCGAATATCTGAAGTTTTATCTGTTTCAAATCGTCTGATAAAAAAACGGAAGCCCTGTCATGTGACGGGGCTTCCGTTTTTCTGCCGGAAAACAATCATTTATTTTACAACAATATTGATGATCTTTCCGGGGATAACGATCTCTTTTACAATGGTTTTTCCATCAATGGCCGCAGAAACTTTGGCGTCCGCCTTTGCAAGCGTAAGCGCCGTTTCCTTTTCGGCGTCAACGGGCAATGTTATCGTGCTTTTCAGTTTACCGTTTACCTGAACGGCAATCTCCACGGTACTGTCCACCGTTTTGCTGTCGTCATAGGACGGCCATGCGGAAAGCGAAACAAGATCTTTATGACCGAGAGATTCATAAACCTCTTCGGCAAGATGCGGCGCAAATGGAGACAGAATTTTGCAGAATACCGCCAATTCATCTTCGGTAAGCGTGCCGACTTCATAAACCTCATTGATGAAAGACATCATGGCGGCAATAGCCGTATTGAACTTCATGTCGTCGATATCAAGCGTGACCTTTTTCACGGTTTTGTGGAGTGACGCCTCCAGCGCCGGCGCAACGCCTTTTCCCTTTACGAGATCGGTAAGACCGGCAAAACGTTCGAGAAAACGTTTGCACCCTTTGATTGACTGCGGATTCCAGGGAGCGGCCTTTTCAAAATCGCCGATGAACATTTCGTAAAGGCGCATGGTGTCGGCGCCGTAGTCGCGGACAATATCATCCGGGTTGACAACGTTGCCGCGCGACTTCGACATTTTTTCTCCGTTTTCACCGAGAATCATACCGTGAGACGTACGCTTGAGATAGGGTTCTTTGCAAGGAACGATGTCGATGTCGTACAGGAACTTTGCCCAGAAACGCGAATAGAGCAAATGAAGCGTCGTATGCTCCATACCGCCGTTATACCAGTCGACAGGCATCCAGTAGCGAAGCGCTTCTTTCGACGCCAGCTCTTTATCGTTATGCGGATCGCAGTAGCGGAGAAAATACCAGGAAGACCCTGCCCATTGCGGCATGGTATCGGTTTCGCGTTTGGCTTTTCCGCCGCATTGCGGACAGGTGCAATTCACCCAGTCGGTCATCAGGGATAGCGGCGATTCGCCGGTCGAGGTCGGTTCATAAGAATCGACTTCGGGCAGACGGAGCGGCAACTCGCTTTCGGGAATAGCGACCCAACCGCACTTTTCGCAATTCACAAGCGGAATCGGTTCTCCCCAGTAACGTTGACGCGAAAACACCCAGTCACGAAGTTTATAGTTGACCTTTTCGCGGCCGATCTTGTTTTCTTCGAGATAGGCAACCATGGCTTTTTTCGCTTCGGCAACCGACAGACCGTTAAGGAAGCCGGAGTTCACAAGCGTTCCCGTCGCCACGTCGGTATACACTTCTTCTTCGACATTCTTGCCGCCGGCGACCACTTCCACAATAGGCAGGCCGAATTTCTTTGCGAATTCCCAGTCGCGTTCGTCATGCGCCGGAACCGCCATAATGGCGCCCGTGCCGTATCCGGCAAGAACATAGTCGGAAACAAAGATCGGGATTTCTTTTCCCGTAACGGGATTCAGCGCCGAAACGCCGTCAAGACGCACGCCGGTCTTTTCTTTTACAAGTTCCGTACGTTCAAAATCGGACTTTTTGCCGGCCTCTGTACGATACGCCGCAATCGCGTCATAATTTTTCAGCTGATCTCTCCATTTTTCGATGTACTCATGCTCCGGGGCGATAACCATATACGTCGCGCCGAAAAGGGTGTCGCAACGTGTGGTATAAACGGTCAGCGTATCCCCTGCCGTGGTTTTGAAATCCACTTCGGCACCGTAAGAACGACCGATCCAGTTGATCTGTTGCGTTTTCACGCGGTCAATGAAATCAAGATCTTTAAGATCATCAATCAGGCGGTCGGCATAGGCGGTGATTTTCAGCATCCATTGCGATTTGACCTTGTGGATGACTTCGCTGTGGCAACGCTCGCAAACGCCGTTTACGACTTCTTCATTGGCAAGAACGACCTTGCAGGAAGTGCAGAAGTTGACCGACATCTCTTTTTTGTAAGCCAATCCCTTTTTGAACAACTGCAGGAATATCCACTGTGTCCACTTATAGTAGGACGGATCGGTCGTGTTGATCTCACGATCCCAGTCGAATGACAGACCGAGCGCCTTCAGCTGTGATTTGAAGCGGGCGACATTGCGTTCGGTAACAATCTTGGGATGAATTTTGTTTTTGATCGCATAGTTTTCCGTCGGCAATCCGAAAGCGTCCCAACCCATAGGAAACATCACGTTATAGCCGAGCATGCGCTTTTTCCGCGCCACAATATCGAGCGCGGTATACGGGCGCGGATGACCGACATGCAGTCCCTGCCCCGAAGGATACGGAAATTCGACGAGCGGATAGAACTTCGGCAGTGAGAAATCCTGCTTGGCGGCAAACGCCTTTTCGTCGTCCCAGCGTTTCTGCCATTTCTTTTCAATGCTTGTGTAGTCGTACTTCATGACTTTTTCCTTTATCGTAAAAATTTAATTAACCACTTAAAATCAGACCTGCTTTTCGGCGACTGCGGGTTGTTCGTCCGCCGGTATCGGAATTTCGCGGTCGCGCGGCAAAAGCCTTTCGAGATTATAAAATTCACGGGCTTCACGGCTGAATATATGCACGATCACATCGCCGAGATCGACAAGAAGCCATGTGTCACCGTTCCGCCCCTCAGGCGGAGCGGCTTGTATACCGATCTTTTTCATTTCGTCGGCAACGTGTTCCGCAATGGCGCGCATATGCGTTACGGAACGCCCCGTACATATCACATAATAATCGGTGAAAGGCGCGTTCTCGCAAACGTCAAAAAGACATATGCGCATGGCTTTGATTTCTTTCAGCGCAGACACCGCCGTCATTGCCGTCTGTAAAGAGTCGGCTTTTCTTTTATCGGTTGCATTATATTGCTTTGCCAATTCGATGTCTCCTTACTTTGTTGTTGCAATTTTTATCTGCCAGACATTATCTATAGAATACTCAACAATCTTTTGGCTTTCGTCGTAATAAATCTTTTTCATCGGATCGGTATCGCCGCAAAAACTTCCGTTTATGTCGAATGCCGCGGCATTGCCGCCAAAATATTTTTCGGTTACTTTACCCGCCGACTTCCGATTCAATGAATAATACCACACGCCGTGGGTACCGTTATACTGCGTTGCATCGCCGGGCAAAGTAAGAAAGCGCAACGCAACATCGGATTTTTTCGTAAGATAAACGATGCCGAGTCCGAGAATATCACGGAGAGGAATATCGGTATCCGTTACCTGCCACAGCGTTGTGGCGACGCGGGCATATTGCCCTGCCGAAAAATTCTCCGCTTCCCGAAACAAGGCGGCCATCAGCATTTTCTGCGCGTCGAGACGACCGAGATCGCCGGTAAGATATGCGTGACGATACCGTGCAAACTTCACGGCGTCGGCTCCGGAAAGGCGGTGCTTTCCGGCCGGCAGCCGGATCTCAAGGTCCTGCGCGGGATCGCTGTAATACATATCGGCGTCAATATCGAGCGTCACGCCGCCCATGGCATCAATAACGGAGGCAACGCCTCCCGTTGTCAGCAATATGCTGCCGTCAACGGGAACGGAAAAGTGTTGTGAAATAAAGGCGGCAAAACGGCGGGATGCCGTTGTTTTATCGCCGCTTTCGCTGTAATACCTGTACCACAGTCCGTTCAGTTTCCGGTTTTCATCTCCGCTTTCAAAATACGTATCACGCGGTAACTGTAAAAATGTCGCCTCGGTATTTCCGAGATTCAGGCCGACAAGAAGAATGGCGTCGGTATTATACCCCGTGTCGTCAAGACAGAAAACAAGATAATTTTTTCTGACGTTTCCGGGCTCGCTTACCGTTGCGGCGGCAAACGATTCCATCGTCAGTATAAGAACGGCAACGACGGCAATGGCAAACACCAGAACAGCCGTGCTTTGCCGGAGTTTGCGAAATCGGTTAGCACTCATGATTTTTCTCCCTTTTTATACTTTCAGTATGGCATAAAAAAGAGAAAATATCGGCAAATACGAAACTATTTCGGAACAGGTAGTTGCCGGGAAGCGAGGAAATTATAGGCGAAAACCGTTTCGTCGGCAACTACCCGATCGTTTTTCACCAACATCAGAATTGTTTCGGAAAGCGCTTTGAAGCAAACCGCGTCCAATATATTCACACGTTCTTCCGCTGTCTGCGCTTCGGCAACGCCGGAAAAGAATGTGTCACGCAAAGCGGTACATAAAGGATAGGACCGCGTTTCTTCGATCATATCCGCAAGAAAAATAATTTTTTCAAATACGGTCATATCGCGGTCGCCCGTCGTATGCCGATAAACGGCGAGAAAGATTTCCCGATCCACAATAGACGGAAACCGTTCGCGCGCAACATAAGCGCCGGTGCGGGCATGAAGCGTTTTCGCAATGTCTTCCGGTCTCTCCGTAAGCGGAATATCATACCGACGGCATAGCGCGCATTGTTCCGTAAAAGAATATTCTTTTGTGATGTCATGGAGCAATGCCGCCGCGCGAAGTCGCATGACGTCTCCCGGCAACAGGATCCGTCCCATGCGCTCGGCGGTTCTCTCCACTGACAGAATATGCGCGGCACGCGGCGCGGAAAGACTGTCCGTCACGGAGCGGCGGATATTGTCCAGGTCTTTTTCGTTTATTTCCGATACAGGTTGCATTTTTTAATATACTCCCATACGGCGGGCGGCAAGACCCGCTTCATAAAAGCATCGTCCATACGGTTTTCGCGGCAGTCCGATGAAGAAAGCGGCAACGGCGGCGCAGGCAGTTCGCGAATCTCGGCATGGAATGCTTTTTTATAAAAATCAATCTTCTGCCGTATTTTTTTCGTAAGCTCCGGATCATTTTCACGGCGCTCAAAGACAATTTCGGCCAAAGAAAAGATAATATCGGGGCGATGCCACGTATCCATTGTGAGAAGCATGTCCGTACCGCAAAGGAAAATCAGCGTACGATCGGGACGGGTAAGTTCCGATAAAGTATCCGACGTATAACTCTTTCCTGCGCGGCAGATTTCCAGATCGGAAACGCGGATCCGCGGATCAAAATCAAAGGCAAGACGGCACATGGCCAGCCGGTCGGACGGCGACGCGTCCCCCTCCAGTTCTTTATGCGGCGGCAAAAAGGCCGGCATGATATATAGGCAATCGGGAGATTCGTATTCGAGAAAACTGCGCGCGGCGTGCACATGACCGAGATGCGGGGGCGAAAAACTGCCGCCGTAAATACCGATGCGTTCCTTCTTCATCGCGGAAGTTCGATCCTCTTTTTCTTTTCGGAGGGACGGTACAAAACGAAACGGTTACCCGAGACCGCCACCACATCGGCGCCAATCTCTTCCGCAATACCGTCGGCCGCCATGCGCGCGGTGATGCCGGAATTCTGAAGAACCGACACCTTTACCAGTTCCCGCGCTTCAAGTGCGTTTCCAAGCTGAAAACATATTTCCCCGGAAATACCGCCCTTACCGATCTGGAACACGGGCGACATTGCGGAAGACAGTGAGCGCAGGTATGCGCGTTGTTTACTTGTCAGCATAATATTTCTCCCAAACATCGGCAAACTTCTCGGCAAAGGCGCGTAATGCCTTGCCGCGATGGCTGACCGCATTTTTTTCATCGGCGGTCAAAAGCGCAAACGATTTCTTAAGCGGCGGATAATAGAACAAAGGGTCATAGCCGAAACCGCCGCTTCCGCTTTCCGCTTCCAGAATTCGTCCTTCGCAACATTCCTCTGCCGTAAGCGTCCGGCCGTCCGGGAAAACACAGGCAATGGAACAAACAAACCGCGCGGTTCGTTTTTCCGTAGCGACGTTTCTCAGATTTTTCAGAAGCAACGCTTTGTTGTTTTCATCATTTTTATCCTCGCCGGCATAGCGGGCGGAATAAACGCCCGGCGCGCCGCCAAGCGCGTCGACAACAAGGCCGGAATCATCGGCGATCGTGATGTAACCGCTTCGCGCACCGTCTTTGGCTTTGATCATGGCGTTCTCCGCAAAAGTTGTCCCGGTCTCTTCGGCGTCTTCCGTAAAGCCGACGTCATCCATCGAGAGAAGGGTCAGCGGCATGTGTTCACCGAGCACGGAGGCCAGAATATCGTGAAGTTCTCTGATTTTCTTTTTGTTATGCGATGCAATCAGTATTTTCATTCCCGATCCCCTTCAAACAGCGCCTTGACAAATTCTTCGGGATCAAAAGGCCGCATATCGTCAATTTTTTCGCCGACGCCGATGAATTTCAGCGGTACGCCGAGTTCACGGCGAATGGAAAGAATGGCGCCGCCTTTTGCCGTACCGTCGAGTTTTGTCAGAATAAGGCCGGTAAGACCGGCGGCATCGCGGAACTCTTTTGCCTGCATGATGGCGTTTTGTCCCGTTGTTGCGTCAAGAACCAAGAGGGTCTCACGATCGCTTTCGGGAAGTTCTCTGGCAATCACACGATTGATCTTTGAGAGTTCGTCCATCAGATTTTTCTTGTTATGGAGTCTGCCGGCCGTATCAATCAGAAGCACATCGGCTTTACGGCTCTTCGCCGCGGCAATGGCGTCAAAAACCACGGCGGCCGGATCGGCACCCGCGTCCTGACGCACAAGTTGCACACCGGCGCGGTCGCACCAGACGGCAAGTTGCTCGGCGGCTGCCGCACGGAACGTATCCGCGGCCGCGACCACCACTTTTTTGCCGTCGTTTTTAAGGCTGGCGGCAATCTTGCCGATTGAAGTGGTTTTTCCGACGCCGTTCACGCCGATTATCAGAATCACAGACGGCGTTGTGCCGAGTTTCAGCGGTTCGCTTTCTCCGACAAGATCGCGTACGATGAGGGAAAGCTGTTCTCTGATATCCTCCGGTTTCTTCAGGCGACCGTCTTTTACACGGGCGCGGAGTTCGTCAAGAATTTCCTCGGTTGTCGAAACGCCGACGTCCGCGGTTATCAGAAGTTCTTCAAGTTCGTCAAACAGATCTTCGTCTATACGGACGAACGATTTCAGCAAACTGTCGATACGCCCCATAAAGGCGTTTTTGGTTTTGGACAGACCGGCTTTTAATTTTTGGAAGAATCCCATGTTTCAGCCTCTTTCTTTTTCTTTTCTACTTCCGTCACGTCAAGCAGAACCGCGCGCGATACGCCGCGTTCCGGCATCGTGATACCGTATAGGCGGTTACCTACTTCCATCATACCGCGGCGGTGCGTGATAAGGATGAACTGGCTTTCACCGGCCAGTCGCTTGATGTAAGCGGCCACGCGGTAAACGTTGACTTCATCGAGAGCGGCGTCAATTTCGTCAAATATACAGAACGGAGTCGGATTTACCTTGATAATGGCGAAGATCAAAGCAACCGCCACAAAGGTCTGTTCACCGCCGGACAGGAGAGCCAGGCTCTTGATGGTTTTTCCGGGAGGCGCCGCCTTGATCTCAATACCGCAGGTCAGCACGTCTTCGGGATCGGTGAGCGAAAGTTCCGCCTGACCGCCGCCGAACAGTTCGGAAAAGACAATGCCGAAATTGTGGTTGATCGCTTCAAATGCCGTCACAAAATCCATACGCATCTGTTCTTCGATCTTTTCGATTACGCCGCGCAGTTCATCGCAAGACGCATTGAGATCATTAACCTGCGCGGTAAGTCCCTCATATCTGTCTTTCACTTCGCGGTATTCTTCAATAGCCGCCGGACGGAAGTCGCCGTAAGCGCGCAGTTTTGCACGGCAGGATGCCTGAATGGCGGCATATTCGGCACGGTTCTGCTGTGTGATTTCCGGAACCGTCATGGCGATTGCCTGCTCATAGGTGAGTTCGTAGTCGTCATAGAGACGGCTGCCGATAGCGTCGCTGTCTTCCTGCAACGCCGTGAGCCTTGCCTCCGCCTTACTGAGGCGCGTTGCGCAAACCGCGTTGTATTCGTTTTTCTCACGGATCGCCTCGTGGAGTTCGTTTTCGCGGGTGGAAAACTCTTCGCCCATCGAAACGGCCTCTTTACGCATATTCTGCGCATTTTCATGAGCAATACGCTTTTCTTCATAAAGTCTGCGGTTTTCCTCGCCGGCCTTCCTGTTTTCCTCTATGCGGCGCTCTTCTTCGGTAATACGACCGTTCTGCCCTGCTTTTTCCGTGCGAATATCGCGGATTGTCTGCTCATTTTTCTCTATGTCGGCGCGAAGAGCGTCGATATCCTTATCCACGGCGATCTTTTTGCCGTTGATCTCGGACAATTTTTCCGTCAGTTCGTCTTTACGGCCAAGCAATGTATCGCGTCCGCTGTTCTGCTCTTCGCGGGCCGAACGCATCTTCTGAATTTCATTATTGCAACGTTCAAGCGAGCGGCGCAAACTCTCCGCTTCTTCGCTTGCATGTGTTTTGGTGCTGGCAAAGGATTCGTAATCTTCGCGCAGACGTGAAAGAATACTCTCGTTTGCCTCCCAATTGGCTTTTGCACGATCGGCTGCGGAAAGCTGACTGGAAGCCAATGTAGTCAGAAGCGTACGATTCTGTTCGGCATCGGCGACGGCCGCCGTGGCTTTGACGGTCTCTTCATCAATGGCTTTGATGTTATCGGTCACCGCGCGCATCAGTTTTTCCTTGGCTTCCGCTTTCTTCTCCAACTGTTCGATGTCGCTTCCGCGCGACAGAATACCGCTGTTCCGTTTACTGCTACCGCCGGTATAAGAACCGCCGGCATTGATCACCTGGCCGTCGAGCGTAACGATGCGGACGGCATGACGCAGTGCGCGTGCGGCATTTGACGCGTTGTCAATGTTATCAAAAATTACGGTGCGTACAAGTAAGGAACCGATAACGCCGCGGAATACGGGATCGCTCTCCGCCAGCCGGTCGGCACGATTGATATATCCGTTCATGCCCGCCGCGCGACGGATCTCTTCCGTTTCGTTTGCGGGAGACATGGCGTCTACCGGGAAGAACGTGGCGCGTCCCGCCTCATTCTTCTTCAGGTAAAGAATGGCCGCCTTAGCCGTGTTTTCGGTATCGACAACGATATTCTGTATGTTGGCGCCGAGCGCGGTTTCAATAGCCGTCACATATTCCGGTTTTACTTCAAGAAGTCTTGAGAGAGGGCCGTAAATCTTACCTGCACGGTCGATTTTCCCCTCCTCGTAGGCTTTCATCACGTAACGGATGCTGCCGCTGTATCCCTCAAGTTGTTCTTCCATGCGGCGGAGCGCGTCGACCCGCTGAAGAAGCGTATTCTTTTCAACTTTCAGTTCGCCGAGTTTTTCCACTTCGTTCCGGCGTTCTTCGGCAAGCTCGTCAAGGCGCGCTTTCGCGCTCTTTTCGGTGTCTTCCGCTTCGGCGATTTTTTTGCGGAAATCTTCCGCGCTCGCCGCGCAGACATCACGTTCCTCTTTCAGACGTGCACTTTTGGCTTCATAATTCTGAATGTCGGAAAGAATCGCCTGTCCCTTACCGTCTTCATCGCTTGCGGTCTTTTCAAGCAAATTGATACGGACGCCGTAGTCAACGGCGGTATTCTGTAATTTGCTCAGTTCCACAAGACTGCGGTCGAGATCTTTATCCGTAGCGGCGGCGTCCGCATTGACCTGCTGTAATTCGGCAAGCACTTCAAGGCGTTCGTCCATAACGGCCTGTCCGTCCGCCTGCAAGGCTTCCATACGCCGTTTCATTTCGGCACATTCATCGGATAGCGCCGTTTCACGGTCGGAAGAGCCGGAAAGCGCTGCGCGTGCTTCCGAGATAACGTATTCGGAATGTTTGATCGTATCGGCGATCGTGGCGTACAGACTGTCCAGCCGGTGCATCTCTTCGGTGAGATCCGTCATCTCCGTAAGCAGACTTTCCGCACGGAGCGTGTTGGCCTGATCTTTTTCCCGGAGCGTTTCTCTTTGACGTTCAAGCGACGTCAACGCCTCCTGCACGTTTTCCAGTTCGTTTTTGGCAAGGGCGTATTTTTCTTCCGCAGACTTCAGATCGCTGCGCAGTTTGGCGGTATCAAACAGCCAGAGCGCCACGTCCACAATTTTCTTCTGCTCGGTAATTTCCATACCTTTTCGCGCTTTTTCAGCCTCTTTTTCCAGAGGGCCGACGCGACTTTCAAGTTCAAAGAGTATGTCGCGGACGCGCGTCAGGTTGACTTCGTTATTGGCAAGATTTCTTTCGGCCTGTTCCTTATCCACGCGATATTTGGATATACCTGCCGCTTCTTCAAAAATGCCGCGGCGGTCTTCGCTCTTACGCGAAAGGATCTCCGCAATACGTCCCTGCCCGATAATGGAATAGCCCTCACGGCCGACGCCCGTATTGAGAAACAGTTTGTGAATATCGCGGAGACGGCATGGCTGACGGTTGATAAGATAATCGCTCTGACCGCCGCGATAATAGCGGCGCGTGACCGTAATCTCATCATACGGACTGTCCAGCCGATGTTCTTCGTCGGTGTTGTCAAAGGTCACCGACACCTCGGCGTATCCCATCGGGCGGCGGTCTTTTGTACCGGCAAAAATAACGTCTTCCATTTTGGTACCGCGGATGTTGCGGCTCGAAATTTCACCGAGAACCCAACGCATCGCATCGGAAATATTGGATTTGCCGCTTCCGTTCGGGCCGACGATAACCGTCGCGCCGCGCTCAAAATTCAGAACGGTTCTGTTCGGAAAAGACTTGAATCCGTGCAATTCGAGAGACTTTAAATACATAGGAGTTCCTTTCTCGTATAATTCGCAGGGTCACGGGGGAATCAGACGCCGACGCTGACTGTCGGTTTCTTTTCGGCAAGACGATGTTCAATCACCTCGTTAATGCCGGTTTTCACAAAGGTAATAGCCTGCCTGACGGCGTTTTTCAGAGCAACGTCGTCGGAACTGCCGTGCGCTTTGATAACCGGCTTGGCAATGCCGAGCAAAGGCGCGCCGCCGTATTCGGAAGCGTCAAACTGCTTTTTCAGGATTCCGACCTGTCCTTTCAGCATAAGTCCGGAAAATTTACCGATAGTACTGCTGTAAAACAGGCTTTTCATGGTTTTCAGCATGAATTTGCCCATTCCTTCGGTATATTTCAAGAGAATATTGCCGAGAAAGCCGTCGGCCACCAGAACGTCGCACGCATTGAACGGAATTTCCTTGGATTCCACGTTTCCGACGAAATTGACGCCGGATTTGCTGAGTGTAATGAAACTTTCTACCTGCAAAGGCATGCCTTTGTTATATTCGGAACCGTTGTTGAGCTGACCGACGCGGGCGTCTTCGATTCCGAACACTTTTTCCATGTACGTTGCGCCCATGATAGCGAACTGCTCCTGATTCTCCGGAGTAAGAAGCAGATTGGCGCCCGAATCGAGCAACATAACAGGATGCGGAAAAGGCAGGATAGTAGCGATACCCGCACGCTGTACGCCGCGGATACGGCGCACAAGCAACGTCGCGCCGGCAATCAGCGCACCGGTATTTCCCGCGCTTACAAAAGCGTCGCCTTCTCCTTTTTTCAGAAGTTCAAGGCCGACACTCATGGAAGAATCCTTTTTTTCACGTACTACGCACAGAGGTTTGTCTTCCATATCAATCACGCTGTTTGCGTGTTCGATCTTCAGTTTGTCAAGCGGAATTTCGTTTTCTTCGGCCAGTTTTTCGAGAAGCGGGCGATTGCCGACAACGGTAATTTCCGCTTCTTCGTATTCTTCGGCCGCCATAACGGCGCCGCGGAGCAGAGCCAACGGCGCATTATCTCCGCTCATAACATCAACGATAATTTTCATATGGCATTTCCTCCGTCATACGGAACAAGTATCGCGTCACGAATCGCGGGAAGCAATGCGAGCGAACGGGCGGAATACGCCTCGTTGCGCACTTTTTTCCCGCCTTTGACTTTATGTCCGAGCGGCGCAATAATCCCGAAATTGGCGTTCATCGGCTGAAAATTACCCGACAGGCCGCCGTGCGCCACATAGTGCGCCATCGCGCCGAGCATGGTTTCGGTCGGAAAGACAAAAGGAGCAAGACCGACCGCCGTACGCGCCGCGTTAATACCGGCGACAAAGCCGGATCCGGTCGATTCCACATATCCCTCAACGCCGGTCATCTGTCCTGCGAAAAACAGATGCGGCCGTTTGACGGTGGCATAAGAAGCGTCAAGGAATCCGGGTGAATTCAGATATGTGTTGCGGTGCATGACGCCGTAGCGGTAAAACTCCGCATTTTCAAGGCCGGGGATCATACGGAACACACGCCGTTGTTCGGGGAAAGTCAAATGCGTCTGAAATCCGACGAGGTTGTACATGGTTCCCTCGCGGTTCTCCCGGCGAAGCTGTACCGTGGCATAGGCGTCCCTGCCCGTGGACGGCAACGGAAGACCGACCGGTTTCATCGGTCCGAAACGAAGCGTGTCACGCCCCCGTTTTGCCATGACCTCCACCGGCATACAGCCCTCAAAGACCGTCGGTTCAGCCTGCGCCTCTGCGTCAAAGTCTTTCAGCGGCGCGGTTTCAGCCGATGTCAGGGCGAGATAGAACGCATTATATTCTTCTTCGGTCATGGGACAGTTCAGATAATCGTCCCCGTTTCCTTTTCCGTACCGTGAAGCAAAAAACGCAATATCCGTATTCACTGTCGAAAAATCGACAATCGGCGCAGCCGCGTCAAAGAAATGCAGTTCACCGCAACCGATTCCGGAAATATTCGTGGCCAATGCGGGAGCGGTCAAAGGGCCGCTGGCCACCACGGTGACGCCGTCGTCCGGAATTTCGGTGACCTCTTCGGAAATCACTCTTATATGCGGATGGCGGCGGATTCTGTCGGTCACATACTCCGAAAATTTCTGCCGATCCACCGCAAGCGCGCTTCCTGCGGGAACCGCCGTTTTATCGGCGGCTTCCATAATCAGAGAATTCATGCGGCGCAGTTCTTCTTTCAGAAGACCGACGGCGTTGGAAAGTTCGGCGGAACGAAGCGAATTGGAGCAGACAAGTTCGGCAAACCCCTCACTGTGATGGCAAGGCGTAAATTTCTCCGGTTTCATTTCGTAAAGCCATACGTCAATGCCGCGTTCGGCCGCCTGAAAGGCCGCTTCGCTTCCCGCAAGCCCCGCGCCGATAATTCTGACCGTCGGGGTCATGCTTCCGCACCGTTGTCGGTAATATCCGACTTTTCGTAACGGCTGTCGTCGCTGACTTCTCTTTTGTAACCGCATTCTTTATCGGCACAGAAAAGGCAAGGCTTTTTCCCTTTACGATAGAACAGCATTTTGCCGCAATCGGGGCATTTTTCTTCGGTCGGCAGATTCCACGAAGAAAATGTGCAGTCCGGATAGCGTTCGCAACTGTAAAACACCGTTTTCCCGCGACCGTGTTTGGCGACGATCTCACTGCCGCAAAGGGGACATTTCACATCTATGGGAGAGGTTTTCTGCTTTGTGAATTTGCAGGTGGGATAATTGGCGCAGGCATAGAAACTGCCGTATTTGCCGACGCGAAGTACGACGTCGCCGCCACATTTTTCACATTTGAAATCGGCCGTCTGCGGCGCGGTTTCTTTCTTTTCCACCGGTTTGCCGTCTTTATCCACGGCTTTGGTGGAGCGGCATTTCGGATAATTCGGACATGCAAGGAATCGTCCGTACCGGCCGTTTTTATAGACCATCATCGCGCCGCATTTCTCGCAGGGATACGGCGAAACTTCGGGCGGGATCTCAATATTGTCGCGGGAAACCGTGCTTTCGGCCACTTTCAGTTCTTTTTCAAAATCGTCGTAAAAACCGCGCAGAACCGTTTCCATCGGCAAAGTGCCGTTTTCGATGTCGTCCAGTTGCGTCTCCATATCGGCCGTGAATTTGTAATCGACAATTTCGGGAAAATGCTCAATCATCAGTTTTGTCGTTACTTCGCCGAGCGGCGTCGGCACGAGCGCCTTGCCCTCGTGCTTCACATAACTTTTCATGATGGAAGCAATGATCGGCGCATAGGTACTCGGACGACCGATACCGTTTTCTTCGAGAAACCGGATCAAGGAAGCGTCGGTATAACGCGGAGGCGCCTCCGTAAAACGCTGTTCTTTATGGAATTCCGAAAGACGGAAAACTTCCCCTTCGCTGACGTCGGGTAATTTTTTCATTTCCTGATCTTCCGAGTTGTCATCGGTATTGTAAACCGCCATAAAGCCCGGGAACTTCACGTTATAACCGCCGGTGCGGAAAGAATAGCCGCTGTTTTCAAAGGTGATGGACACCGTATTCAGAACGGCCGGGGCCATCTGGCTTGCAATGAAGCGTTCCCAGATGAGTTTATACAGTTTATACTGATCGCTCGTCAGATATTTCTTGACGTTTTTCGGAACAACGCCGACGCTTGACGGGCGAATCGCTTCATGTGCGTCCTGCACGTTTCCTTTTGAGCGGAATACGCGCGGCGTTTTCGGCGCGTATTCGTCGCCCATGGTTTCGCGGATATAGCCGAGCGCGGCGTCCTGCGCCACCTTGGAAATGCGCAGAGAGTCGGTACGCATATACGTGATAAGACCCTGTACGCCGCCGTTTTCCGCGCCGAGGCTGACGCCTTCGTACAATTCCTGCGCAATCTTCATGATTTTCTGAAGAGGAAATCCGAGTTTGCGCGACGCTTCCTGCTGTAATGTGGAAGTGGTGAAAGGCGGGGCGGGCTGTTTCTGTTTTTGCACCGCTTTGATGGAAGCCGCTCTGAATACGCCGCTTTTTACAGCATTTTCCACCGCTTCCGCTTCTGCCGCGCTCTCAATGCGCGTATGACCGTCAACCGTTCCGAAAAATTTGGCGTTGATATGATCGGTCTTATCGTTGGAAAGGTCGACGTCAATCGTCCAGTATTCCGAAGGAACAAACGCACGGATCTCATTTTCGCGCTCCACCACAATGCGCGTCGCCACCGACTGCACACGTCCCGTGCCGAGGCGGCTTTTGACGTTCTTCCAAAGGAACGGACTGAGTTTATAGCCGAGAATACGGTCGAGAATACGTCGGGCCTGCTGAGCGTCCACGAGATTTTCGTCGATTGCACGCGGTGCCTTAATGGATTCCTTAATGGCAGATTTCGTGATCTCATTGAAAGTCACGCGGCACATTTTATCGCTCGGAATATCCAGCACCGACGCCAGATGCCACGAAATGGCTTCTCCCTCGCGGTCAGGGTCCGTTGCCAGATATATTTTCGACGCGTTTTTAGCTTCTTTTTTCAGTTTTGAAACAATATCGCCCTTGCCGCGGATATTGATATAGTCCGGTTTGAAACCGTTCTCTATATCAATGCCGAAACGGCTTTTCGGCAAATCGCGGATATGTCCGCTGGAGGCGAGGACTTTATAATTGGCGCCGAGGTAACCTTTGATGGTAGTTGCCTTGGCGGGAGATTCCACAATAACTAAATTCGACATATTCTGTGCAGGGATTCCCTGCTGCCTTTCATAAATGTGATTACGTTCGGCGATAACGGCCGCCCGGTAAAGATACGACGTGACCTTCCACTTCAAGAAGCAATAAAACCGCCAGCGCTTTCGGAGCGCCGACGCCGGATTCGGCGGCTATCTCATCCACCGTTTTCGGTATCTTCCGCGAAAGCGTATGAAAAATCGTTTTCTGCTCGCCGGAGAGCGCCGGTTCCCTGTCGGTGGCCGAATCCTGCCGCACCGGAGTTGCGGCGGCAACAGCGACAGCGCCGCCGTGCGCTTCTTCGGGACAAAACAGAAGTTCGTCTTTATCCGGACGGTGAAAAGCCGTTTCCGGTGCGTCCGAAGCGACTTTGAGTGAATGCAATACGGCACGCCGGTTAATATTGTCGCGTCGCAGAAGCGCAAACGGACGGATACCGCGTAGCGACAGTTTTTTATAACTGTCCAATATATCGTCCGCACAGGTGACGGCTTTGGCGCCGTTGCGAATCAGATAATTCGGCGCAAAACTTTGTTCGGAGTCGATGTTTCCGGGAACGGCAAAAATGCGTTTACCCTCGGCTTCGGCCAGTTTTGCGGTAATGAGCGCACCGCTCTGTTCGCCGCCCTCTGTCAGAAGCGTGCCGGCAGAAAGACCGGCAATAATGCGGTTCCTTTCCGGGAAGTGATGCCGAAGCGGCGGTGCGGACGGCGGATATTCCGACAGAAGAAGACCGTTCCGCGATATTTCATTGGCAAGATATTTGTGTTCTTTGGGATATATGCGATCGAGGCCGGAACCGAGAACGGCGATTGTCTTTCCGCCTGCGGCTACTGCGGCCGCGGCGGCCACACCGTCGATTCCGCGGGCAAGACCGCTGACAATCGTCACGCCTGTACGCGCCAGATCATAGGAGATCGTAAAGGCGGCCTTTTCTCCGTATTCCGTCATACGCCTTGTGCCGACGACGGAAATCATCAGTCCGTGATCGAATGTCGGCAGTGTTCCGCGGTAATACAGGACGATCGGCGGCGTTTCAATCTGGCGCAGAGACGCGGGATATTGCGGTGAACCGAGCGTCAGAAGACCGATGCGGTGTAAAAAGCAATAATCCATCAGCGTTTGCGCCGCTGTCAGGTCTTTTTCGCAAAGGCGGGAAACGGAAGCGGGAGCGGTGCGACAACCGTCAAGCGCTTTCAGGATTGTGTCACCGTCGGCACGGTAAATGTCGTACGGATTTCCGAAAACCTGCAGCAATCGGTTGCCTACCGTAGAATGACAGGCAAGCGACAGCCAAAGAAAATAGAGGTTGTCACTCATATAAGTCTCCGTAATAAGGTGATAAAATCATGAACCGTGTTTCTGCTGTTCCCACATAAAAATGGCGGCGGCCACCGCGGCGTTGAGGGATTCGGTTGCTTTGGAAATCGGAATGTACACGCTTCCATCGCAAACGGCGGAAATTTCCCGCGGTATTCCGTGCCCCTCGTTGCCGATCATAACGGCGTCATGGGGCAAAAGACCGGCCTCTGTGAGCGAAACGGCATGCTCCGAAAGTTCGGCGGCAAAGACGCGCCTTCCCGAACAGCGGACGGCTTTCACCATTTCCGGAACATTCGTAAAAGAAGTCATTCTGACGCGGAAAAGGCTCCCCATGGCCGCGCGGACGGTTTTGGGATTATAAATATCGGCGCAATCGGCACTCATAAGAATGTGGTCGGCGCCGAACGCCACCGCACTGCGGATCACGGAGCCGAGGTTTCCGGGGTCGCGCATGGCATAAAGCATGATCGTCCGTTCCTCGGGGTGCAAAATCGGTTCGTTATTATTTATTATAGTACATTTTTTGAAAAAATCAAGATGTTTTATGACAGTTATCAGACCTTGCGGCGCTTTTTCCTGTGAAATTTTTTCAAAACATTCGTCCGAAAGTCGTGTGACGACCGTATTCCGGTAAACTTCGCTTGCCAGTTTCTCCGAAATAAACGGTAAAAGCCGCTCGCTTTCCGATTCCGCAACAAAAACCCGCGTAACGGAAAGTCCGGCCGACGTCGCCTCGGCAAAGAGTTTCACGCCGTCCGCAATAAACACCGCGTCACGATCGCGGACTTTCTTATCGGCAAGCGACGCCGCCCATATAACACATGGATTTTTTCTACTTCTGATAATTTCTTCCGTCAGTTTCATACCGTCCTCCGTTTTCCGATTATGACCATAAAAAAAGCGCTGCAACCGGCCGCGCATGAAAAAGTCGCATGAACGAAGAAAAGCCCGCCCCGGGCATACGCCCGAAGCGGGGATTTTTTAAACGGCTGCCTTAGCCTTTTCGGCAAGTGCGGCAAACGCTTCCTTATCGGAAACGGCGATCTCGGCAAGCATCTTGCGGTTCAAATCAATACCGGCTTTCTTCAGGCCGTGCATCATCGTGGAATAGTTGATTCCGCAAACTTTCGCCTGTGCGGAAATGCGGGCGATCCACAGCTGACGGAAATCTCTCTTTTTTCTCTTACGGCCTACGAATGCGTAGTTACCGCTCTTCATCACGGCCTGTTTGGCCATGCGGAAATGTTTGCTCTTTGCGCCGAAGTAGCCTTTTGCTGCTTTCAGTACGCTGTTTCTTCTTTTGCGCGTCATCATTGCGCCTTTAACTCTTGCCATCTTATGTTTCCTCCTAAATCCTTTTCCGTTGTCTTATCACTTCTGGATAAGCGTTCTGATAGCGGGTGCGAAGCTTTCGCTCAGGGTTGCGCCTTTGCGCAGTCCTCTTTTACGCTTTGCGGTCTTCAGGCCGAGTTTGTGACGGCGATTGGTATGATTCAATTTCACTTTACCGGTTCCGGTCACGTCAAATCTTTTTGCGGACGCTTTATGCGTTTTGATCTTTGCCATTTGTTTTTCTCCTTAACCAATTTAGTTGTCCGACGACGGTCGGATATTTTATACAAATTCAAATAACTGAATATCGTAAACTATGGATTTATTTTGCCTTTACAGGCACAAGCAGAACCGACATGAACCGGCCGTCCATCGTCGCTCCCTTATCTGTCGTACCGACCTCGGCACACGCTTCAATAAAACGGTTGATGACGTCAAGACCAATCTCGGTATGCGACATTTCGCGTCCCTTGAAACGAATAACCGCTTTCACTTTATCGCCGCCCGCAAGAAATCTTTTTGCGTGATTGACGCGCGTTTCAAAGTCATGCGTATCAATGCGGCAGGAAAGCTGCACTTCTTTCACCTTAACGACCTGCTGATTCTTCTTGGCTTCCTTTTCGCGCTTTTCGCGTTCAAAACGGAACTTACCGTAGTCCATAACGCGGCAGACGGGAGGAACGGCGGTCGGCGCGATCAATACAAGATCAAGATCGCGGGAATAAGCATATTCCTTTGCGTCGTTCAATGTCATAATGCCGAGCTGTTCGCTGTTCGGTCCGACGATACGTGCTTCCTTTACATGAATATCGTCGTTGATCTGCAAATCCTTCGTGCTGCTGATAGTCGTATACCTCCGTATCGAAAATAAAAATAAGCGCGCAGAAAACTTCCGCGCGCATCAAATACATATGATGAAACCATACGCGCCCTTGCGGTATGGTGAGAACGGAACATTCTGCTTTTTCCGGCATCCAATCTGCCGAACGTCCATATTGTAGCATTTCCGTTTTCATTTGTCAATAGGTTTTCGTATTTTTTCTTCCCGCTTTTCGCTTTTTTATGAAAATCTCTTTTTTTCACAAAATATTCCGAAAAAAATTGTGGATTCTACTGCTTTACAATTCCCTTGCGATACGCTATAATATTTCACGCAAACACGAGTGACGCATACCGCCGAAGTATCAATCTTATGATACTCTTCCACGGAGGAACATGGCACTTGTGCTTTTGTTTTTTGCACCTTATCCGGCGCTTTGCAGACGCTTAAAACGCAAAGCGCTTTTTTGTCGTAGATTTTTCACGTAATTTTTTCTTTTTAACTATAGCAATTTCATATTTTATGTGCTATAATATTCAAGAGTTATATATACGGCGCTCTTCTTCAGGAAAGAATGTACCGCCGTCCGACTCAAAAATCCATTCCCGGTGAGGATCACCCCATGAAAAAAGAAAATACTTATACCGACTGTGTAACGCTTCCTGTCATACCCCTGCGCGGCCTTGTGGCCTTTCCCGGCGTACAACTCAGTCTTGAAATGTTCCGTGACTTTTCCAAAAACGCTCTGCTTCACGCTTCCGCAGGCGAAGGTCACGTTTTTCTCGTTACGCAAAAAGACGCGCATGTAGAAACCCCCGCGGCGTCCGATCTGTATACGGTCGGCACCGTAGCGGTCATTAAAAAGATCGGCAAAAACGATGACGGCGAAGTCACCGCTCTTTTTGAAGGCCTGTGCCGCGCCCGCATCAGAACGCTTTCGCTTTCGGGCGAATGTCCGATGGCAACCGTGCATTGCCGCACGGTTTCCGCTCCGTCCGATCCGACGGGCGAACAGCTCGCCATGATGAACGTCGTGCGCCAATATATTGCGGATTTCAAAAAAGAAGGCGCTCCTGTTCCCGACGAAATTATAAAAGCGGCAAACGAGATTGAAAATCCCGGTCTTTTCGCCGATTTTATCGCGTCCGCCATTGTTTTCGATTTCCGCCATAAACAGAAGATTCTGGAGGCCGCCTCCGTCGGCCGCCGCCTGACCCTGCTCGGCGATATTCTCGAAGCCGAAGGAGATATTCTCCGCACGGAAGCGCAGATTCACCGTAAGGTCAAAACGCGTATGGACGATCATCAGAAAGAATATTTTCTTCGCGAACAGGTCAAGGCGATTCAGGAAGAACTCGGCGAAGATGACGACGAAATTGAAGAATACCGCACAAAAATCGACGCTTCCGGCTTTCCCGATGAGGTAAAGGCCAAACTTTACAAAGAACTCACCCGCCTCGACAAAACGCCTTTCGGCGCCGCCGAAAGCACGGTATTGCGCAATTATCTCGATATCTGTCTTGAATTGCCGCTCGGTAAAACCACGCGCGAACAACCGGACGTCGCCAAAGCGGAAAAAATACTGAATGCCGATCATGACGGCATGGATAAGGTCAAGGAGCGTATTCTCGAATATATCGCGGTACGGCAACTGTCTCCCGATGTCAAAAATCAGATTCTCTGTCTCGTAGGCCCGCCCGGCGTCGGCAAAACATCTATCGCCGCTTCGGTTGCCCGTGCCCTCGGACGTAAATATGCCCGCGTTTCGCTCGGCGGTATCCGTGACGAAGCCGATATCCGCGGCCATCGCAAAACATATGTCGGCGCCATGCCCGGCCGTATTATTGACGCCATCACCAACGCCGGCAGTATGAATCCGCTGATTGTTCTTGATGAGATCGACAAACTGGCAAACGACAGCCGCGGCGACCCGGCCTCGGCGCTTCTCGAAGTTCTCGACCCCGAACAGAACAAATTCTTCCGCGATCACTACATAGAGTTCCCGGTCGACCTGTCGGACTGTATGTTCATCGCCACCGCCAACGAATACGCGGGAATCCCCGAACCGCTTCTTGACCGCATGGAGGTCATTGAACTCGGCACATATTCCCGCCGTGAAAAGATTGACATCGCCAACCATCATCTGATCCCGAAACAGATGAAACGCCACGGACTGACAAAACGTCAGTTTGCATTGCTTCCCGACGGACTCATCGAAGTGATTGAAGGCTATACGCGCGAAGCCGGCGTCCGTAATCTCGAACGGGAGATCGCCTCTCTTTGCCGCAAAGCGGCTAAAGACATTGCCACAGGCAAACTGAAATCCGTAAAACTTGACCATGCCGCGGTCAACGCATATCTCGGAAAACGCAAAATACTGCCCGAAACCATCGACGAAACCGATCCTGTAGGCGTTGTAAACGGCCTCGCTTATACCGTTGCGGGCGGCGACCTTCTGAAAGTGGAAGTCGCCGTGATGGAAGGAACGGGCAAACTGAATCTGACGGGATCGCTCGGCGATGTTATGAAAGAATCGGCCGAAATCGCGTTAAGTTACGTCCGCACGATTGCCGACCGTTATCATATCGACCCGACTTTCTATAAAACGAAAGATATTCACATTCATTTTCCCGAAGGCGCCGTACCGAAAGACGGTCCTTCCGCCGGCGTTACCATGACATGCGCCCTTGTCTCTGCCCTGACCGGCCGCCCCGTGCGCCGTGATGTTGCCATGACCGGCGAAGTCTCCCTGCACGGCAAAGTGCTTCCGATCGGCGGACTTAAGGAAAAAACGCTGGCCGCTTATTCCGCCGGCGTCACCACGGTTCTTATTCCCCGTGAAAACGAACGCGATCTTGACGATATTGATAAAGACGCGCGCGCCGGACTCCGTTTCATTCTTTGCGATACGGTGGAGGATAATCTCCGCTATGCGCTTCTTCCCGAAAAAGCGCCGGTTGAGAACAAGCCTTTCCCGGCCGCCATCCCGCTCCCCGATACGAAAAATACAATATCCGCATGTGAAGTGAGATAACCGCATGAAAATCAATCCGAACAATGTAACGCTTCGCCTGTCCGCAGGCAACATTACGCAGTTTCCGCGTGAAACGACGCCCCAGATTGCTTTTTCCGGCCGTTCCAACGTCGGAAAAAGTTCACTTCTTAATACTCTGCTCGGACGAAAAAAACTGGCGCGCGTCAGCAGTATGCCGGGAAAAACCATTACCGTGAATTTTTACGACATCGACCGCAAACTGTATTTTGTTGATCTGCCCGGTTACGGTTTTGCCAAACGGCCGTTGTCCGAAAAAGAAAAATGGTCCATGCTGACTGATGGATATTTCACGAAAAACCCCAGTCCCGACGCGCTGAAAACGGTGTTACAGCTTATCGACGTGCGCATCGGCCTTACCGATGATGACATCATGATGATAAATTATCTGATCGACGCCAGAATCCCGTTCCGCGTCATTGCCACAAAAGCGGATAAACTCAGTAAAAACGCTCTCGAAAAAGCGCTGAAAGACATTCAGGAAACACATCTCGACCGCGCCGGAATCACGGCCATCCCCTTTTCTTCCGAAACGGGTCTGGGAAAAGAAAAAGTGTGGAACGAAATCTATGCGGCTCTGGGGAACGGCACATGACGAATTCGCTTCTTTCCTATTTCATTGATAATGCCCTGACTTTTCTCCTTACCGCGCCCATTGTCATCATTGCTCTTACCATGCATGAAGCGTCGCACGCCTTCGTTGCCTATAAACTCGGCGATCCGACCGCCAAGCGATACGGGCGGCTTACGCTGAACCCACTGCGGCACATGGATCCGCTCGGCGCCGTCTGCATGTTCTTTTTCGGAGTCGGATGGGCAAAACCCGTCCCGATCGACTGCCGGTACTTCAAAAATCCGAAGCGTGGTATGGCGCTATCCGCCGCGGCGGGTCCCTGCATGAATCTTGCGCTTTCCGTTATCGGCGGCTTTCTGTACTGCCTTTGTCTCGCCCTTATGCGGATCCCGCTTTTCAGCATTTCCGTTTTACCCTTTTCGTTCATGATCCGCCTTTTGGCCCAATTCTTTTACCTGTTTCATATTCTCAATCTCTCGCTTGCCGTTTTTAATCTTTTGCCGATTCCGCCCTTTGACGGTTCGCGCGTTCTGTTCGCTTTTTTACCGGACAAGTACTATTTCGGCATTATGCGTTATGAACGGTATATCCAGATTGTTCTTCTCGTTCTGATTTATTTCGGATTTGCGGACGGCTTCCTTTCGGCTGTCACCGCGCCGCTCTCCGATCTTATCCTGCGCCTCTTTAAACTGCTCTTCCGTATTCCCCTATCGTAAACAGTAAAAAGGAAACAACTATGGCCGACGAAATCAATTATCGCCTTGATATTTACGAGGGTCCGCTCGAAGTTCTTCTTGATATGATACAAAAAAAGAAGATTGATATACGCGACATTCCGATTGCGGAGATCTGCGATCAGTATCTCGCCTATATCGACGAACATCAGTCCTTCGATATGCAACTTGCGGGCGAATTCATTATCATGGCATCCGAGCTTATCAAAATCAAAACTGCGATGCTCCTGCCGCGTGACCCCGACAGTTGGGAAGACCCGCGCAAACCGCTCGTCAACGCCCTCGAACTCTATAAAGAAGCCAAAGAAAAAGCGAAAGAACTGCGGCCGCTTTACGACGAATACTCAGGACGTTACACAAAAGATCAGGATGAAGTCCCCGCAGAAAAAGGGCTTCCGTCCGACCTTGATCCTCAGTTGCTCGCCAAAGCGTTGACGCGTATGCTTCTGCGTATCCGCAACACACCGAAACCGACAGCGCTCGTTACGCCGCTGATCACAAGCCGCATCGTTCCCGTGGAAGAAAAGATCGACGAAGTGATAGACAAGCTTGACAGATACGGAGAATGTACGTTTTTCTTTCTTTTAAAAGACGCGGAGGACAAACCTGAATTGATCGCCACCTTTATGGGTATACTGGAACTGGTGAAATTGGAACGCATACTCATATGTCTCGACGACAGCGACGAAGATAGGGAGATCGAACTCACTGTTCTTTTCCGCATGAATCCCGACTATATCCCCCCCGAAACGCCGACAGAAAGCGAATTTGACAAAGAAGGAGCCGTAGACAATGACAATAGCGGAAACTGATGATTTCACCGAATATGAGGAAGAGACCGGCGGTTCCATTGACGAAATGGTATCGGAGGAGGTCGACATTGACGCCGCTATTGAAGCCATTCTCTTCGCGGCAGGTCACCCGCTTACCTATGCGCAACTTGCCAAACCTTTTGAAATGTCACCGAGTCTTATGCGTGAACGCGTTTATACCTATGCGCAATCCTATAACCATTCCGATCTTCACCGCGGCATTATTCTGCTTGCTTTTGAAGAAACCTGCCAACTCTGCACAAAACAGGAATATCTGCAACATATCCGCGTTGCGCTCGGTATCCGCAAAAGCGGCAGTCTTTCCACTTCCTGTATCGAAGCGCTTGCCATCATCGCCTACAACCAGCCGACGACGCGCGCTTATGTGGACGCCGTCCGTGCGGTAGACAGCACCTATGCGGTCACAACGCTTCTCGAACGCGGTCTGATCGAAGCCAAGGGTCGTCTCGACGCGCCGGGCCGTCCTGTTCTGTACGGTACGACCGACGGTTTTCTGCGCTCTTTCGGACTATCGTCCCTTGATGAACTTCCGGGCATCTCTTCGGAGGAATCCTACGAAGTGCTTGCCAAAATGGGACAGACCGCGCTTGGCCTTCCTTACGACGCCGACCAGATGACGATCGACGACGCCGGAACCGCGGCAGAACCGACGGAAAGCGCCTCCGATCCCGAAGCAGAAAATTCCGGTGCTTCCGCCGATACGGAAAATCCCGACGCGGAAAATACAGAAAATCCTGAATCGGAAAATACAGAAAATCCTGAATCGGAAAATCCCGCCGCTTCTGCCGATACGGAAGATTCCGCCGCTGAAAAGACCGAACATACGCCGACGACCGAGGCCGAAACTCTTCCCGATATGAGCGAAGACTTCTCGGAGCCGGAATCTTACGTCGGACTGTCCGATGCGGCCGACGAAGATACACCCGAAATTTCTTCCGCCGACATTGATGAATAACCGCATAGCAACGCCGTTCTGCCTCCCTGCGCGCTTCTCCGTTCTGCCATAAAATAAGCATGAATTTCGGAGGTTTCTGTGCGCGTTTTAATCTGCGTTTTGGCGCTTGTCGTCCTGCTTTCCGCCATTGTCACCGCACTTCTTTTCTATCCCGTGCGGCTTCGCCTTTGTCGGGAAAACGGTCGCTTTACGGCAACGCTCGGCTATCTTTTTATTGTAACGCAACTCTACGATTCCGCTCACCCTGCCGACCCGAAAGATTTTACGAGGCGAAAATTCTTCAAAAAAATTGCAAAACTGAAAGAAAAAGAACGGCAGATATACAAGCGCCGTGCGGACGGTACAACGGATCTCCGCTTTCTTCTTTCACGGGTCGTCTTCTATATCCGGCTTTCTTACAGACTGATTGCCATTCTCGGCGCTGAAAATATTCACCGTCTCTCGATTCATATATCCCATTTTTCACTTTTCCTCCATACCGATTCCCCCGATACGACCGCTGTGTTATCCGGCGCGGCACAGGCCGCAATCCCGGCGGCGGCGGAAGCTCTGTCGCAGATTTCCCACTATTCCGAACGTACCGGTGCCATCACCGTAACACCTCTCTTCACGGACGGAAAAAGCGACTGTGAATTTCTCGTTTTTCTCATGTTACCGCTTATCTATTATTTCCGGCTTTTCGGTGTGACTCCTCCAACTGACGAACGCGTTCTGCATATTCTGAATCGTCATCGTGAAAAAAACGCGCGGAAACGTGCGGCAATTTTAAAGAAGCGGAAGGAAACCATACATGCCTGAAAACAATCTGTCCGACGTCATTATCTCATCCCTGTCCGGGATCAAGGAATTTGCGGGTGCGGAAACCATTATCGGCGATCCCATTCATTTAAAAAGCGGCAGCGATATTATTCCCGTATCCAAAGTGTCTATGGGATTTGCCACCGGCGGTCTCGACTATGCGAAACACGATAATCCGCATCGCCCGAAAAATTTCGGCGGAGGCGGAGGCACCGGCGTCAGTATCACGCCCATTGCCTTTCTCATTTCGGACGGTAACGGGAAAGTGGATCTTTTGCCTGTCGTGTCGCCGCAGAACATCGGCACCGTTGACAAGATTGCCTCTCTTATCGAACGTTCGCCGGAAATTCTCGGCGAGTTGAAAGAAGTCCTTACGCCGGAAAGAGTCAAGGAAACGCGTATCCGTAAGGAAGCCGTGCGCGCCGCGCGCGCCGAAAAAGAAAAAATCTGAGATTCCCTGTTTTTTCTATTCTTTCCATCAATATACCCTGCCGATTTCTGTATGACGTCCGTTTTTCTTTTCATAATAAAGAAAAACGAAGGAAACTTTCACGTACACATGAAACGCATACAAAAACCGCTGATATTCTGTCTTCTGACAGTCATGATATGTTCTCTTATCGCCCCCACCGCATCCGCCGCACCGGAAAACAGTGCCCGCGCCGCGGTTCTGTACCAACCGGATACCGGCATTTTCCTCTACGAGAAAAACGGTAATGCACGTATGAAAATGGCCAGCACCACCAAAATCATGACGGCGCTTGTGGCTATTGAAAACGCCCCGCTTGACCGCGTTCTCACCGTACCTCCGGAGGCCGCAGGCACGGAAGGATCTTCTCTTTATCTGTCCGCCGGCGACAAAGGTACCCTTGAATCCTTTCTCTACGCATTGCTCCTGGCCAGCGCCAACGACGCCGCGGCCACCATTGCCATCAACCTTGCGGGCAGTATCGAAGCCTTTGCGGACATGATGAATGAACGCGCCGCGTCTCTCGGTCTTAAGGATACGCATTTTGAAAATCCGCACGGTCTTGATGACGCAGAACATTACACTTCGGCACACGACCTCGCCCTGATTGCGGCGGAAGCCATGAAGAAACCGACCTTTTCTTCCATCGTATCGCAGAAAAGGAAAACCATAAAACTGAACGACGGTGAAACGATCCGCAGTTTTGAAAACCATAACCGCCTTCTTTCGCTCTTTCCCGGCGCCGTCGGCGTCAAAACCGGCTTTACAAAGGCTTCCGGCCGCTGTCTTGTCAGCGCCGCTGTCCGCGACGGCGTTTCACTGATTGCCGTAACGCTGGACTGCCCCGATGACTGGAACACGCACAAAAAAATGCTTGAAAACGGCTTTACCGCCTTTGCCTATACGAAACTGGCCTCTGCGCGGACGGTCGCCTTTACACTGCCCGTTATCGGCGGAAAAACGAGTTCCGTCCTTATTTCCAATCCCTCGGACGTATACGCCGTTCTCCCCGAAAACGCCGCTGTCGAAACACGTTTTGACACCGTAAGAATGCCGTCGGCTCCCATAAAAAAAGGCACGCCCCTCGGAAAGGTTTCGTTTCTTCTCGACGGTAAGGTGATAGCGGAAAGTCCGCTTATCGCTGAAAATGCCGTTGAAAACATTACCCCGCGCAAACGCTTTTTCCATCTTTTTTAAATTCAACTTCACGGAGATAAACCCATGGATAAAATCAGACTTCAGAAATATTTCACCGATTGCGGTATTCTGTCCCGGCGTGCCGCAGAAACCGAAATTGCCGCAGGCAACGTGACCGTCAACGGTCGCGTTGCGGCGATCGGGGAAAAAATTCTTCCCGGAGACGACCGCGTCTTCTGGAACGGCAAAGAAATAAAGCCGCGTAAAACAAAAGAATATACATACATTATGCTGAATAAGCCACGCGGATATGTGACGTCGCTTTCCGATCCGCAGGGGCGCAAATGCGTCACCGAACTGATACGGGATCTGAATACGCGCGTATACCCTGTCGGCCGGCTTGACATGATTTCGGAGGGTTGTCTTCTGCTCACCGATGACGGCGATCTTGCCAATAAACTCACGCACCCGCGCCATGCCATTCCGAAAATTTACCGCGTGAAAGTGTCGGGTACGGTATCGGAAGATCAGCTTGCCGCACTGAACGGCGAAATGACGATAGACAGTTATACGATCCGCCCAGCCAAAGTGGAAGTAACAGGTCAGGACGAAACCGGCACGGTTCTGCGTTTCACGCTTTCGGAAGGCCGCAACCGGCAGATCCGCAAGATGTGCGCCCAGGTAAGACTCGATGTACGGCGGCTGTCCCGTATTTCCGTCGGCAATGTGAAGCTGAACGGTCTTGCCGTCGGGAAATGGCGTTATCTTGAGCAGGACGAAATCGACTATCTGAAGAAAAACACAAAATAAGGGGACATTATGTTCAAAATTCAACCGATACAAAACAAGACCGAACAGGAAAACGCCGCCGTCCGTTGCGGAGTTCCCTATCTCCCCGACGCCATGGCATATGCCGCCGAAATCGACGGTGCATTTTCGGGAATCTGTCAATTTTCCATCAGGGGCGAGCACGGTATGATTCATCACCTTGTTCCGCTTCCCGGCGTTGACGATTACGAAGTTATGTTTATTATGGGACGCGCCACCATGAATTTCATCGATCTTTGCGGCATACATACCTGCCTTTGCGATAAGAATGCCGGAGACCCGAAACTTCTTCGCGCCATCGGCTTTACGGACAACGGCGGCAAACTTCTTTTTGCCGATATGACCGATATGTTTAACGGCAAGCACTGCGCGTCAAAACAAAAGCCGGAAAGCAAGACAAAATCGTCCGCCGAAACCGACGCATAACGAAAAAGATCTCCGCATATATTCTAACAAGGAATATACGGAGGTCTTTTCTATGGAATCGGCAAAATCGAAAATGCGTTTGCACGAAAAAGGCGAACGCAGTCTTATTCTCTCATGGCTTTACGGTTTTCTCTTTACCGCCTTGTTCAGTCTTGCGTTTCTTGCTGTCGCCTCGCTATGCGCTTATCAGACAGAAGACCCGGCAAGTCTCCTGAAACCGCTGTCCTATGTTTCGCTGGCGCTTTCCGCCCTGATATGCGGCTTCTCATCGGCAAAATTCGCGGGCAGACGCGGCGCGCTCCTCGGCCTTGTGTCGGGCGTTTTCTTCTGCTTTGTACTTTATACTGCCGCCGCGGTACTCGGTGTTTCCGTAAAGGATCACCTGCTTCCCACCATTCTTTTATATCTTCTTTTTTCCCTTCTGTCATTGTTCGGCGGGATCCTCGGCGGAAAAAAGAAAAACCGTCATAAAACGCATATGCACTGATAAAAAGAAGCAGGCTCTGTGTCCTGCTTCTTTTATTTCATTTTGATCACCGTCACGCCGGTGTCTCCCTCGCCGTAAACGCCGCTCCGGAATTCCGTGACGCGCGGATCTCCTTTCAGATGCGTCCATATGGCCTTGCGGAGCGCACCGGTGCCTTTACCGTGAATGATCCGCACCGATTCAATACCGGCCAGCGTTGCGTCGTCAAGGTATTTGTCCACCATGAACCACGCGTCGTCTCCGTACATGCCGCGCACGTCCAGTTCGGGACTGAATGTGGAAACTACCGTTTTGCGTAGCCGTGCCTCCGGCGTCGGCTTCGGTTTATTCTCTTTTTTATCAATCAGCAAGCGAAGTTTGTCAAGCGGAACCTTGGCGCGCATAATACCGGCACGCACAATGACGATGTTTTTCTTATCGGGAAGTTCTTCGACGACACCCTCCTGCGCATAAGTGACCATGTACACTTTATCGCCGACGCGAAGCGGCCGCGGAAGCGTATAGGGTTCGTCCAGGTTGATGTCGGCAAGCGTTATGGCGTTTTCCTGCTCCTCCTGTGTGCGGAGACGGTTACGGATATCGCCTTTAAGCCGTCCGAGCTCCTCGGCAAACCGCAGACTTTCCTGATGCTTTTTGGCTTCCTCCAATTGTTTCATGACGAAATCGCTTGTCGCCCGTGCACTGACAAGCAACTGATGCGCTTTTTCACGGTCTTTTTCGATCTCTTTTTCCGCCGCGGCCGTTTTCTGCCTCAATGCGATTTCCGCATCACGTTTATATTGCTCGTATTCGCGGCGAAGGCGCTCGGATTCCTCGCGGTTTTTCTCCATGTCGCGACGGCTTATTTCCAGTTTTTCAATTACGTTTTCAAAACGTTTGGTATCTCCGGAAACATAGCCTTCGGCCGTTCGGATGACATCAGGATCGAGCCCGAGTTTTTCCGATATGGCAAAGGCATTGGATTTACCGGGCGCTCCGATAATAAGGCGATAGGTCGGCCGGAGCGTTTCGATATCGAATTCACAGGAAGCATTCTGTACGCCGTCCGTTTCGATCGCATAGGCTTTCAGTTCCGCATAATGCGTTGTTGCGGCGGTGATACCGCCGGCGGCACGTACTTTTTCCAGAACGGCGATGGCAAGCGCCGCACCCTCAACAGGGTCCGTTCCCGCGCCCAGTTCGTCGAACAGCGAAAGCGAACGCGCGGTGACGCGTTTCAGTATGTCCACGATCGTCACCATATGCGACGAGAAGGTCGACAGCGACTGTTCAATGCTCTGATCATCGCCGATATCGACAAGTATTTCGCCGAATACGCCCATACGCGATCCGTCATCTGCCGGAATCTGAAGACCCGATTGCGCCATAAAAGCGAAAAGGCCGAGCGTTTTCAGTGTGACTGTTTTACCGCCGGTATTCGGCCCCGTAATGATCAGCGTTTTGAAATCTTCTCCCAGCGCAACATCCACGGGAACGACTTTTTTACGGTCAAGAAGCGGATGCCGCGCATGCTTCAGAGAGATGAGCGGTTGTCCGACAAGAACCGGCATCGAAGCGCGCATATCTTCCGCTAACGACGCGCAGGCAAAGTCATATGCAAGTTCGGTGGCATTGTGGTAGTTCTGCCGTAAAGAACCCGAAAACTCCGACACATCGGCAGAGAGCGCGGAGAGGATCCTTTCGATTTCCAATTCTTCTTTGGTATGCAGAAGACGTAATTCGTTGTTGGCGTCCACGACCGCCATCGGTTCAATAAATACCGTTGCGCCCGATGCGGACGTGTCATGCAAAAGTCCCTTTATTTCATTTCTATGCTCGGATTTCACGGGAATCACATACCGTCCGTCACGCATGGTCACCAGATTTTCCTGTAAAAGCGAGGAACGGGCGCCGCCGACAAAATTCTGCAGTGTATCTTTAATCTTGTTGTTCTCTGCCCGGATTTTTCTTCGTATATCGGCAAGTTCCGGACTGGCTTCATCGGCAATAATATCTTCCGCAACGATCGTACGTCCGATTTTCTGTTCCAGAACGCGATTCGGAATCATGCGGCGGAACACCTCGTCGAGGCATGTTTCAAAATTTTTGTCCGAAGAGATATAATCGGCGAGCGCATGCGCCGTATGAAGAAGCGTTGCAACGGCGAGAAGCTCCCGCGTATTCAGCGTTGCTCCTTTTTCGGCTCTGTCGGTGGCGTCCATAACGATTTCGGGCACCGAAAACAGCGGATACCCTTTCACCGACAAAAGCCGCCGCGCGGCCGCGGTACGATTCTGCCGCATCACAACGATGTCAAAATCGTCGGACGGCATCAGGGACAGCGCACGGTTCTTGGCACCGTCCGTCGCCGCCCGTTCGGCCACCATCTCGCGTATCTTATCAAAACCGAGTACGGACAGCGTTTTTTGTGTAAAAAACATGGTAACTCCTATTTATTTGTACGAATAAGTTCTTTATAAAAATCGAGAGAGGCAAACCCGTGTTCGATCTGGTTCAGAAAATACGTCTCTGCGGCTATCCCGAACAAACGCGCCTCTTCTCCGTCAAGCCGGAAAGACAAAAGCCTGTCCGGCGGGCATGAAAGCACATAACGGAAAGCGGTACATGCCCCTGAATTCAGAAGACATACAATATGCGCGGCGCGATAATCTTCTTCGTATACCGACGGCGCGGCGCCGCTGTTTTTCTCACGGCATTCCTTACATTCGATCTGCCCGTTCATAATGTCGAAGAAAAAATCGCCGTCCCGACGGCCGCAATAACAGCAACCGTGAAGATCGGGCATAAAACCGAGGATTCCGGCCGCCCGCACCTCAAACACCGCTTTTATCTGCGGAAGCGGCGCGCGGTTTTTCGCAATGGCGTACAGGATATTGAGCGATAAACGGAACAGTGCCGGGTCGGATTCCTCCGTGGTGACATAAAGAAGCGCCTCCGCAACATAGCCGGCCAAAGCGGTCTTTTCAATATCTTCCCGTATCTCAAAGAAATTTTCACACAGTTCCGCTTCGCGGACATAATAGCGGTCATTTTTTTTGCACAGGATAAACCGGCTGTAGCAAAAAGACTGCGCGGCGGAAAAATAACGGCTCTTCAGAGAGCGGCTACCGCGTACCGATGCCGTAATCCGCCCTTTTTCTTCCGAAAACAACGTCAGAAGTTTATCGACACCTATGGCGGCGGGTCGGAAAATGCCATTCATACCCAGCGTTACAAAGGTTTGGGTGAAATGAGTGATCATCAGTTGTGGGAAACCACTATGAATC
>CAJLXA010000017.1 GCA_905210485.1 uncultured Eubacteriales bacterium | reverse complement strand
CGCGGCGCTGATTCTTGCCGCTCTGACAGCGGAAGGCGTATCTCACGTCGGCAATGCGCATTTCATCGCCAGAGGCTATGAAAAACTTGCCGAAAAACTTTGTTCGCTCGGTGCCGATGTTACGGAGACCGACCGGACCGTCTGAATTCTCCGTTTTGCGGGCTCCTTTTCGGAACGCCGGGTCATTTCTTCTGCCCGTATTGACAACCGCCGTAAAAAATAGTATAATAAATGAGTTATATTTCCAAAATGCGAAAACTCATTTCACCTGAACCGAACGGAGGATTATACTATGGGCGTTGTTATCGGTATTGATGTAGGAGGCAGCACAACCAAAATCGTGGGATTCCGCAAGCAAGGCGCGGAAAAGGAACTGATGTCTCCGCTTTTCGTCCGGGCAACCGATCCGATCACGTCCATTTACGGCGCTTTCGGTAAATTTACCGTAAAAAACGGCCTTGCACTTTCCGACATAGAAAAGATCATGCTGACCGGCGCCGGTTCTTCGCATGTAACGGGGTCGCTTTACGGTCTCCCGTGCGAAACGGTACCCGAATTCCGCGGCACCGGGCTCGGCGGTCTTTATCTCTCCCATCTGCCCGAAGCCATTGTAGTCAGCATGGGTACCGGCACAGCGCTCATCCATGCCAAAAAGGACTGCACCATGGAATACCTCGGCGGCACAGGCGTCGGCGGCGGTACGCTGATCGGCCTGTCCAAAAAACTGATAGGGGTCGAAAGTATCAATCATCTTGAGGAACTGGCGACCGGCGGCGACCTTCACAACATTGACCTTACCGTCGGCGATATTATGAAAAAGGACGATGGTTCGCTGTTGCCCTCCGACATGACCGCCGCCAATTTCGGCAAGGTCAGCGATATGGCTACGCCGCAGGATGTCGCCAAGGGCGTTCTCAACATGGTTTTTGAAACAGTGGGTATGATGGCCGTTTTTGCCGCGCGTATGTATCATCTGGACAAAGTGGTTCTGACGGGCAACCTGACGCGGATCGCTTTTGCAAAAGAAAAATTTGCGCAGTTATCCACCATGTTCGGCATCCTGTTTATCATTCCCGAAAACGCGCAATTTGGTACCGTTATCGGTTCGGCACTCTGCGGATAATCTCACACGAGGTAAACCATGGTTAACATTTTACGCTTTCTCACGCCCAAAAGCGACGTTGCCTATGTCGATATAGACGACACGGCGCGGCAAGGATTTGAGAAAATGCACTATCATCACCACAGCGATATTCCGGTTCTGGACGCCGACGGTCATTACGTCGGAACGCTTTCCGAAAGCGACATTTTTTCCGTTATGATGCGTGAAAACCGCTTTGAACCCGAATATCTCGAAAATTTCCGTGTGCGCAGTATCATGAAAAAACCATATGATACGCCCGTTTCCAATCGCGCACCCATACGCGTCCTGCTCGAACGTGTAAAAGAGCAGAAATTCGTCGCCGTTACGGATGACCGCGATGTTTTTATCGGCATTGTCACACGAAAAGACGTCATCAATTATTTTATCAACAAATATCTTCCCTGCGAAGAGCAGGAATGACCCATGAACGCGGCCTTTTTGCCTCGCATTTATAACCCCGCCATCGCAAAAAGGCCCGTTTTTTATTTTTCCAACCGTAAGTTGGAAAGATTCTAACCGTCGTTGTTGCATTCCACCGCCGTATGCGATACAATAGAATCATCAAATGAAGGAGATTGATTATGAACGACTTCGGTAATATGCTTTACAAACTTCGCAAAGAAAAAGGCTGGACGCAAAGCGAACTTGCCGACAAACTCGGCATCTCAAATCAGGCCGTCTCAAAATGGGAAACGGGCGACAGTTTTCCCGATTCCGCACTTCTCGTTCCGCTTTCCGAACTTTTCGGCGTAACCATAGACGCTTTGCTGAAAGGCAAAGATACGGACGCTTCACATGACGCGGAACATCACGACGAAAAAGAAACGCCGTCAAAAAAAGACGATAAAGATTGGAAATCCGTGAAGCCGGCGGACTGGAAAAGCCGCTTTGCCTTTCTTCTCTGCCTCGGTCTCGGATTGCTCTTCTGCGGCATCATCGAAATCGTTCTTGTCGGAATCCTCGCCGAAGATCTTTCCCTTTACGGCACGGTCATTATGCTCGCCGTCTTTGCCGTCGGCGTCGGTATTATCGTATATGCGGGTATCATTGACAGCCTTTATTACCTATCAGTGGACAGCGCGGAATGGAAGCCGGCCATTCGCTCCTTTGCCGTGAAAATTACAATCGGCGTAGTGCTGGCGATCATGGCCGTGGCCGCTTTCACGCTCAGCGGACTCTGCGATGTTTTCCCTGAAAAAGAGGCCTTGATTTTAAGCGTCTGCCTCTCCGTTGCTTTTATTCTTTTGTTTATCGCCGTCACGTTTTTCATTAACGGCGGGCTTCGCTTCCGTGAGACGGTGCGGACCTGCGCTCCCGGCTATGAGGAACACAAGGACGAACACGAAAAATTCGGCCGCTTCAGCGGCGTCATCATGCTGACGGCAACCGCGATCTTTCTCATTTTCGGTTTTCTGTTCAACAAATGGCATCCGGCATGGATCGTCTTCCCCGTCGGTGGTATTCTTTGCGGTATTCTCGGCGCGCTTGACGAAGTGTTCGATAAAAAGGATGACGAAGACCGCGACGACCGCCACCACCATGACCACCATTAAAACCTGTCTGCACTTCGATCCGGAGAATAAAAAAAGTCACCATGATGGTGACTTTTTTTATTCGGTAATTTTATTTTTCGTACACATCGTCGCCGATCAGAAGCGAAAGCCGTTCAATACCGGGAAGATCGTCGCGTTTAAGGAGATAGGCTCCCAGAACGCGGCGCAAATGTTTTTCGCCGTCGGATAACCCGATTTCTTCGACCGCGTCTGCGGAGGGGTGTTTTTTCAAAAGGAATGCCAGTTCGTTCGGGTGCAGGCTTGAAAGAATATCATACATTTCGGCGTCCGTAAACGGATAATCCACGAAGAGATCCTCAAGATCATACAGTGAACGGATTTTTTCAACGATCAACCGTTTACGTTCTTCCTCCGATTCCGCATGCTCTACCTGATACAGAACGCTGCTGTATTTATCGTCGTCCATACGTTTGCCGAAACGAAACAATTCGCGGTTTTGCGTATCCCGCCGGCGGGGAACGAGAAATACCGTGTTCAATGTTCCCGCATGGCAGGCGGCCACCGCTTCGGTTGCCGCCTGGGGAAGAAAGGCGAAAAAATACGATACAAGCGAAGCGTTGGATAAACCGAGTGCGTTCAGCATCGGTAAAAGCGCCTCTGCAAAAATCGTTTCCGCTTCCCTGCGGCTTTTACCGTTCAGCAATTCTTTCAGACGGGAAACGTCCCGTTCCGTCAACGGTTCGCGCGGCGCCTTGCCGACGAGATGCGCACCAAGTGCAGAGAAAAAAAGCGGGCGCAACGCATTTTCCGGCGTATCGGCATAAAAAGGATTGGCCGCATACAGAACATCCTCGCAAACGGCAGACTCCAGACAGCGCCAGAACTGCGTTTCGATATACAGTCCCTCAAAGTATTTCTGAACGAATTCAATGCCGACCGTGTTCCGGGTAAGCGGTGTAAGCAACGGATAGTCGGGCAGGATCGCCGCGTCGTGCGCCGCAAAGCGGGCATCATATTTTTTAAAGAACAACGGCGCAAGTTTTTCGGCCGTATAGCGGTAATATATCGCATGGGTATCGGGATGCCCCGTTTTCAGGTACCCGCCGATCTTCGCAATGACGGCGGCCTTGGCCTTGATACGTTTCAGCCCCTTTTGCCACATATCATCAAAATTCTCTGTTTTCAACGCCCGGAGCGCCGCCTCCGGAGACGGAAGCGATTTGAGATACAATCCCACCGTATACAAAAGAGAGGCCATGACGGACTCGGCCACTTCCGTTCTGACGGAAGTGCTTTCGCCGTGCGTATAGGAGCGCACAAGCGCCGCAAGTCGCGTAACGGCCGCCATCTGGATTCCGGACATTTCTTCTTCCGTGAGAAGACCCTTTTCCGCCGCTTTATTCAGGAGCGAAAGCAGATAATGCTCCTCCGATAATTCATCGCGCGTAACGGACAAATAGGCTGTCGGCTGATTATTCATTCTTCGTCATCTCCCCGGTCAAGCGGCCTTTCTTCTATATTCTCTTCTTTTTCTCCGCCATATACATAAACGTCGATCAGTTTCCGCGGATTCATCGCCGACAGAAGTTCGGTCGATCCGTGGCAATCCGCGCAAAATCCCTGATACATAGCCAGAATCAGTTCATCGTCGGATGCCTCGTTATCCACTTCGTTTTTAAAAGCGTAAAAAATTTCGGTCAATTCCTCAAGTACCGACACAAACTCATTCTTCGGAATATCCGCCGAAGCGGCAAATGTACGCGCCAGTTTTGACAGCGTGCCTGCGCCGAATTCCATACGTCCGTAATTGCGCAGAACGCGGGAACGGTTTTCGACCAACATGCGCACATCGCTTTCGGACAAAACCAATCCGTCGCCGTATCGCTTCAGATAATCGTTGCAGGCAAGCAATTCGTTTTCGGATTGCTTTTTGATCGCCCCGGCCGTAAAATCCACAAGATTCATTTCCATATGCTTGTCCTCCGTCGGAAAACTCCGTCAAAATTATCGTTGCTCATGCATCAAAAAGCGGTGCCTCTGCCGATCGCGAAGCCGCGGCGCGCTCCCTTTTACCGCGAAAATAGGCAGACAGTATTTCGCGGCATGCTTTTTCGGATACGCCGCCCGTAACGGCGGGAATATGGTTAAAAGGCAGTTTTGTGAGATCACACAGCGAACCGTACGCACCCGCTTTCCGGTCATATGCACCGAAAACCACACGACCGATACGGGAATTGATCACCGCCCCCGCGCACATAGGACAGGGTTCAAGCGTCACATACAACGTGCATCCCGGCAGTCTCCAACCGCCGAGTTTGCGGCATGCCCGTTCAATGGCCAGAATCTCCGCATGATGGGTCGCCATTTTTTCCGTTTCGCGGGTATTGTATCCTTCCGCGATAATCTCACCGTTTCGCACAATCAGCGCGCCGATCGGCACCTCGTCTTCGGCGGCCGCCATGGCCGCCAGTTCCAATGCGCGATTCATATATAAAATGTCAACTTCTGTTTGCATTTCATCGTTCATATCTTCATTGCCTTTCAAAAAAGCAAAACTGCAAAGGATCTGCCGTCTTCGGATTTTCCGAAAAAACGGCAAAAAAACCGTAGCGTCGGGTATAACCCGACAATGGATATTGTAGCACAAAGCACAAAAAAAGTCAACCGCGGATCAATAAACATATCCGCGGATCTGATTTTCCAAAAGGGGGCGCAATAAAAAGTACAGCGATTCGCGTATGGCGCACTTTTTTTCGCCGAGCCGATACATCGGCACGAAAAAGCGCCGCCGTACTCCGGCCGGTGCAGGAAATTCGCAGACCGTTAACAAAAAGATTTCCCGGTTCGCGGGCAAAAGTTCCGCACTGCCGCTTTCACCGTAAAACGAAAAGACGACTTCCCGCTCGCCGATCCAATGCAGAATCCGTCTCGCGGCGCGGCGATCCGCGGCCGTGTTACCGTAAAGAAAAGCCGCAAACAGGACAAGGAAAAAAGGCAGGAGCGCCAAAGCAAGAATCAAAACGGCCAGCAGGAAAGCACTGGTTTCAATAAAAGTCAATATGCGGAATCCCCATCGGAAAATCCGATAGAAAAGCGAAAGCGGATAAAACAGTCGTCCCGTGCGGCGGTATAGAGCATAAAGACGCCCGCTTTTTACGGTATCGGCAAGATACAGAATATAGTTTTTGCGGTCGAAGCGCTTCTGTCCTTCCGCGCGTGCCTGTAATGCTTTTTCGGCACTTACGGCATTTTTTTCACCGCCGAATATCCGTTTTTCAAAATCGCCAATATGTTTATCCGCCGAATAACCGTATTCTTGTTCCATTCCACATACCCTTTCCCAAACGTAAGAACAGTCAATATGTACGGTTTTATTTACAGAATTACGGTTTTTTGACGGCGCGTACATTGCGGAGCGGCACTTCCCGGCCTCTCCATGAAAAGGCGCATTCCGCAAATTCTTTGTCGTTCAGAGACAAAAGATAGTCTTCGTCGAGCCGTGTTACGCGGTCTTCATGAAAAAACGGAATCGGCGTCTCTATCGTACCGCCGGCCTTGGCTTTCCGGGTATACGGACAAACATTCTGGCATATATCGCACCCCCACACGGTGTGATACTTGCGCATCATGGCCGTTTCTTCCTCGGTGAGTTCCCCTTTTTTCTGTGTAATGGCGGACAGACAATCATTGCCCGCATGACGTAGTATACCCGTCGGACAGGCGGCGGCGCATGCACCGCAATGCAAACAATGTCCGATTTTTTCATCGGGAAGCGGCAATCCGAACGATTCCGGCGATACATCGGAAAGCACTTCTCCCAAAAACACAAACGAAGAATAGCGCTCGGTGAGAAGAAGACCGTTGTCACCGATCACCCCTAATCCGGCGCGTGCGGCGGCGTCCCGTTCGTCGATAGGAGAATGATCCGAAAAAGGCAAAAACCGATTTTCCGGGAAATCGCTGCGCAATGCCTCCAGAAGAGCCGATTCAAACGTTTTCATAAAAAGATGGTAGTCGCGGCTCGCGGCGTATACGGACAGGTTTTCCGTCTCTCCGGCATAATACGGTATCAAAAAAACAAGTACGCTGCACGGCCGGAAATTCTCTTCTCGTTCGTAAAGATATGCGCGCGTTACCCGACATGACGAAAACGGCAATACGGCATACGATTCCACATGACTGTTCTTCATAAACCGAATAAATTCTTTCATACAATCGCCTCTCTAAAAAAGTTACAACAAAAATTCGTATTCCGCCATCTTATTTTACCTCATCCTATCCGAAAAAATAAGAAACAAATCATGAATTTTCTTCAAAGGCAAAAATTCTCCTGCGAAAAAACGCAGGAGAATTGACGTTGCCGGAAAATCCCGATAAGGCATTTTCCCGTATCAGGATGACAACCGTTCCTCTTCACCGGGACGCATGACATTTCCCTTATCTTTCTGGATACCGAACAGTATGCCGCTGAGCACCACACAGAATACCGACGCCGCAACGAAAATCAGTCCGATGAGCCAGCCGAGGCCTTTCATGACAAAGACAGGAGATACGGAAACCACGATCATGTCAATGACGGAAAGGAATATCCATGCAAATCCGAAGTCATCAAGCACGCCGCTTTTGAATTCGGGATCGGTAATGCGGAGAAGAATCACGCCGGTCGACATAACGCCGGTCGACATGCCGAAAATGTAGAGGAAGCGTTCAAACCAGAAAGTACGGAAGAAATATTTGCACAAAACCGAAACAGACAATGCAAATAAAGTACCGAGAACAGCCAGAATCAGAATCGGCAGCCAATATTTCAGAACAATGCTGATATTGATAGAGGCCACACCGAAAGCAACAAGATAATCGGTCGCCGTACTTCCGATACGGGTGATAACGCGCTTGTCCACATAATCATCCATGCGGATCAGACGGAGGATGAGCTGTATGACCGCGCCGAATATCAAAGCAAGACCGTATACGGGGAACGAAACCGCAGGAAGCAATTTCTTAAGACCCATATTGGCAAGATAGGCAAGTCCCACCGAAATCAGAACCAGAACCAAATGCCAGGTCAGCGGATCGATCGACATCGGGTTTACCGTATTCTCTCCCATAGGCGTACGGTTTTCCTTGACAAGACCCGTCCGCATATCTTCGGGAAGATTCTTTACTTCGCAAATAACACGGGTGTATTTTTTCCGTGTGCCGATGTTGATAAGTACTACGCCGAGAAGAATACCGACGAGAAGACCGATCGTGGCAAAAGTCTGTCCGATGCTCTTTGCGTCTTCCCAACCGCCGTCCGCAAAAGCGCTCCCGATTGCCGCGGCCGTGCCGTGACCGCCGATAAAGCCCGCGGGAAGCATAAGGCCGAAGCCCTCATAAATGCCGGGTACGATCAGGGGAAGCACAAATACCCCGATCAGAATGAAAACGCCGAACTGTCCGACTTCCGCCGCCGTATTGACAAGGAACGTATCGCCGACATTTCCCATCATCTTCTTAAAAGACGCTTTGGTTTTGTTGCCGAGGAACATCGTGGCAAAAAGCACCGCGATCAGAATGGAGGAATAATTGGATATTTCGGTACTGAACGGCAGAATATTCAAAAAATACTTTCCGCCCAATAGCGCGATAAAACCGGCCAGCAGTGATGCCGGAATGTAAAGATTCTGGATAAATCCGACCTTGCTGCGGATAATCTTCGCAATAAAGAGAATGGCGGACATGATACAGAAATCATAAAGAACAGTAAGCGCACTGATCTGCATATAGGAAACTCCTTATATTTTATTTTTCAAACGGTCATTTTTCCAACGTATGACGCAGTATGATTTCCTTTCCGTCACTGTCAATGGCATGGATATTTTTATACATGTCGTCCGTTATCGCGTCCAGTTCGCCGCGCGTTCCGGCAGTGATATAATAACGGGCAAAATACGGTTTCGGACCGTAATTGTCAATGATCTCGCCGGGCTTATAGAACAGGATTGATTCCGCAACATACGGCATGCGGCAATACTGTTCGGCGCCGCTCTGATCGGCAAGTTTTTTGCCGTTCTCCGCGACGAAATAAAGTCCCGCGTAATGCCGTGTGAAATACGGAGAATGATGAAGAACCGTATTTTTCAGGCTCGCCTCATCGTATACATAGTCGATCAGCATTTTTTCCACGTCGAGACCGGAACAATACGTCACCAGTTCATGTTCGTAACCGAACATACGTCCCGCGATCTCGCATACTTCGACTCCGTTGTCGTTATAGAAAAACTGCATGGAAACCGGGCCGCTCTTCTGTTTTGTAAAGCCCACAAATTTTTGCAGTACGTCCACCGCCGGCTGAAGCACCGTAGCAATATCCCGTGACGGATAAGCGACGCGGTTGAGAAGCGGTATGTTTTCTCCCTTTTGAGGATTTTTCTGGCGGTCGGCAATGCTGAGCGGGTAAACCTTTCCGTCGACCACCCAACACATGAGATTATATTCTCGTCCGAGGGTATATTCCTCTACCTGCACGTTTTCATCGGTTCCGCGCATGACAATATCGTCAAAATGGCGGCGCAGTTCGTCGATCGAATGGATTACGAAAATCCCCTTGGAACCGTATCCGTTTACCGGCTTTGCAACCAGAGGAAAAGTAAATCCGTCAAGTTCGGAATCCCGGAATTCACGGGAAAGTTCTTTATTTTTCGGTACATGAACACCAAGCGAAGCGAGAAGTTCCTTTGCCTTGCTCTTATCGCGGTAATACGGTATCATTTCCGGAGCCACATACCATTTCAGATTTGCCTTGTCGGCAATTTTGCATATCTGTTCAAACAGAAGATCGGAAAAGGTACCCATAATTCCGTTGATCTTCTCTTCTTTGCACATGGCAACAATATCATCCACCCGGCGTACGTCGATATTATACGCTTTGTCGGCATACTGCTTTGCCGGTCCGTCGGCATAGCCGTCGCATACCACGGTATAAATCCCCCGTGAACGCGCCTCTTTTACAAGTTTCACGAATTCGCCGAGCGAACCGAGGATCAGTAGTCTCTGTTCTGTCATTTTGTATCTTCCTTTTTATCTTTTTCTTCATCGAAATGATAGGTATCCTTGATTACGAACTGCGGCGCGCTGTTAACGGCCATAAAGGTACGTCCCACATACTCGCCGATAAGTCCGACAAACAGCATGTTAAGTCCGAAAAAGAACAACATGATGCAAAGGAGAGAAGCATACCCTGCCGCCATGGCGGGATTCAGAATACGCCGTATCAGCGTCACAATGCCGAATATAAAACCGCCGCATGCGGTAATACCGCCGACAATGCCCGCAATACGTAGCGGAAGCACGGTGAATCCCGTGAAATTCGACCACAGGCCGAAGAGTTTTTTCAAGGTATAGCCGGATTTTCCTTCACTGCGGTCGAAATGCTCGATACGGACATTGGCGATTTTCCCGGCAGTGCGCAGGAACAATCCCTCCATAAAAGCATACGGATTGCGGTATTTGATGATTTCATCGGTGATATATTTGCGGGTGATCCAGAAACTCGTAAAGCTGAGATCTTTCGGTTTCTTAAGAAAAACCTCTTCAAAGCGGTTATCCATCGCCGTCATCAGGCGACGGTGAAACGCATGGCGCTTTTTGATATAACTGCCGAGAACAAGGTCATATCCCTCCATCAGTTTATTATAAAGCGCCGGAATGTTTTTCGGATGCGTCTGCATATCGTCGTCCATGTTGAGAATAATGTCGCCCGATACATAATGGAGAGCGGCGACCTGCGCGTTGGCCTGTCCTGCGTTTTTCGCAAGATCGACGACTTTGACCGACGGAAATTCGTCGGCAATGGATTTTAAAAAAGGAAGCGTCTCCGGCTTCGGCGAGCAGTCGTTCACAAGAATGAATTCATGCTCCGTAAGACCGAGAGCGTTCAGTTCCTCGGTGGTTTTTTCGATCATCGTGCGCAAAATCGGCATGGAATTATAGCACGGTACAATAACGGAAATCTGCATCTGCGGCTCCTTTTCAGAATGACATGGTGAATACGGCGATACCGATAACGATGACCGCCATACCAATCAGTTTTTTCGGTCTGATTTTTTCTTTAAGAAAAACGGCGCCGAGAATCGTTACAAAAATATACCCTGTCGACTCAAGAACGGTACTTAAAGAAAGGTCGATGACTTTCAGGGAATACATCGAAAGAAAGGAACATCCGAGAAAGATCGTATAGGCAATGATCACGCGGGGATTCAGATATTCCGCCAAACGGCTCCCGTATGTTTTCATTGCGCTTTTTTTCAGAATGATCTGCGAAACGGCGGAAAGAAAAACGCCGCAAAGCAGAATAAGAGAATACAGCAGTTTTTCACTCATCGGAAGTCACCACAAGGCAAATGCCGACAAGGACAATTGCCGCCCCCAGAATTTTTGACAACTTAATTTCTTCGTCGAAAACGAAAAATCCGATCAGCATACCCCATAAAATGGTAACGGATTTGTTGGCGTACGCAGTCGTCAGCGGAATATGTTTCAGCACCTGCTGCCACATCAGCGCATAAAACGCAAGATTCAGAAGAACAAGTCCGTAAAGCAACACGAATTGCCATGAAAAAAACGGAAATTTCGCCGCATTTTTGGAAGCAATGCCGCCGAGTGAATAAAGGAAAACAATAATATGAAGCAGAATAAAGTATTTCAGTTTCGGAGATTCTTTCATACTTGCCTCTTTAACGATAGAATTCCTTGATCTTATCGGCAACATGGTATATGTCTTCTTCCGTAATGCCGTAATACAAAGGAAGTCTTACCAGTCGTTCGCTTTCCTTTGTCGTGTATCGGTCTTCGCCGAAGAAACGACCGTACTTGATGCCCGCAGGCGCGGAATGAAGCGGAACATAGTGGAATACGGAAAGAATACCGTTCTGTTTCAGATAGTCGATAAGCGCGGTTCTTTCTTTCAGATCCTTGGCTTTGATAAAGAACATGTGCGCATTATGTTTGCAGTGCGCAGGAACATAAGGCAGTTCTATCTTCCCCTGTCCGGCAAGCGGCTGAAGCAACTCTTTGTAGGTATTGTATGTATGCATACGGTCACAGCAGATCTCGTCCGCGTGCACCAGCTGTGCATACAGATAAGCGCAGTTCAGTTCGCTCGGCAAATAAGAAGAGCCGCACTCCACCCACGTGTATTTGTCAATCTGACCGCGGAAGAATTTGGAACGGTTTGTCCCCTTTTCGCGGATAATTTCCGCCATTTCAACATCTTCCTCGCGGTTGATCTGTAACGCGCCGCCCTCTCCCATCGAAAAATTCTTTGTTTCGTGAAAAGAAAGGCAACCGAAATTGCCGAAAGTTCCAAGGGGTTGTCCTTTATACGTGGAAGTAATGCCCTGCGCATTGTCCTCCACTACCATCAGGTTGTATTTCCGGGCAATGGCCATAATCTTGTCCATTTCGCAACCGACGCCCGCATAATGTACGGGAACAATCACCTTTGTGCGTTCGGTCACTGCCGCCTCAATCAGATTTTCGTCTATATTCATGGTATCGGGACGGATATCCACGAAAACGACCTTGGCTCCGCGCATAACAAAGGCGTCCGCCGTGGAAACGAACGTATACGACGGCATGATCACCTCGTCACCCGGATGAATGTCGCACAGGAGCGCCGCCATCTCCAATGCATGCGTGCAGGAAGTGGTCATCAGAATTTTCTTTGTCCCGGTCATATCGCAAAGGATATCCGAGCATTTTTTTGTAAAAGCGCCGTCACCGCAAATTTTTCGGTTGGCGATCGCCTCCGCTACATAAAGATTTTCATCTTCGGTGCAAGGAGGTACATTGAATGGAATCATAACTCTGCCTTTCGTTTGAAAATAACTGTCGTATCTTGATTACCGGAATACATAAAGATAGGAATAAGCGGACGCCGTTACGGTAAAAGCGGCAAGAATCGCGCACAGCGCATATCTTACTTCCGTGCGTTTTATCAGGCGGATCGCCTTTTCATACCCGAAAGAGGACAAAACGGCAAGCGCCGGCAACATAGCAAAACAATAGCGCCCCTGCGGTTGAAAGTCATTGAAATAACTGTAATATACGCTGAGTCCGAACGTCACCGCGGTCACGCCGACAAGAAGCAATGCAAGGAACGGAAGAAAAGGTTTCGCCTTTTCCTTTTTTATACGTTCCGCCACCGTACCGATAACGGCAAATAGCATACCGGCGCCGCACAATCCCGCAAACAATATCAGCACCCATGTATCGACGGGTTTATTCATATAACCGAAGCAACCGATAAAACTCTGGAATGAAGTTGACAGCCATTTCCGTTCAAAAAGCATATAACCGAGGCTTTCTCCGAGCACGGCGGGCGTGGGGCGGTTGGCGGCCTTCAGTTCTTCGATAGCATAAAGCTCCGAATAATAAGCCGTGGTTTTGAATCCCAGGAGATCGCCGTAAAGGATCACATGGCGGACAAAGAGATAGCCGCCGAGGACAAACGTCAGCGCGGCAATACACCCGCCGACCGAAAGCATTTTCTTATATGCTCCCGGATGTTTTTTCAGATATACCACAATAAACAGGACTATACTGAAAAGAATCCATGCGTAACTGTTGTAATACGACGCTGCACAGGTTGCCATACCGACCGACAAAAGAACGATCACCTTCGGTGAAAAGTCCTCCTGAATGGCCGTCACCCACGCATACAGGATCATCGCACACCCCATGGTGGCCACAATGTCGTTGTTGACATACGCGGTCAGGAAAATAAACTGCGGCAGCATCGCCACGGAAACGGTCATCAGCCATTTCACGGGTGCGGAGAACAGGCGCTTCCCCGTCTTCATGATGAAATAGACGGCCGCCGTTCCCGAAAACACCTGCGCCATACGCGCCCCGATAAGCAGGTACGGAGAAGCGTCGGAAAACAGCGACGCCCCTTTCATGGTGAGGTAACTCAGAATATTGCCGAGCATAGTGGGGAGATGCGCATATGAAAATCCCCAGCCGTACGATATGAGTTCATCGCCTACAGGCAAACGGTTGTGCTCATACAGGAACTGCGTGACCTGATAGCGCATAGCCTCGTCCGGCGCCGAATCCAGGCGTCCCTCCTGCGCCCACCAGAAGTAGACGAAGAAGCAGACAAGAAGGAAAACCATCTCGGCGACGCTGAGACGCCACCGGTTTTCCCTGCGGTGTATATACAGGAATGCTGCGGCCGCAAAAAATCCGATGAAAAGCAAAAGTACGATACGTCCGAAAGAAAAGGCGGAGCCGTAGGATATGCCCACGGAGATCGGCGCCGATCCGATCGTTATCTGCCGGAGCCAGCAGTTCGTGTCAACATCAATCCGCAATTTATCGTAACTGCCGGACGGAATATCCACTACATAGTGACAGGATCCCGGTTTCAGCAATTGCGCAACGGCGTTCTCGGCAGTAAAGCCATTGTCGGAATCGGCAAAGAAAAACCAGACCACTGTTTTTTCCGTAAGCGGTCTGTAAAGAGAGATCAGTACGGAAGATACTTCTTTTTCTCCGTCGCGGGAATAAAAAATAAGTTGCGGGTCGTCTCCCGTTATCGTGTATTTATATCCGTAAGAAAGCAGGGCGTTGGATTCCACCATGTCAAAGTCCTCGGAACCGATAAGATCGGTCGTGGGAGCGGACGACTGCGGCACGCGCCGTGCGGCAAAAAAGAATTCACAGGCAATACAAAACAAAACGGCGAACAAAAGCGCCGATATTGCCCCTTTTTTTATACGATCGTTGCACAGCACGCTACCCGTGCCATTTTTGCGTAAAGAAATCACGTTTTTTCCTTTCAGAAGAATCATTAGAAGCATGGACTGTTTTTACATGGCCACCCGTACACGGAATCCATGCGCATATAAAATGCTACATAATTATTATAATTTGTGTTTCCGGAAAAAGATAAGGTACAAATATCCTACCACGTTTCCGGAAAAAAATCAATTGGTTTGTCGAATTATTGTGAAAAACGGAAGATTTTTCCGTATTTTCCGTTTTTCCGGATTCCGCCTTGACTTTTTTTTCGGTGTATGCTATAGTATTATCTGTATTATTATGTCTGCGCGAACCGGCGCGACAGGATGTGTAAGAGGTAATTTTATGAATCCCAATATCGGCCTTTTCTACTCCGTTTTTGAACTGACGGAAAACGGTGCCATCAAAAACCTGAATGATTTTGTTATTTACTGTATCGCTTTCGGCGCCATGCTGATTGTGGCCTATCTGCTCGGCAGCGTCAACAGCGCCATTGTCGTTTCAAAACTCATGTATCACGACGATATCCGCAAATACGGAAGCGGCAACGCCGGCATGACCAACGTCATGCGTACTTACGGAAAAAAAGCCTCCGGCCTCACGCTTCTCGGCGACACCATGAAAATGGCGCTGTCGCTTGTCATCGCGGGCTTTTTATTCGGTTTCCGTTACGTTTTCGCATTTTCCTGCAATCCGATACTGTACCTTGTCGGTCTCTGCTGTATGATCGGGCACATAAAACCGCTTTACTATCATTTTAAAGGCGGCAAAGGCGTGCTTTGCTTCGCCACTCTCGGCCTTATCCTCACGCCGCTCCCCTTTCTTGCCATTCTGGCCGCGTTTTTCCTTATTGTCCTTACGACAAAATATATTTCCCTCGGTTCCATCATCTGCGCGGCTCTTTATCCGCTCGCTTTACAGGGCGCCATGCAGATCCTGAGCGGCGGCGATAAATATGAGCCGTTCATTATACTCATCACCCTTTGTGCGTCGGCGCTTCTCATCCTCTGCCACCGCTCCAACATCAAGCGCCTCTGGAATCACAAAGAAAACAAGTTTGAACTGCATAAACATCACGGCGACGCGGAAAAAGAAAAGGACGGCAATAAACAGGAATGACCGAACTTTATCGTTGTCTCTCTCTGTCGCTCCTCCATGGAAAACTGCGTAAGCTCGTCCTTTCCAAACCCGCGGACGGCTCCGCGAAGAAAGCGGTAGGACGTCTTTGCACACTTCGCGGCGAACCCGCGCTCACGGTCGAGGAAACGCTCGGCGGCGGCAAAGTGGCTCATAAAAATTACCGGCTTTCCGCACTCACCGCGGGCGATACCGACGATATGTGCGCGCGCTACAGGCAGATCAATCTCTGCACCGCAGACGGCGACGCCGAATACCGCCGCTCCAAAAACGGAAAGGAAACGCTGATCGGCGGCGCCGCGCTTCTGAAAAAACTCGCGGATACCACCGTCGCTTTTACGGAAAACATTGCGATCGACCGAAAGAAATCCTATATTCTGTCAGGAAACGAACCTTTTTTAAAGCACCTCGGCATCACGGCGGAAAACGGTCGTATTCACGATAAAAAACAGGCGAAATTCCGTCAGATCAATCGCTTTCTGGAGCATATAGCCGACATCTGTTCCGCGTTGCCGGAAGAAGGAAAACTTCTTGTATATGATCTCTGTTGCGGCAAAAGTTATCTCAGTTTCGCTGTTTATCACTATCTCACCGCCGTCAAAGGGCGCGAAGTGGAGATGTTGGGAATCGACCTGAAAAGCGATGTAATCGCTTTCTGTAACGAAACCGCCGAAGCCTGCGGATTCCACGGTATGACTTTCCGCGCGGGCGATATACGGAAAACGCCACGCGACCGCAAACCCGACCTTGTCATTTCCCTTCATGCATGCGATATTGCCACCGATATTGTTCTTGACACGGCGGCATCGCTCGGCGCGACCGTCATTCTGTCCACGCCTTGTTGCCATCGCTATATGCACGATAAGTTTCACTCCCCCGCCCTCTCGTTCATCAGCGATTATCCCTACCTCAAAAACAAACTCTGCGATGTGGCCACCGATGCCCTGCGTCTCATGCGGCTGGAAGCCAAAGGATACCGCACAACGGCCCTCGAACTGACCGACCCCGACGACACACCGAAAAATACGCTGCTCCGCGCCGTCCGCCGCCGCGGCTTCTCCGAAGATTCGCCGGAAGCGGAAGCACTCCGTTCCCGATATACGGAAGCTTTACGCTTCTTTTGCGGACGGGACGCCGACCGTTATCTTGCGGACGTACTTTCTCCCGATACCGGCGTCAACCATGCAGGAGGAAAATAACATGTATATCCGCCGCACAACATCCCCCGCCGAAACCGAAGAAATCGGCGCCGCTCTTGCAAAAAAACTGACCGCCGCCGGTGAAAAACGGCATTTCATCGCCCTCTACGGCGAAATGGGAGTAGGGAAAACCGCATTCGTCCGCGGTTTTGCTTCCGTACTCGGTTGCAACGCCGTGAAAAGTCCGACTTATACCGTCGTCAACGAATATCGCGGGCAGATTCCCCTCTTCCACTTTGACTTATACCGCATTGACGGTGAAGACGATCTGTACTCCGTCGGATTTGACGACTATCTTGCGCGAAACGGCATTATCCTCACCGAATGGAGCGAACGGATCCCGGAAGCGATCCCCGCCGACGCCATACGCGTTACACTTGCGCGCGGAAACGGAGAAAATGAACGTACCGTCACAATAGAAGGAGCAGAACTTTGATTATTCTCGCTTTTGACAGCACGGCGAAAGCCGCGTCGGTCGCGCTGACCGACGATGAACGTCTGCTCGCAGACTTTGTATGCGACAACGGACTGACGCACAGCGAAATTCTTCTCCCCATGGCGGAAGAAGCGTTGAAGCGTGTAAACAAAACGATAGACGACGTTGAACTTTTTGCGTGCAACGCAGGCCCCGGGTCTTTCACCGGCGTCCGTATCGGCGTTTCCCTCGTCAAAGGGCTGTCATTCGGCCGCGGTATTCCCTGCGCCCCGGTATCGACACTGCACGCGCTTGCGTATAACCTTTTTCCGCTTGACGGACTTTACTGCCCGGTCATGGACGCGCGCCGCGGTCAGGTATACAATGCGCTTTTCACCGTGAAAGACGGAAAGCTCGTCCGCCTCACAGAAGACCGCGCCATCACGCTCGGCGATCTTGCGCGCGAATTGCAGACCGACTATGCCGGAGCGGCCATCCGCCTTACGGGGGACGGCGCCGCGCTTACCGCGTCGGCATTTGCCGACAGCGGCATCACGCTTTTGCCGACGCCCGCACTCCTTTTACGCCAGAATGCCTACAGCACCGCAAGAGCGGCGAAAGAACTGTACGACAACCGTGAAACCGTGAGCGACGCCGCGCTTTCGCCATTCTACCTTCGTCTTCCACAGGCGGAACGTGACCGCCTTGAACGTGAAAACCGGTCAGGCGAGACCTGACAGCATATGCACGGCATCGGAGGCGTCAAGGCAGGCACAGTGTTCTTTTATGTAAGCCAGAACGAGACTGCCGTTCCGCCGTTTGCCGTATTCCGACAGAAACCCGTATTCGCCGAGACTGTTCTCGGGCAATACGCTGTCATAATTTCTTTCTTTCACAACAAGATAAACATTTTCGCTGTCCCGATCGGCATACGCTTCGCTTGTATCGCTGTAGCCGAGCGTGCGCAGCTTGTCACACATCATAAGAAGCGTTTCGAGGCTGTCAAACATATAAATATTCCGCCTTTTTGCCGTCTCGGCCGGGCGGCGCTCCGCTCCCGCTTCCGAAAACGCGCCGACCTTGGTGACAAACATTTCACAGCCGCCGCCCTTTCCGGGATAAACCTGCACAAACACGCGGTCTTTTGCCGCGTCAAAGCCGGTTTCTTTCTTGGCCTCATCGAGAATCTGCCAGAGCGCTTTGCGCGTTTCCGTATTATCATAATCCATGGCTTCGCAGTCCAATTCATAGCGGCGCATATCCTCGGCGGACAGCATTACCTTCAGTTTCTTATCGTTTATGCGGATAACTTCCATAGCTTCCCCTTTCTTAAGGAATCTTATTAGCAGTATACTCCTGCACACGAAAAAAGGAAACCCCTAAAATACGGGCATCTTTACCGCCTTTTTCCGCTTGCGGCCGTTTTTTTACACTTTGTTCCTTGCCTCCCTTGCATTTCCTTATCCGTTTTTGAAGATACTGTTTTCGGGACATACGGTATGCGGTTCTCCGGCTCCGCACGCCGCAATCCCAAAATACAAAAACCATACGGCGACCATTTTTCCGGGCGATAATATTATTAAGGAGACCGGTTTTCCGGGATAGAATGATGAAAATTATTACGTTGACTCTGAATCCTGCCTATGACGTTCACTGTGAAGTGGAAAGTTTTCGTCCGTTTCACGAAAATTATGTCAGGCGTTCGCACATCGAAGCCGGCGGTAAAGGCGTGAACATTTCCCGCGCGCTGACGGTAAACGGCATACCGAACACGGCGTTTATTGCGCTCGGACGTCAGAACTCCTCGGCCTTTGAAGGAGCGCTTCTCGAATACGGTATCCGATACAGCGGTATTTTTCACAAAGGAAAAATACGTGAAAACATCACCATTCACAGCGAAGGTATGGAAGAAACGCGCCTGAGTTTCAACGGTGAAATCACCGACGATAATCTGATGGACGAGGCCGAATATCTCGTGCTGTCCGATTGCGACGCGGACACCGTTCTTGTGCTCTCCGGACGTATCCCGAAAGGAATCACCGTCGAACGCGTGAAACTTTTCCTCGCCGCCGTCAAGGAAACGGGAGCAAGAATCGTGATTGATTCCAACTCCTTTACGGTTGCCGACTATCTTGCCGTTCGCCCCTTTCTCATCAAACCGAATCAGGAAGAAATCTCCCGCTATACGGGGCGTACGGTCGATTCTCTGGAAGCCGCGGAGCAGATCGCCAATGATCTTGCCAGGTCGGGTATAGAGAACGTCATGGTCTCCATGGGCGGAAAAGGCCTTGCCTATGCGGGCAATGAGGGGCATTTTTCCATTCCCGAATATAAGATCAACGTTCTTTCCACAACGGGCGCCGGCGACAGTACCGTGGCCGGATTCCTTGCAGGTCTGTACCGCGGATACAGCATGACCGACACGGTAAAACTGGCTTTTGCTTTCGGCACCGCTTCCTGCATGCGCCGCGGAACGCTTCCTCCGCTCGCAGACAACGTTGAAGAAATTTTCAGTTCGCTGAAATAAAACCGTTACGGATAAAAAAGAAAAACGTAAACCGTAGTTTACGTTTTTCTTTTTATTTTAAAACTGTCGTCAACCGAAATAACCGACAAACCGAACCTTATGCGGTTCGTCCGGAAATAGATATTCATACAGGTCAAGGAAATAATCGTCGGTCATACTGGCAATATAGTCGGTGACAATATCGTCGGCATTTTCGTTCCTGTAAAGGCACGCCGACGCGCGGTTGTTATAATTCTCTTCCACCTTTTCGATATGGTGTCTGAAGATCGGACTGTCGCGGCGATCGGAAAGAAAGTCGTCGCGCAGCTTTTCATAGATTTTTTCCATCATGGGGCGCACTTCGTTTTCCATGACATCGCGCACCTCGGGATGGAAATATATCTCCCGATAATTATCCTTTTTTGCCGCAGACAACGCGGAAAAGGCCTCCGGACTCATGCATATTTCATTTTTCCCGTAACTGTTTTCCAGTATATCCACTTCCAGATTGTGCATCATTTCGGCATTGAACGTGCCGATGCCGCTGTCCGTGAACACACCGTCTTCGGGCAAAAGTCCGATGCGTATAGCGTCCTGCCTGTCTTTCCCCAGATAAGCGATCATGTCGCAGATGCGGACGAGGCACCCCTCCAATGTGGATGGCCGCCATTTTCCGTTGTTTGCGGGATCCATGTCGCAGGAAGCGCACATGCTGTCAAACTCGCCGAAGTCCGTCATCGGCCGTGGGGCATAACGCTGTGCCTCAATCTCGCCGTTATGCGCCGCAATGCCGTTCAGCGTCTGCAACGTCAGATTATGGTGAAAAATGCCGTCCAGAACGCGCACGGAATGAATATTATGGCTGAAATAGCGGCCGCAGTAAGAATGGCGAATGGCGGAAAGGTAACTTTCCCCCGCATGACCGAACGGTGTGTGACCGATGTCATGCCCAAGGGCAATGGCCTCGCACAGATCGGCGGACAGACCGAGCGTATGAGCCAGTGTACGTGCGGTGCGGGATACAATCTGCACGTGAAGCGAACGCCTCGTCAGATCATCGTTGCGATAAAACGAAAACACCTGCGTTTTATCGGCGTAACGGTTATAATACGGACTGTGCAGAATCTTTTCCGTATCGCGGATAAACGGCGTTCTCCAGATATTCGGTCTGTCATGTGCGGGATCGCGGCGGATTGCGTCCTCGTCGGGACAGGAAAAACCCGCTTTCCCCGCCGCGCGATCCTCACGTATTCTTTCGACAAGTTCGGGCGAAAGTTCTTTATACATATCAGTACAAAAGCTCCACGGCCGTATAAATGTGCAGTTTGTTCACCGTGAAAGTCACGTTTTCACCGTTCTGCCGGAACGGGAGCACTTCCCCGTTTGCCACACGGACTTCTTTGATCGTGCGCGGCAGGCGGAGCGTTACGGGAATATCGGAAAAAGACGGTATGTCTTCAATGACCGAATAGGCGCCGCGTCTTATCGGCTGCGCGTAAGCCATATGGAACACATACCGGGACTCGCTCTCCTGCAATGTCAGGTGTACGCGACCGCTGCTCGGCAATCCCGTGCGGATCAGCGGCGTATAAACGCTGTTTACGGCAGACAGGAATATATCGCGGTGAAGTTGCGCGCCCCACTTCTCATACAACGCAAATATCTCGTGTGCAAAGGTAATGATATTCCCTTTTCTGGCGATTCCCGCATATCCCGACGGTTCGGTATTGTACGGCGTATTGCGATGCGAGCAATAATGCGCAATGGTACGGCTGAAGTACGGGTCGTGAACCGGCGACAGGCACTCCCCGTCGGTAACGCGCAACCGATAGGACGAAGCATAGCAAAGGAACGGCGACTGCGGTACCCACAAAGGCAGTTTTCCCGCCGCAAGATAATCGACGTCATACGGAGAATGCCCCTCAACCGCCACGCCGTTGTCAAGCAGATAACGGTCGCCGTCAAGCAGCGAAGAACCGCTTAAGATCACAGCGCCGCGGAACGCGCGGAGGCGACGGATATCTTCTTCCTCAAGATGCACCGCGTCGGGCAGGATCAAAAGGCGGTAGCGGTCAATATCGTCGCCGGGCATGACGACCGAAAAGTCTATGCCACCCTCAAGCAGCATTTTGTGCAAACCGTTATCGGAGTCCGGCACACGGGACAGATAAACGCCGACGTCCGCCTGCGGTTCGGCATGGAAAAACCACGGTTCAAACGCGTGATAGAAACGGTATCCTTCGCCGATAAGGCGGTAGGTATCCTCGTCCATACGTCCCGAAGGGTGCAACTGATCGCCGATACTGCATGCCGCGCCGTGCATACCCATCATGGCAAATTCATATTTCATGGCGGAAGCATTCTTGTAACCGCCGAATTCGCCCCAGTCCGTGTGGAACTTGCCGGTCATGCCGAGATATTCTTTTCCGTAACGGCGCATGACCGATGCGCGTGCCACGAATTTGTCGTAACCGCCCCATGCCGTCGGCAGGTCTTCCATTTCAAAATGAGACTGGTCGTCATGATACTCGGGGCGATAGATTTCCGCACCGCCGCTGTTGAAGAATATCGTGGCTTCAGGATGATAGCTGTGCAGAATTTCGCCGCATTTTTTCGCGAATCTCTTATGTACGGCAATATAGTGACGGCGATTTTCCTCGATGTCATACGGGTCTTTCCCGGCTTCTTTCATCTCGCGTACGCAATTGTCGCAATAGCAGGTATCGCCCATATACACAATGTCGTAAAACAATCCGTCAAGGTCGCGGTAACGCTGGCAGATTTCCTCGGTTTCACGATACACAAGTTCGGCATATTCGCCGCTCGGACAAAGATATGCCCAATGGCTGATGCCGCGCGGTTCGTCCGCTTTAGCAATGCGGTCTTCCTCGGTCACATATCCCATGCGTTCGCCGTTTTCGTCCTTTCTCACCCATTCGGGATGGGCGTACGAATCGGCTTCCGACCAACCGAGCGTAATGTAAACGGGCGCCGCAACGCCGATTTCGTGCGCCGCTTCGATCATAGCGCCGGTAAGATCGAAACCGGGCGTCATCGAAGGGTGCTGTTTCCCTATTTTTGAAGGATAGTACATCAATCCGTGATGACATTTGGCAAATACGGTGATCGAACCGATATCCCCCATTTTCAGCGCTTTCTGAAACTGTGCTTTATTGAATTTCTTACCGACGTCCGGAATATCCGGCCCTGTATGAAAGTCAAGGTGAACCTGCCTTTTGGGAAGCGAACGCATAAATTATCTCCTTACTTATATCAAAATTACATGATGACCCTTATTGCCGGGAACAAGAAAGCGCGAACCGACGACGCCGATCCGCGCTTTGCCCGTCTTCGTCTTATTTTAACACGGCGAAAGACAGTTGTCAATCATCTTTTTGTCGGCCGTTTTTGCGGCCGGCGGTTACTCGGAGCGGAGCGCGATGACGGGGTCTTTACGCGCCGCAAGGCCGGACGGGATAAGTCCCGCAACCAGAGTGAGAAGCATACTGATGCCGACGAGAATCACACCGCCGAGAACGGGCAGGCTGGCGGAAAGCGTGGATATGCCCGTCAGGTGATGAATGATCAGATTGATCGGCAAGAGAAGCAAAAGCGAAAATCCGATACCGATCACACCGGCGGCAAATCCGACGATCAGCGTTTCGGCGTTGAACACGCGGGAAATATCCCGTTTTGAAGCGCCGATTGCGCGGAGAATACCGATTTCTTTCGTTCTTTCCAATACGGAAATATATGTGATAATACCGATCATAATGGAAGAAACGACAAGAGAAATGGCCACAAAAGCAATGAGTACATAAGAAATCGCATTGACGATTGTGGAAATTGAAGACATGAGAAGCGCCACATAATCGGTATAGGTAATCTCATCTTCCTTGCTTTCAACGGTTTTGTTGTAGCGCGCTATGGAATCCGCAATGGCGTCCTTATCTTCAAAGGTGCGGGAGAAAATTTTGATCGACGTCGGCGTATCAAGATTCACGTATCCGATCTTTTCAAGATTGTCTTCATACGATGCCTCGGCATATGTGTCCGTCATATAGGTATCGTATATGTTCTCATAATCTTTATCGGTAAAGGTCTCCGCTTTCTCATTGAAATATTTGACGCACAGACTGTCCGGCCAGCCGGCAACGGTGGCAGACATGGACGCGGCGTACTGCGCCGCAATCTGCTGTTCCACAAGTTTGGAGGCCAGTTCATAGAAATTTTCATCGCTCATGCTGTCCACATACGCGCGTATCTGCGCCTCGCTCATTCCGAGCTGAGCGGCATATATGGCCGTCAGCGAAGCCGTGATCTGTTCGCGGGTATTTTCGGCAAAATATCGTTCTTTTGCCTGGGCGAGATATTCTTCGGACGGGACGCAGGCCATCATACGGTAAAGCGCGGCTTTTTCCGCGTCGGTCAGACCGGCAAGGTAGGTTTTGGCTATGGCCACCTTTTCGGAGTGCACGTCGGTCTTGAAACTCTTGCCCGTGATGACATCCCGCGTCGGGTCGGCAAGCTGTTCCTTTACGATGTCGCGCTTCAGCGTTTCTTCCGTCAGATAATCGGTCAGAGCGGAAGTATAACCGATCGCGCCGCTGAGAATGGTGGAAACGGTATCTTTCTTCGGACGTATGATCGCGCTGACCCGTATATCAATGCCGGCATTGGCATAGATGACTTCAAGGCCGTCGGCGGAATCCTTGCCGTCGGGCGTTTTCGTCACGTCGGTATAGGTGCCGTCCGCGTTTTTACGGTAATGATCCGCTTTCAGAAGAAGTTTGTAACCGTGCGCGCAGATTTCTTCATACGTGAACGAGGTCGTTTCATTCTGCTCGTTCCGGAGCGATTCATAAAAATCGTCGGAAGACTTAAGGCCGAGAGCATAAAGCGAAAGGTCGGAGATTTCATTGTTTTCATCAACGACAAGAACGACTTCGTTATAGGCTTCGGGCCAGTGGCCGTACACAACGTCGTACTGTTCTTTCAGGAGATCGTGGATCAGCGCGTCGCCCTCGCCCGGCAGCATTTCTTCAAGAACGCCGAGTTTTGCGAAACTCATCATCATATTGTTCTGAGAACCCACGGCGGAACCGCTTTCCGTGTCCCCGATAAAACTGGAAATATCCGCGCGTATGATCTTGCCGTCGGGGTCTTTCGTGTAAATGGTCATATCCGCCCCGTAGACATAGTGAACGGCGCTGATATGCGAACGGATCTCTTCATCGGTTTCGAGAAACTGTTTGAACCGCGTCAGATTGTTGACGGTGGCATTGCTTTGCGAAAAGGCTTTGGACAGCTGATACATCACCGCGTTTTCATATACTTTGTCGCGGTCATGCGTTTTATCGCCGTCCCCGTTTCCGGTATGCATGAGATCCTGCATCATGCCCTGAATATCCACGGAAACGTCATCAATCTCAATGGGGTAACTGGAAAGCGTATCGCGCTGTACCGCGTTGATATAATTCTGCACGCCCGACGATACCGAAAGAATCAGGGCGATACCGATAATCCCGATCGAACCGGCAAACGAGGTAAGGAAGGTACGCATTTTTTTCGTCATCAGGTTGCGAAGCGACAGAGAAAGCGCCGTGAAAAAAGACATGGAAGCGCGTTTTTTGTCGCGTTCCCGTTCGGCGCGTTCCATGCGGCGCCGACGGTAAAACTCTTCCCGTGTTTCACCCGGACGCGGTTTTTCTCCCAGATAGGGATTGGAATCGCTGATAATGTTGCCGTCCAGCAGACGGACGATACGGGTGGAATACTGCCGCGCCAGTTCCGGGTTATGCGTTACCATGATTACCAAACGGTCACGGGCAATCTCACGGAGCAGATTCATGATCTGGATACTGGTCGCGCTGTCCAAAGCGCCCGTCGGTTCGTCGGCAAGCAGAATTTCGGGGTCATTGACAAGGGCGCGGGCAATGGCAACCCGTTGCATCTGTCCGCCCGACATCTGATTCGGTTTTTTGTGAAGCTGATTTCCCAGTCCCACTTTCTTCAGCGCTTCGGCGGCGCGGCGGCGGCGTTCACGGCGTGAAACGCCGGATATCGTCAGCGCCAGCTCGACATTGGAGAGCACCGATTGATGCGGGATAAGATTGTAACTCTGAAATACGAACCCGACAGAGTGATTGCGGTAAGTATCCCAGTCCCGGTCCCGATACAGTTTTGTGGAGCGACCGTTTATGACAAGATCGCCCGACGTATACTGATCCAGTCCGCCGATGATATTGAGCAAGGTGGTTTTGCCGCAACCGGATTGTCCGAGAATGGAAACGAATTCATTCTTGCGAAAACGAATGGTCACCCCTTTCAGGGCCTCCACCTTTTCGTCTCCGGCCATATATACCTTGCGGATGTTTTTGAGTTTCAGCATAGCGACACTTCCTGTTCTGCATGGATTATACACGAAAGTACAAAGGAAAACCTCCGCGCGGCGGTCTCTGCCGCCGCCTTTGCCGCGGAACCGTATTTCCTTTGCAATCCCAGTGTAAAAATACCCCGCTCAATAAATCTGCGATTATGTATTTTTACTTGATATGATATTGGTATTATACCGTATTCCGGACTTTTATGTCAATCGGAACGGCAAAGTATTTTTGAAGTATTTCCACTTTATTCACAGTCGATACAAACTTATTTCCCGCGTTTTTCCGTTAACTGCCTTTTCTCTTTTGTTCTTTATCTCCATTTTATCTGTAATATTGTAAATATTAGTTTTCATTTTAACGGATTGTAAAAAATATTTTAAAAAAGTTCTTGCATATTTCGGAAATTGTGCTACAATAGTACGCGGTGCGACTTTCGACACGTTTTGCGACGTGCGACGGCGCACACAATTTATTTACATATATTAAGGAGTCCCTCATGAACAAGTTTTTTGAACTTGAAAAGCACGGCACGACGGTGAAAACCGAGATTCTTGCCGGCATCACGACCTTTATGGCCATGGCCTACATTCTTATGGTCAATCCGGGTATGTTCTCCACGCTGAATCCCGATCTTTACGGCGCCGTATATATTGCGACCGCTCTGTCCGCCGTCATCGGCACGCTTCTGATCGGTCTTCTCTCCAATCTGCCGTTGGCGCAGGCTTCCGGCATGGGTCTTAACGCGTTCTTCGTGTACACCGTCTGCCTTACGCTCGGCTTCTCCTATGCCAACGCCCTGCTGTTTGTTCTTTTCGACGGTATTATCTTCATTATTTTGACGGTGACCGGCCTCCGCAAGATTATTTTCAACGCCATTCCCTCCGCCGTAAAGAAAGCAATCCCCGCCGGCATCGGTCTGTTCATCGCGTTTCTCGGTCTGCAGGACGCCAAAATCATCGTGGCGAACGCTTCCACCGGCGTAACGCTTGCTTCTTTCAACTTCCTCGGCGACGCCACATGGGCGTCGGTCATGCCGATGCTGGTCACGATTGCCGTACTGATCGCCATTGCCGTTCTTTCAAAGAAAGGTGTCAAGGGCGCTATCCTCTGGAGTATTCTTGCCGGAACGGCCGTCTACTATCTTCTCGGTCTCACGGTAAACGGCTTCTACACGGATTTCTTTGCCGGAAAAACGATGAATCCTCTTACCGCATTTGCCGATTTCGGCAAACTTTCCTTCGGCAAAGTATTCACCGAAGGCTTTGATTTCTCCGGTTATCTCGGCATAGAGGGCAATTCCGTCGGCAGTCTTATCATCGCCATTGTCACAACGGCGCTTGCTTTCTGCATGGTGGATATGTTCGATACGCTCGGAACGCTCTACGGCGCATGCCGCAGCGGCAACCTGCTTGTCAAGAATGAAAACGGTGAAGACGAAGTTCCCAATATGGAACGCGCGATGCTCGCCGACGCCATTGCTACCTGCACCGGCGCCGTATGCGGTACTTCCACCGTCACCACCTTTGTGGAATCCTCTTCCGGCGTTGCCGCGGGCGGCAGAACCGGCCTTTCCTCGATCTCGACTGCCGCGCTGTTCCTCGTTTCGCTTTTCCTTGCTCCTGTCGCCGCATTGATTCCCGCCTGCTCCTATGCCGCCGCACTGATTTATGTCGGTATTCTCATGATCGGTTGCGTAAAAGAAATCGACTGGTCGGATCCGATCGAAGCGCTTCCGTCGTTCCTGACGATTACAATGATGCCCTTTTCCTACAACATTTCCTACGGCATCGCTTTCGGTCTGATTTCCTATGTCTTCTTAAAACTTTTCACCGGCAAAGTGAAAGAAATCAACATCGGTACATGGGTGATTACCGCCCTGTTTGCGGCCATGTTCTTCCTGACCCACTGATTGCGGAAACCGTTTTCCGAAAAATATCCGCTTGAAACGATCCGGGCTGAGTCTCAACGACTCAGCCTTTTTATTTTTATATTGCAAAAGGAGATATTGCAAAAGGAGAAATACCGTTATTCCGGCATAACACGGAAAAAATGCGTTATACTACCGACAGTGACGTTTTTTTCTGCCCGACCCGACGAATCGCTGTTTCTTTATCATCGGACAAAAACGCCGCGCGCAACACCTCATTCCGAAAGGAGCTTCTATGCGGATATGTCACTGCATCAGCGACAGTAATGTCGGCGGTGCCGGCGTTCTTCTCGAAACGCTTCTCCGCCATACGGCATTTTCCGATTCCTATGTCCTTCTGCCGAAAGGCAGCCTTCTCGAACAGCGCCTCGCCACAACGGGCGCGCATGTTCTGCTTCTTCCCGTAACGGGCGACCGTTCATTCTCTCCGCACGATATTCCGCGATATATGCGCGTTTTTGAAAAGATTCGTCCCGATATTGTGCATACGCACGCAAATTTTACCGCGCGCGCCGCCGCGCGGCTTACGCGCATCGCCCCTATTGTCACCACGCGGCATTGCGCGTATACGGAAAGACCGTATTATCATGGGGCACAGCATATGGCGTCCGCTCTTTTGTCCAAACGTTTTTCCGACTACTATATCGCCACTGCCGAAGCGGCCGAGCGGGATCTGATCCGCATGGGTATCCCGCGCGACAGAATATGCGTTATTCCCAACGGCAGTGAAAAAAAGCGCAGACTGCCTCCGAAAGAAAAAGAAATCCTCGCGCGAAAATACGGTTACACATCGGACAGTTTTGTCGTCGGCATGGTGGCAAGACTCGTGAAAGACAAGGGTGTGGACGTTCTTTTGCAAGCGGCAAAAATGCTCTCCTGCGAAAAAGACGCCGATTACCGTTTTCTCATTGTCGGAAGCGGTGAAGAAGAAACGGCGCTCCGCCGTATGGCAGAGGAATACGGTATTGCCGATCTTGTAACGTTCACGGGATTTGTACCCGACCCCGCGCCGCTGTATTCGCTTTTTTCGGTCATTGTGAACGCCTCGCGCGGAACGGAAACTTCCTGTCTTGCATTGTCGGAAGCCATGTCCCTCGGTATACCCGCCGTCGCTTCTCACTACGGCGGTAATCCTTTCATGGTCAAGAACGGAGAAAACGGTCTCCTTTTCGCTACCGACGCGGCGGCCGATCTCGCCGTAAAACTGAGACGTCTGTATATCGACAGAACGCTGTATACCCGCCTGTCGCACGGCGCGGAACGTCGTTACAACACTTATTTTACCGCCGACAGTATGGCCGCGGCTTACGATAACGTATACCGTATGCTGAACCGCCGCCGGCACCATGAAGAAAAAAATGCGGCTTCTTACGGCGCCGCGCCGAAATAACGCTTGCAAACGCGCAAAAGATGTGTTATACTATGTTAGAATGAAATAAGAAAAAGCCGGCGTCGGAAGAATTCTTTCGTTATCGCCGCCCGTATTCTTATTATCCGACTACACATGAGGACGTCGCGTTTATGAAAACCATGTACCCGGAATGCGGCCGCATCGTCAATACGCACGGTTGCCGCGGAGAACTGAAGATCGAATCCTATTGCGATACGCCGGAGATGCTTTGCTCGCTCCCTGCCGTATATCTTTATGAAAACGGAACGTATTGTAAACGAAAGTTGACAAATAAGCGTATTCACAAAGGGTATGTTCTGGCCTTTCTGGAAAATGTAACGGACATGAACCAAGCGGCTTCCTTGAAAAATACGATACTTTATGCCGCGCGCGACGATATTCCGTTGCGCCCCGGCGCGGCGTTGCTCTGCGACCTGTGCGGTCTCCCGGTGATCGACGCGGATACCGGGCGCGTGTACGGTACCGTTACCGATACGGAGCGCGGCGTCGCGTCCGACCTCTATACCGTAAAAACCGAAAACGGCGAGGTACTGTTCCCCGCCGTCCCGCAGTTTATCGTTTCGATCGATCCCGAACGCGGTATTTTTATTCGTCCGGCGGAGGGTCTTTTCGATGACGTTTGACATTATGACGCTTTTTCCCGATCTTGTGACGCGCGTTCTCGGCGAGAGCATCATCGGCCGTGCGCAGAAAAACGGATGCATTACCGTGTCCTGCCATGATATCCGCGACTTTTCGCATCGGAAAACTCGCCGCGTCGACGACAGTCCGTACGGCGGCGGCATGGGTATGATCATGGAATGTGCGCCGATTTACGACTGCTATCGCAGTATTGTGGACGGTCTTCCCGAAACGGAAAAGCGGCGCGTGATCTACATGACGCCGAAAGGACGGCTGTTCAGTCAGAAAATCGCGCGGGAACTGTCCGGATACGACCGCCTTGTGTTTCTTTGCGGACACTATGAAGGCGTGGACGAACGCGTCATCGAAGAAATCGTCGATGATGAAATATCCATCGGCGACTATGTGCTGACGGGCGGCGAGATTCCCGCCTGCATCGTCGTGGACGCGGTTTCAAGACTGCTTCCGGGCGTTCTCTCTTCCCCCGAATGTTACGAGGGTGAAAGCATTGCTTCCGGCCTTCTTGAATATCCGCAATATACCAAACCGGCCGAATTCCACGGGCGCCGCGTACCCGATGTCCTGCTTTCCGGCCACCACGAAAACATTGACAAATGGCGTTACGAGCAGGCGCTTCGCCTGACGCGCGAGCGCCGCCCCGACCTTCTGAAAGATAAAAACGAAGATCCGTCGTGAACAGAATACACCGTGTTATGCAAAGAAAGGAGTCACTATGAAGAAACGCCTGGAAAGCCTTGTCGAAAACAGCGTTATCCTCGGCGGCCTGCGCCGCGGCATTGCGTATCTTTACCGGCTCTTTTTCCGTTCCGCCTACGGCCGCACGCGGCGCATTTATCCGAACGCCTGCCGCGCTGTGGAAAACGGCATGGCGGTTGCCGCCGCGGACGGTACCGCCCCTCTCCGCCGTGCGGTGTCGCGCCGTCTTCATAACGGACGCTTCTCCCGGTTTTCCGCCTATCTGAAAGATACCCTGATATCCACCTCCTGTCAGTCGTACGGCATGATAGCCATTTCTTTCGGCATAATGACCGCTCTCGTATATCTTCTGCAACTGTTCATTGATACGATTCCGGCAGTCTACAGCATGAGAACCTTTGTGGTCGCACTCACGTTCGCTTTGTTTTCGCTGATTCTGCTTTTCTTTGACGTTCCGCTTTACCGCGCCGTATCCGGCAGCCGTTTCCTGCGTTACATTCTGATAGAATATCTCGGACTGTCGCTTCTCGTCCCGGACAATCCCCGCCGCGGTATTCCGCTCGGCAGAGCATTTCTGTACGGCGCGTTTCTTTCGGGACTTGCGCTTTTTGTAACGCCGCTCCGCATCTGCGTGATTCTGATCGCCACGATTCTCTTCCTTCTCATCATGGATCGGCCGGAATTCTCGCTTTATCTGTCCTTGTTTCTGATCCCGCTCGCCGGTATTTTTCAGAACGGCACCCTGTTTCTCGTTCTGACGGTGGCGGCGGGAACCGTATCCTATTTCGGAAAACTGCTGATGAACAAACGAACGCTGAACCCCGCGCCTACCGATTTTGTGATTCTGCTTTTCATTCTTCTCACGTTCTTCGGCGGCATTTTCTCATACGGCGGGCAGGCGTCATTCCTGCGCGCCGGCGGTTGCGCCGTACTGCTTCTTGGCTATTTTCTTGCGTCGAATCTGCTGTCCGGCGAAGCGTCTTTCTACCGTTTTTGCCGGCTCGCCGTCATGGTCACGGCCGTTGTGTCCGTCTTTGCCATTCTGGAATACTACACGGGCGACGCCGTACATTCCTGGCTCGATGACACCATGTTTGCCGATATATCGGGGCGCGTTTCCGCTTTTTTCGGTAACGCCAATATCCTTTCCGTATATCTTCTCATCGGCGCCCCTCTCGCTCTTGCTCTCATGACCGCGCGACGCGCTCCCGGTCAGAAATTCATGTATTTTGTTTCTTTTGTCGTTATTCTCACGGCGCTGACGCTTACGTGGTCGCGCGGCGCGTGGATCGGTCTTTTCATTGCCGTACTGGCATTTATCCTGCTGTACAGCCGCCGTTCCCCCGCCCTGATTCCGCTTATCGCGGTCTGTCTGCCGATCGGGCTGTGGTTTGTTCCGCAAAGTATTCTTTCGCGGCTTGCGTCGGTCACCGCGCTCTTTCTTCCGGGCACATCGCTGGATTCTTCTTTCTCTTATCGTATCAGTATTTACCGCGGCGTTCTGCGCCTTCTCGGCGATTTCGGCATCGGCGGTATCGGCGTCGGTGACGAAGCTTTTTCCGCGGTCTATCCGCTCTATGCGCCTGCCGGCGCGGAAGAAGCGGTGCACGCGCATAATCTTTATTTGCAATCTTTCTGTGAAGTCGGCTTTATGGGGCCTCTTCTCTTCCTGATTCTCGCCTTTCTTCTGTTTGTTCACGTTGTATCCCACCACGGAGAAAGCCGTAAGGACCGTATGCGCATATTGCATATCGGCTTCTTCTCGGCGCTTTCCGGCGTAATGGTAAACGGCATGTTCGACTATGTCCTCTACAGTCCGCGCGTTTATTATCTTTTCTTCTTATTGGTGGGCGTTACCGTGGCGCTCGGCCGTATCGGCCGCATGCGCGAAAATGAAAATTCGTTCCAGCAGAACAGTCATTCTCTGTACAGTTCCGTAGATGTTACCGTCAGAAAATAAATAAAGGAGTTACCCGTGGAAAAAGCGAAAAATACCCGTTTCTCTATCCGCTTTTTCAGTTTTATCCTTTCTTCCTGTCTTATCGTCTCCGCGCTTTTCATTCTGTTTTTTACCTACCGTCTTCTGCTTCCCGATAAAAAAGGGGAAACATCCGTTACCTATGAAATCATGATCCCGGGCGTCTCCGCGGAAATTGCAAACGGCATCGGCGTCGGCGATCTTCTGACCGACAGCGTGTCCAAGGCCGCGCTCGGTACCGTGACCGATGTCCGCCTTTCCGCCTGCCGCACGGAAGCCGTGGACTCCGGTCATCGTCTTCGTCTTTATAATGATGAAAAGAAAAAAGACGTCACCCTGACGCTGACCGCGTCAGCCGACGGATCACTCGCCGTAGGCGGTCACCGTATGCTCGCAGGCGAAACGCTGTATCTCCGGCTTCCCGCCTACACGGGAAGCGGCATTTGCATTAAACGAACCGAGGTTATTCCATGAAAAACATACGATCCGCGAAAAAAAACGAAAAAAAACGCCTGAATTTTCTGGATATACTGTTGATCCTGCTTTTACTTTGTTCTTTGGCAGGAATCGCTTTCCGCGTGTATACAATGCGCGAAAAGCCACTCGGCAATGACGCGGAAACCGTTGTGTCTTTCCGCACCGACGCCCTGATCCCCGAAGTCGCCGAGGTCATTGCCAAAGAACAGTCCGTTCTGCTGTTTGATCAATATACGGCAACCGTTATGGAAGCGGAAGTGAAACCCGTTCCCGTTCCCTACGCCAAGGACGGCGCCGTCATCTATCTCCCGTCGCTCTTAAAGAAACGCGTTGAAGGCAAACTGTTGCTTCACGGCGCCTCCACGCCGAACGGCTTTTTTCTCGGCGGCAAAACCTATTTTGTGCCGGGAAGCGAGGCCGACGCCGTAGGTGAGAACGCATATTTCCGTTTATATGTGACCGAAATTGCCTGATGAACCGAAAAGTTGAGGCTTCTGCCGGATTACTTGTCGAAAATGTAAATTTTTTTGCGAAAATCTATTGATTTTTCTTTCTGACTTTGCTATAATAGTTTACAATATGTAATACTCGGTGCGCAGGTTCTGTCGCAACCGATGATTCCTGGGAGATGTATGCGTATATGTTAAGCCGTACCGTTACTATTCAAAACAATGTCGGTCTTCATGCAAGACCCGCAACCTTTTTTATTCAGAAAGCGCACTCCTATAAAAGTAATATCTGGATTGAAAAAGATGACCGCAGAATCAATGCCAAAAGTCTTCTCGGCGTACTGTCCCTCGGAATCGTCAAGGGTATGACCGTGACGCTTACGGCGGAAGGCGTTGATGAAGAAGAGGCACTGAACGGCCTTGTCGCTTTGATCGACAGCGGTCTCGGCGAATAAATAAGATCTAACGGCGGCCGGTGCTTCTGCACCGCCGCCCTTTTTCGTTAAGGAGGTCGACTTTTGAACGAAAGACTGATGTTCCTGCGCAAAAAAGCCGGTGAACTGCCGCCGACCCCCGGCGTTTACCTGATGCGCGATAAAAACGGCGTTATTCTCTATGTCGGCAAATCGAAAAAACTCCAGAACCGCGTGATGAGTTATTTTGTCGGGGAAAAACGCAATTACAAAACCGCCAGAATGGTGGAACGTGTATACGACTTCGACACGGTGCTCTGCGATACGGAAATCGAGGCATTGGCGCTTGAAAACACGCTGATAAAAAAGCACACGCCGAAATACAACATCAAACTGAAGGACGCAAAGTCCTATCCGTACATCAAAATCACAGCCGACGCCTACCCCGCGTTGATCGTCACGCGCGACCGCCATGCGGACGGCGGCAAGTATTTCGGCCCCTACAGCGGCATGAGCGTCGCTTACGATGTGGCGGACACCGTCCGCCGCATCTTCGCGCTCCCGACCTGCAAGCGCCGTTTTCCGCGTGACATCGGAAAAGAACGCCCCTGCCTTTACCGCGACATGGGACGTTGCACGGCGCCATGTGCCGGCGACATCACCAAGGAGGCCTATCGCGCACGTATGGCGCAGGTCGCCGACGTCTTGTCCGGTAATATGAAAAGTGCCGTCGAGGCCGTTGAGGCCGACATGCGCCGCGCCGCCGAAGAAGAGCGGTTCGAGGAAGCCGCGCGGTACCGCGACAGTATTACGGCGCTGAAAAATCTCCGCGAAAAACAAAACGTGCTCGGAGACGAAACTGCCGAGCAGGACGCCGTCGCCTTTTATTCCGACGACGTATGCGGCGTTCTTTCGGTTCTCAATATCCGCGGCGGAAAACTGAATAACAAAAACGACTTTCTGTTTTCCGGGAACGAGATCCTTGAAGATGAGGACTGTGTGTCCTTTCTCTGCCGTTATTACGGCGACGCCGTCGATATTCCGCGGGAAATTCTGCTTTCTTTCGATCCCGGAGAAGAAGAATGTCTCTGGCTCTCCGACCGTCTGACCGAAATAAAGGGCCGTCGGGTCGCCGTTCGTTCGCCGAAACGGGGCGATAACCGAAAGATCTGTGACATGGCGTATCATAACGCCGAAGAAAAAGCCGCCGTTTACCGCCGTGAGCGGGAAAAAGAAGACAAAAATCTGATTCTGCTTTCTTCCATGCTCGGACTTGAGGTGATCCCGGATCGCATAGAAGCCTACGATATATCCAACATAGGCGACGAGGCCATCACCGCTTCTATGGTGGTCTATGAAAACGGCGGCATGAAAAAAAGCGACTACCGCACTTTCCGTGTCCGCGTCGGCGAAACGCGCGACGATTTTGCTTCCATGAAAGAAGCGCTTTCGCGCCGCCTTGCCCACATCGGAAAGGAGGAGGGGTCGCTCGGCACGCGCCCCGATCTCATACTGCTTGACGGCGGCAAAGGACAGGTGTCCGCCGTCCGTGAAGCCATGGCGGAATGTGGCGCGGATATTCCTCTTTTCGGTATGGTCAAAGACGATTTTCACAAAACGCGCGCGCTGACGGACG